>NZ_AHCD03000044.1:0-347149 GCF_000238295.3 Pseudoalteromonas rubra
TATCAGCCCTTTAGCCTTTAATACCTATAGATCTAACCAATTCTAATCTTATTTATTTATTCTTTAAGTAAGCTATCAATATAGATGTCTTTGTTTTTTTATGTTTACTGCAAAAGTAATGGACATTATAATAATAACCATCATTTGAAGGAAATAACGTATGTCTATTAATAGCAACGCCCTCTCTACGTATCGGCTGCTGAAAGCAACCGCTGAAGTAGCTGAAAAGTCCCTTGAAGGCCGAATTCAGCATTATCGTGCACATCTTAAGAGCGAAGATAAAGAACTTCGTACCTATACACAAAAAGCAGCGGCAGACTTACTTGGTGTAAATAACAGAACACTAAAAAGACGTCATGATCAAGGCGACTTTGATCATCTGGCAATTCAGAAAGGCGCAAACGGTCATTATGCCTACACACTTGCTAATATTTTCTCAATGGCAGAAATTTTAGGGATCCAGGCTGATCACAGAAAGTCTGAAGACAAACTTCAGGTTATCGTTATCAATAGTTTGAAAGGTGGTTGTGGTAAGACAACGAGCCTCGTAAATATTGCAGCAGCGCTTGCAACAACAAATATTAAACGGTATCGCATCGGGATCATTGATCTGGATCCTCAAGGATCATCATCTAGTTTTTTTCCTTCACAAGATCCAGAACCGATTACCGTCGGTGATCTAATGCGAGATTGCATAGAACTTGATGAGGGTGAAACATGGAGCCAACTCGTTTCAGACGCTTTTAAAGAGACTCATATTCCAAATATTCGTGTATTACCATCAGGAATGGATGACTTTTATTTTGAGCATGAGACAGCCACTGAACTTAAGGAATCCTCAAGCTACGCTCAAACTCGTCACTATCATAAGTTAAAGGAAAAGGTCATAGAGCCAGTTTCAGAGCAGTTTGATATTATCTTGATAGATACAGCCCCTTCTCTTAATTTCATGTTCTACAACGCGTTGATGGCGTCTACGGCTATGCTGATACCTGTACATCCGGAAGCAGTCGACTTTGATGCGAATAACAAATACCTGAAGCGATTGGGTGAAATTTATCACACGGTAGCTGCGCTTGGACATGAAGGCTGGGACTTCATGCAGTTCCTGGTAACTAACTATGTTAAAGGTAACCATTCTCAGCGTGATATAGTCAAAGATGTCAGAAGTGCCTTTGGCCGTCAGGTAATGAGTTATCCTATTAACCATAGCTCTGCTATCACAGCAAGCTCTTCTTCATTCAACACAATATTCGATCAGAAAACCTCAGATTCACTGGCAAGTCGTGAGGCGTTGATCAAATCTCAGGAAAATATTAAAGACGTGGTCGATGAACTCGAAATGTTGATTCGTTCAAATTGGCCTTCAACACAGTCATCACTCGATCAGTAAGCAGGTAAACTATTTCATGGCTAGAAAACGTAAAAACGACACACGCATCGACCCATTTGCAACACCCGTTGAAGGGAGCAGTCTGGACGATTTGTTAGATCAGGCCAAAGTTGGCGATGTGATCACCATGCCAGCTCCTAGCGATCCAAACAGAACGATCACTTTGATCTGTAAGGTGATCAAACACAGCGAGATCACTCAGAGCACCCGTGTTTACGGCGACAACCGACGTGACCAAACACTGCTTAATGAACGTTCAGTTGCTGATATTTTACCCGCGATTCAATCTGATAAACGTAATTTACACCCCGCTTTATGTTGGGAAAAAGGCTCTGTGCATGAGGTATTATCGGGTTCCAGACGCAGAAAAGCTTGTTTATTGGGTGGCGCTGATTATGTCATTTTAACGTCAGCAGATTTCACTGATGAAGACGCAAAAGTACTGTCTGTATCTTCAGACCAATATATTGCGCCTAGCTTATGGGAGCAGGGAAAGGCCTTTTCTCAGACTAAGCAGGCACTCATTCAGCAAGGGAAAAAAGGCTCATATCGTGAAATTGCGGCAATCGAAGGCTTGTCACACACAGCCATCGCAGACTCTTTAAAAGCCTATGAGCAGATCCCTGTTGACGTAGTGAGCTTGTATCCAACAGCAAACCATTTGGGTCGGGAAGCCGCCAAAAAACTCATTGCTGCGATCCAGGATCATAATGATGCTTTCAAACAAAAAGTAGCTGAATACAATCCAGATAAGCTCACAGCAGATCCGGTAAGTGACGAGAAGCGTGCAGTACTGCTCACCAACTATCTGACGACCTTTTCTAAAGCTGAAGCCAGAAATATCGCATTACTTGAAAATGACTATGTCAAAGTGCAAAAGAACATTAAAAGTGGTGCCATTACGGTAAAAATTGATGATCGCGTCATGACAGAAAAACGCCTGGAGCAATTAGAGAAATTACTCGCAAGTTTTAATTAATCACTAACGGCCGGATTTCTCGGCCGTTTTTCGTACTTTATGGCGTCAGTTGTCATCCAACCAGTCATTTTTTCCCAATTTATCGCCATTTTTCCCTTTAGCTCAAATACGTAATTTCATATACTGCTCTTTTACGTCTTTTTTATTGTAAACGAATGTCTTCGCAGTTATCTAAAGAGCAACTTCTAGCACTATTTGAGGAAATTAAGCAGGAACAGTCGACTCAGTTTCCATTGTCAGAGCGATTTCTCAAACAGTATTTTAATGCTGCCTTGTTAAGCAAGGCCAAACAGTATTTGCACGACGAGCAGATCTGCTTTTTGGAGCACTCTGAGGATTTTACGAAAATAGACGCCCAGGTCATGGGCAATTTTGGTAATACCTTTACGCAGCATATCAAGATTGAACAAGTTAAAGGTACCCCCTCCGTTGAGGCACAATGTACCTGTTCTAATAACCCAAAGTGCCGTCATATCGCAGCAGTATTGCTGAAACTGAAAATCGACCATTCAGGTGGGTTTGGTGAGTCTTATCTGGTCAATGATTGGTTTAATGAGCTGGCTCAGTTGCAGCAGGTCAATGATCTGGACGTGACCAATGTGCTGTTATTTGTGCTTGAATCACGTGGTAATGAGTTACTGGTTAATCCTAAGACCACGCCGCAAAAGCCAGACGGAATATACCCGCTGGGTCGAGCACTGACCGAGCACCAACTTAATAGTCAGGTGCCACCAAAAGATATACTCGAGAGCGATTTCAGGCTATTTTCCTGGATCCGTTCGCAAAATACACCAGGCCACTTTGAACTGTCCGGGAGTTGGGGCTTTTCTGCCTTACAGCAGTTAGTACAGAGCAAGCGTTGTTTTTATCAGAGTAGTCGCAAGCCGCTCGCATTTGGTCACAAGCAGCATCTGGAATTTGGCTGGGAAAAGGAGCGAGATGAATATCGGCTCACCAGCCATTTAACCGCAGTGGAACAATGGCAACTGATTAAAACAGATCCACCCGTTTATCTGGACACCGAGAATATGGTGTTGGGTCGGATTGAATCTGAGTTAAGTGCTCAGGAGATCGCGCACCTGCATACCATGCCACTTATCAATGCGACAAAGATTGAAGCGGTGATAAAACGCTTTCAGGATGTCTTTGCTGATAACATAGTGCCACCGCCTCAGGGCCACGAGCACCTGGTAAACAAAGATAAGTTGGTTGCCAAATTAAGTATAGAGCCTGGCGCGCCATTGAAACTGGCATTGTCTCTGCTCGATAAGGAAGGCCGTTACTCAAAAGCTAAACAACTAAATCGTTGTGAAAAAATGCTCAATGGGCTTGGGTTTTCTGCACAGCAAAATCATTTTGTTCTGCCACACGATGATGATGTTACTTATCATTGGTTTAATAGCGAAGTTCGCCCTTTCCTGCAAAGTAAGCTTTGGCAGGTAGACGAACTACAAGGTGGTCGTCCGGTATTAACCCCTAAAGTGACTCTGGTACTTAAGCGGGATAAAAAACATCATGTTATTGGCCGAGTGATGTTTGATGATAAACTGGTTACCCTTGATTGGGATAAAGTACCGTCTCATGAAGTGAATTCTCTGGCCAATGTTTATCAGTACATCAACATCGCGGAGCAGTTCTATGCTATCCCAAAAGCGGTGTATGACGAATTATTGCAACTTAAAGCCCGCTTTAGCTATTACCTGTCAAGCTCGCAGTTCAAGTTCCCGCTCTCCTATGCCAGTAAGTTATTTGATCTTGGGGCGGTTGAGAGTGTGTCTGACGACCCGCGCCTGCTTGATTATCTGGAAGAGCTAAGCAAGCCTGAGGCAACGGGAGCTATGGGGGTATCCAGCACCGGTGAACATTTCACGTTACGTGATTATCAGGTTCAGGGCGTGGATTGGCTAAGGTTCCTGAATCGCCATCAGCTAGGTGGGATCCTCGCCGACGATATGGGCCTGGGTAAAACCCTTCAGGTGATCGCTTATTTCATTTCCCAGCATAACACTTTGGTGACAAAGCCCTCTTTGATCGTGTGCCCAACCAGTCTGGTGGGTAACTGGCAAAACGAATTCCGTCGCTTTGCACCTCATCTTCCCTTATTAACGGTCCATGGTGCTCAGCGTGACAAGCAGCTCAATCAGGTGGCTAACGCACGGTTTATCATTACCACTTACCCGTTACTAAAACGTGATCTGGCGCACTACTCTGAGCTGGAGTTTGACTCGATTGTGCTCGACGAAGCACAGTACATTAAAAATGAAACCGCGCAAATTTCTAAGTGCGTTAAACAGTTATCAGCGGAGTTTAAGCTGTGCCTAAGTGGCACTCCTGTCGAGAATAACTTGCTCGAACTTAAATCGCTACTCGACTTTGTGATGCCCGATGTACTGGGCACAAAACAACAATTTAAGCATTATTTTCAGCATCCCATTGAGAAAGAAAACGATACCCGACGCGCAAAAGAGTTACAGTCTCTGATTGCACCTTTTATTCTGCGTCGAACCAAGTCAGAAGTGGTGCGGGAACTACCAGCGAAAACTGAGTTGGTTAAGAAGCTTGAATTCAGCGGTGATCAGGCAGATATGTACCATCAGGTCCAGGCTAAGGTTGAGTCCAGCCTGCTTGATTTATTCAAAGAGCAAGGTGTAGAGCGCAGCAAGCTGGCCTTTTTAGATGCGCTGTTAAAGCTACGTCAGATTTGTTGTCATCCGAGTCTGGTAGACAAAACGCAGACATTTAACAGTGCTAAGTTTGACTGGTTGTCTAGTCACTTGCCGATTTTCCTCGAAGAAGGTCGTAAGGTGATTATTTTCAGCCAGTTCACCAGTGTACTCGACATGATAGCCAGCCATTGCGACGGGTTAAACATCCCGTTCACTATGCTCACAGGGCAAACGCGTCAGCGGGACAAGGTGATCACAAAGTTTACTGAAGGAGAGGTCGATGTTTTCCTGATCAGCCTTAAAGCGGGTGGAACGGGCCTGAACCTGACCCAGGCTGACACGGTGATCCATTTTGATCCCTGGTGGAACCCCGCCGTTGAGAATCAGGCAACAGACAGAGCCTATCGCATTGGCCAGGATAAGCCTGTATTCGTCTATAAGCTGATCATTGCTAACTCGATTGAGCAAAAGGTCTATCAAATGCAAAAAGACAAACAGGCGTTGGTTGATGCGTTATTTGCCGATGCAGGAGTGAATTTGACCCAGTTCAATGAAGCGCAAATGCTCGAAATGATAAAAAACTAATTTTTTCTGAACTTTTTCGAACCCGGTGAGGTCTATCATTATGCTTGTTGTTAACGCCTAGTTTGTAGTAAGCATATTGTTGATTTCCCCCTATTAAATACAAGTATTGTATCGAGCCGGTTAACAGTTAACCGGCTTTTTTTTGCGCATTTTTAAGCTGTTCCATATTTGATCCATATTGTTTTACTTTAATGACCATATTGGCGAATTAGGACGTGATGGACTCAAGGGGCGAGCTATGTTGTGCTACGAAAATTCAATTTCACAGTTAAACTTTATTGAACCTCAGTCACAGTGTGATTATGATCTACTGAATGAGGTAGCCAGTTCAGAAGATCTGGCGAGTATTCTGACCATGCTGCTGTTTGACGAAACACTGTCGGATAAATTAAAAGGTCAGGTTAAAAGGCAGCTTTCACAACTTAAGGCTAAATCGAGAGGCTAAATGACTTCAAAGCACCATATTCTTATCGTTGAGGATGATTACGATATTGCAGAGCAGGTAATGCTGTTTTTTAAAGCTTCTGGATTCGAAATTTCTCATATTGCTGATGGTGCTCTGGTGGTCGACTGGGTGAGAGCGAACAACCCTGAAGCCATTCTAATGGATATCATGCTGCCAAATCAGGACGGCGTCGAATGCATGCGTCAGATCCGTGAGTTCTCTATGGTCCCTATCGTCATGCTGACCGCTAAGGTATCTGAGGCAGACCGTTTGAAAGGGTTGGAGTTTGGTGCCGATGATTACGTTTGTAAGCCATTCAGTGCTGCTGAACTCGTCATGCGCATCAAAGCGATACTACGTCGCTGTCAGAGCGCTCCTAGTGCCTCTCAGGAAGCCGCAATCGTCGTCGATGTTGATCAGCTCATTGTGGCTATCAAAGGCAACACACTGTCTTTGACTAAGGTTGAGTTTGATGTGTTTGCCATGTTGTACCAGTCTCCTAATCGGGTGTTTTCGCGTCAACAGATCCTGGACCATATTCAGCCCGATAACTTTGATATCTCCGATCGCGTTATCGATAGCCACATCAAAAATATTCGAAAAAAGATAAAGCAAATCGATTGTTCGCCCAAGATAGTTGAGTCAGTCTATGGTGCAGGCTATCGCTTCAATGAGCAACAGCTCGACGCATAAATGACGGCGCGCATGCGCCGCATCTTGTCAAAACTAATTTCTGGAAAAGCACAATATAATAGGCATTTAGGCTGTGTAATTGATATTATCTAAGCATAGTCACATCAAGAGAATGCCTATGTTTTGGTCTAGTTTAGTCTCCCTCTCTCCCGCTCATATTTTTACTTTACTTGGTACAGGCGCTGTACTTGCTTCATGTATTTTTGCTCCGCTCTATTTTTTATTTCGACAAAGAAGTGCGGCATGCCGGCAACAACTCGAGGTGCAAAACGAGCAGTTACAGGCGCAGCTCGTGCTGCGCAGTGATGAGCTAAAACAGGCACAAACTCAACACTGGCAACTACACGGTGACTGCCAGCAGCTGCAAGCAAGACTGGCTGAAAAACAAAGCCAGGCCAACGAATTACAGACGCGCTGGCAAAAAGCCGAAGACATGGCGCAGGATACTCAAGCATATGCACATCGCCTTGAGCTTGAACTAACTGATGTCAAAACCACGCTGGTACAGAAACAGCAGTCTTTTGATGCGCAGCTGGCACAGCTGGAGCAGTCTAAGTTAGTTCTTAAACAGGAGTTCGAAAACCTGGCCACACAGATTTTTGAAGATAAAAGTGAAAAGTTTGCTCGCCACAGTCAGGACAAAATTTCTCAGTTATTACAACCCGTTCAGGGAGAGCTCAAAGGCTTTCGGGATAAAATGGAGGCTATTCATAGCGAAGAGCTTAAACAAAGAGCGGCGTTACGTACCGAGTTATTGCATTTGCAGGCAAATAATCAGGCCATTACTGAGCAGGCCAGCAAACTTACCAATGCGTTACAGGGACAAAAGAAAACTCAGGGCAACTGGGGCGAACTGATGTTAGAAAATGTACTGGACAGCGCAGGTTTGCGCCCGGGCAATGATTATCAGCGCGAAGTCAGTTTTTCTACCGAAGAAGGCAAATATCGTCCCGATGTGATTGTTTATCTTCCACAACAGCGTCACCTGGTTGTCGACGCTAAAACATCTTTGAATGCTTATACCCGTTATGTAAACGCGGAACGAGATAGCGATGCCAATCAAGCTATTGTGGCACATGTTGAAGCGGTGAAAGCCCGGGTCAAAGAGCTCGGAGATAAATCTTATGAGCGCTTGCCGGGATTGAACTCGCCAGAAGTGGTCATTATGTTTATTCCGGTTGAATCTGCGTTTGTCGAGGCTATCAAATATGCACCCGATTTATATCAGTATGCGCTTGAGAACAAAGTTTTGATTGCCACACCGACGACATTACTGACGAGCCTGAATATCGTCAAACAGTTATGGCGTTTTGAAGAACAGAGTAAACACAGTAAAGAGCTGGCCCTGCGTGCTGAAAAATTTTACAGCAAGCTGAATGCGTTTTTGCATAGTTTAGAAGGGGTTGGTAAACAGCTTGATAAGGCTCGTGAAGGGTATGATAAAGCTATGGCCCAGCTCTACAGCGGAAAAGGAAATTTGATTAAACAGGCTTCCGAGTTTAAAGAGCTCGGCGTCTCAGTGTCGCGCGAATTACCGAGCGAGTTAACTGAAAAAGCAAAGCTGGAGTTGGAGTAATAGACAATAATGTGGCTACAACTGCTTTTAATTTTGTGTACCTTTTATGTTTACGATATTCTTTTATACGACTTCTTATTGATAATCTAAACAAGGAACAATTTTGAAAAAAGTAATTTTTGGCGCTTTATTGGCTGCAACCAGTTTTGGCGCGCTCTCAGCTGCGGGATGGGTAACAAAAGATAGAAGTGCACGTATCGATTTTATTAACTCTGAGCCTATGGGAGTGCGGGTTTATTTTTCAGCAAACGATGCTAACAGCATAGGCTGTGCTCAAAAACAAATTGTATGGATAGATACTAGTACAGAAGGTGGAAAGAGGCATTATTCAACGTTACTTGCCGCGTTTATGGCCGGTAAAAATGTTGCGATTTACGGAAACGGTTGCTTTTCAAATTGGGGAACTAGTTACCCGAAAGTTCAGGCTATCAACGTTTACCGTTAAACGGGCTGATAGTATTTTCAGTATCAGTTAATTTAATCAGCTATGTAATGCCTCCAGTCTTAACCATTATTACTTTTCAACCTTTCCATTTGTGGTCTGTTACTCTCGTCTGAGCACCTTTTCTGTAGGTATGAAACTGTTTTCGAAGCTGCTGATAATATATGGTTATATTATTCTGAGTAGATAATCAGTGTTAACAAGATATTTAAGACAATAAAAAAAGGGGCCATCAGGCCCCTTTTTTTATTTGCGTATGATCAGCTATTACACAAAGCGTACTTGCCCCTGCGAGGCATATCTGTATATAAGTAAATATACATGTCGTTATTTTGTACATCTTGCCATACTCGACTGTTAGCAGCAGGGCATAATGAGTTACGGATATATTCTTTAACTTCATTTTCAGACATCGCCAGTTTGGTTGGGATCTGAATGAATACATTTAGCTCGCCGCTTTTAAAATCAATATTATTGAATTTCCAGCTGCCCATCATGAACTGCTTAGAAAAGTAGCGCGTAATACGTTTTTGGGCGCTTGAATCAATCGCTGCGATCTGAACTTCTTCAGATGAGCTATCAACAAAATAAGACCATGCAGCAGAAAGAATGATAAAGCCACCCAGTAACATAGACCAGATCGGTAATGTGGTTTTTACTGTCGTGTTTTGCTTTTTTTGACGATGTCTGGATTCAACAATTTTTACCCATTCATTGTGTTTCATAGTACGCTGTGTCATAGACTATTCCTCCCGTGTATATTGCTTATTAAAACCAATCATTGTGGAAAGAAAATGGAGGCCATCTTTTGTTCTCTCTGATCGGAGCAGTTAAGAAAAGATTAAATTGATTGGTTTATGTGATGGGTAAGAAATAAGCACCAGCTTTTTTGATGATAATTATCGACCGTGTGCTGTTTGTTCTTAAATAATACAGGGACTATTACCGCCTGGTAACAAATTAAAACAAACACTTGTATCCAGATGGTGTACCTTTCCCTTAAACGTCAGGCTATATTCTGTACGACTCTACATAATGTAATTGAGGGAACTAATGAACGATAATAATAATTTTAGTCGTCGTCGCTTCATCGCGTCGGCTGGACTGGTAGGGCTGGCTGGAGCCTCTGGCGCTGTGTCTGCAAGCACTGGGGAGGTTGTTGTACCTAGCAAAACCTCGCCTTCGGTAACGGAAGGTGAGAAAGTTTGGTATGTGAACGCACTCACGGGCAGTGACAACAATGATGGCTCAATGGACGCGCCCTTTGCGACTCCGCAAGCTGCCTGGGACAATCTGCCTGATGTCATTCTGCATCAGCAAACGATAGAACTTGCCGAAGGTATATACAATACATCATCACGTCCATCTAACGCTGCCAGTCAATTTGGCCGACCTGCACTCCTGATGTGTAACGGAAAAACGATCGTGAGCCGCACTACTCGTACTGGCAACACTATGTCTGGTGGCGTCGTGATCCGTGCTGCGTTAAATGCACAAGTGGTGTTGGATTCTGCTGTTGGTTATTCAACTGCGGTTGTTTATGTAACGGGTCAGTCCGCACAGGTGGCCTTTCAGGATTTAACCCTGAGAGCCAGTTCACAGCCAGTTTCTGAGCTGATAGCGGCGCACCGGGGGGCGAAAGTGCATGGCGTTAATATTACATTTGATGCTTCCAACGGTAATGCTGCCACCTGTATTCTGGCTGAGTCTATGGGTTCTGAAGTCGAGCTCAAGTATGCCAGGCTCCTGAACGGAAACGGATCATCATATGGTGCAAATGCCATGGTTGATTCAGCGATTTTGCTCTCCACTGACACGCAATATGACGACGGTACTTTCCGCCATAGTTGCAGTGGCAACAGTTACCTTGCATTTGTCGATTCTGGCACGCTACTTTCCCCTGTGGTTGTTTATAATTCTGTTTTGAATATAGTCGGACAGAGTAGCACTCAGGCTGTGGATATTAAGAATACCATTGAACTACAATCTGCATCAGCAACAATGACTTATGCGAGTTTTTCATCTGAAGGTAAACTCGTCTCCCACTCTTCTTCGGTACGAAGTGATACCGTGACCTTTGTTGAGCCCTGGCAGCTACACACCAGTATGTTGACCGCAAGATCAACCGTGAACCAGAGCGCTGCCGCGCCTGTAAAGCTGTATTCAGGCTCCAGCATAGACACCTCTTTGGGTGGCAATCAACTAGACAACATCGGCGTGTTTGATTGTGTATTACACGGTGACGATCAGGTGATCACTGTCCCTATGTCCAGCCATACGGTCAGCATCAATGGGAATGGTGCTAATCGTATCGGATGTGAGCTGGATGCCAGTGAGTTCTCAGATGGCAGTATTATATATGTCGAAGGTTCTACCTGGGGGTGTCAGTTTGTTGGTGGTCAGCATATGTACCTTAACAAACCACTCAATATCGGTAATGGACAGGGTTACTACTCTGGTGCGACATTTGTCAAAGTTAATGGCAAGCTGAGGCTTGTTGCTGTCGGTCAGTTAAATTAATCCGCAATGTCTTGCTGCTCCCTAAAAGGTCAGGTCGTTAGGTATCTAACGACCTGAATTGTGACGAGATCACGCACTTACCTGACTGTTACTGAGTTTTTTAGCGGGTAACTCAGACGTAACTTGTCGTAATGTTACGCGAACAGATAGACCCCCGAGCCTGCTATCCCTGAGTTCAATATCACCTGACATGGATTCCACCAGGCTTTTACATAAGGATAGCCCCAGACCAGACCCTCCTGTCGCACGACTTCGCGAGCTTTCTACCCGGTACAAGCGTTCGAACAAGCGTGGTTTCTCATTGTCTGAAACACCCGGAGAGGAGTCTTCCAACTGAATGATCAACCCTTCGCAGTTTTGTCTGATTTTTACCCGCACCTGGCCTGGTTTGTCTGTGTACAGGCAGGCATTTTTTGCCAGGTTATCTATGACTCTGTCCAGTTTGGGTTTGTCTATTAATACACTGGCATCTGTGGGGATCGAAATATCGGCATTAAAATGCAACCCATTGCTTTTCACCAGTCGCTTAATGTCATAACAGTAACTGTCGGCAAGCGTTCGGGTGCAATAAGGTTGGTTATTGACAACTATGGCCTGGTTATCGGCCTGAGAAAGTTGATAAACGTCTGAGATCAGATGATTAAGCTGGGATATTTTCTCATTGATTTTGCTGTATGCAAGGGTATCGTCATCAAGCAGGTTATATTCCAAAGCCTCAATATGCAGTTTGAGCACACTCAACGGGGTTCGGAGTTCGTGAGAAATGTCGGCCAGCATTTGATCTTTTTGTTTGAGGTTTTGCTGATACAGGTTGGCTTTCAGGCGTGCGGTCTTATTTTTACTGTACAAAATATAACTGATCAAAATACCCAGCAACAAGCAGGTCAGGGCAACAAATAGCCACATACGCTGCATGAGCTGCGCATTGCGCAACTGACTTTCCGTCAGCTTACGGTGATGTTCTGAGTCATCCAGGCGTTGCTGCTGCATCACCGTATCTATGGTGCGCTTATGGGTAAGTGCTTGCTCTGAGTTGGCTTTTTCAATCGTTTGAGCAAAAAAAGTATTTGCCTGGATCAGGGCTTCATACGCTTCCTGGTGGCGACCTTGTTGAAAGTCAAACTTGGCTTTCAGGTTGTAGTAAAGCTGAGATATGTAGGAATTCTCTTCCTCTTCGTCCATAAAGCGTGTCAGCCACTCGTAGTGTGGGCGCGCGAGTTCAGATTTATGCAGGTATAAGTAGGCTCTGGCCATAGTCACATGTGCATGAAAATTCTGGATCTGATTATCACTTTGCGAGGCGTAATGCATTGATAACTTTGCGTGCTCTTCGGCTTTCTCGCCTTTTTCCAGCTTCAGGTAAGCGCCACTGATCAGCTGATGGGCACGAGCCAGGCTGACATTGGCCGGGATTTGTTCCAATAGTTCAATTGCTTCGGTGGCTTTTTCAACTGCCTGTAAGTAGTTTTTTCGTTTCGATGTAACCTGAGCCAGTCGCAGTGCTGTGCCGGCGATGTGGCTCAATTCACCTGCTTTCTTATCTGCTATCAGGGCTTTGGTAAAAAAGAATTCAGCCTGCTCCAGGTCGTTGAAGCGCATTGCCATATCACCCAGATTATAAAAGTTGTTTGCGACTACGCCGTGGAGCTGACTGCCTTTGAGTGCATCTCTGGCTTTGAGCTGGAATTGCATAGCCTTTGCCAATTCGTTCTTAGAATCATACAAGGTGCCTAAATTCGAATAGCTTTGACCTATTAAATCACTATTATTCATTGCCTTAGCAGTATTTAATGCCTGTTTGTAGTTAGTTTCAGCTTCATCCAGCTTACCCATGCGTCGGTAATTGATCCCCAGCTCTTTATAAAGCTGAAACTGATTGTCGATATCCAGCTGAAATTTTTCTGATAGCCTGCCCAGCGCATCAATGGCTTGCTGATGTTTGCCCTGTTTGCGATAGATTTTCGCTTCAACAAAGCGTGCATTTAATTGCTTCAGGTGATCGGAGTGATTGTAAAATGGGGTCAGACTGCTCAGTGCCTGCTCGTAGTTGCCCGATAGCTCAAGCTTTTTGATTTCCGGCAAGGTAATTGTCGAGCTAGTAGCCTGAGCATTAACAGAGACTATACTGAGTAACGCAAAAGCTGATTGAAGCAGTATTTTTTTCATAATTTTTTAATGGCACATAAGACTTTATTCAGAGTATGAAATAATTGTGGGGCAAATATGGAGTTGTAAAGGGGGTTTACAGTTTGCTGAGTTGGTAAAAAGGTGATTTGTTGTTTGTCTAGTTAGTAAAATTTTGTTTTATCTCGATGCTGACTTAGTAAAAATTTGATTTATGGACACCGGAGTTAGTAAAAATGTGGCCTGAGACGTATTTATTATTGCGCCTAGTCGAATTTTTCAGCTAAAAAGGCACTGTTTTTTCCTATTTTTTGACTAAAACAAGGTGCATAGCCTGCTTCTTCGTTATTCCCGTTCGGTAAAACTGCCAAATAACGCCCTGCTGATAAAATTCTGATCTCGATTGCCCGCGCAGGTAAAATGTTGATCCGTCATTTATCCGGCTGATAATAATAGAAGCCAGCTCGCTGAGCATTGACACTCGGTGTGGGGAGTTGGGTGCATAGGTAACCGTGGCACCTCAAAGCTGGTAAAAACTTGATCTAAAAAAGGGCCCGAAGGCCCTTGCTTGATTAAGGAACTTTATGACAATTAAAACTGGTTCATGGTGTTGGCTTCGCCACCGGCTTTCAGCGCATTCTCACCGCTGAAGTACTCTTTATGCGTATCACCTATATTGGAGCCTGCCAGATCCTGATGCTTCACTGACGCCTGTTCGCGGCGGATCTCTTGTCTTTGAACATCGCGGACGTATGCAAGCATACCCAGGTCGCCAAAATAGCCTTCTGCAAGAATGTCGGTACTCAGTGCCGCTGTGTGATACGTAGGTAAAGTGATCAGGTGGTGGAAAATACCGGCCTGAGCAGCCCCATCACGCTGGAAGGTACGTACTTTTGTATCTGCTTCAGCTGCCAGTTCTGACTGATCCAGCTCTGGTGCCATTAACGCTTTAGGATCTTGGTTGGGATCCGGATAAGCAGATAAGTCTTTACCCTGTGCCTGCCATTCTGCATAAACCTGTTCACGGAATTTCAGGGTCCAGTTGAATGACGGCGAATTGTTATAAACCAGTTTGGCGTTCGGTACTTGCTCCCGTACGCGGTTAACCAGCTCAGCAATTTGCTCTACATTGGGCTTTTCGGTTTCAATCCACAACAGATCGGCGCCTGATTGTAAGCTGGTAACGCAATCGAGCACCACGCGGTCTTTTTCGGTACCTTCTTTGAACTGGTACAGGCCATTGTCGAGACGCACCGGCTTGCGCAGTTCACCTTCCTGCTTAATCACCATATCCCCCTCTTCCAGGTCGGCTGCACTTGAGATCACTGTGGTATCCAGGAACGCATTGTACTGGCTGGCCAGATCGCCAGGCGTTTTCGAGACCGGAATTTTTTGAGTCAGGCTGGCACCTAAAGAATCCGTGCGCGCAACAATAATGCCATCTTCTACGCCCAGCTCGAGGAAGGCGTAACGTACCGCATTGATTTTTGCCAGGAAGTCTTCATGAGGTACTGTGACTTTACCTGCCTGGTGGCCACATTGTTTGGCATCTGATACCTGGTTCTCAATCTGGATGGCACAGGCACCCGCTTCAATCATTTGCTTGGCCAGCAGGTAAGTGGCTTCTTCGTTACCAAAACCGGCATCGATATCTGCAATGATAGGCACCACATGAGTTTCAAAATTATCGATTTGTGCTGTGATTGCTTGTACATCACCGCCCTGTGCTTTTGCCTCATCTAGCGCCTTGTAGAGGTGGTCGAGTTCACGTGCATCGGCTTGTTTTAAGAAAGTGTAGATCTCTTCAATCAGCTTAGGCACAGCGGTTTTTTCGTGCATACTCTGATCAGGCAGCGGGCCGAATTCAGAGCGAAGCGCAGCGACCATCCAGCCACTCAGATATACATAGGAACGCTTAGTGGTTTTATTGTGACGTTTGATGGCCATCATCATCTGCTGAGCAGTAAAGCCATGCCAGCAGCCCAGAGACTGCGTATACTGGCTGCTGTCTGCGTCATAAGCTGCCATGTCTTCGCGCATGATTTTTGCGGTATATTTGGCGATATCCAGACCCGTTTTAAAGCGGTTTTGTAAATGCATGCGGGTTGCAAATTCAGGGTTAATGCCCTGCCATGCATTGCCCTGAGACTGGCACAGTGTAGTAAGACGATCAATTTGAGAGGTATAACTGCTCATAACAAAATTCCTTCGAACGGGTTTAAGCTAACTGGTTTATGTATGTTCGCCAGGTTGCGAGTGTGAGAGTGCTTGCTGGCGTTTAAATAAACACTAGACCGACCAGTGAAATTTTTTAAATTTATAGTTGTTATTGCCAGTATATTTATTGTGAATGGTAAAAGGGGTTTGTTTTTACCGAATTTGGCTTATTTTAAAGTGACCCGTTCAAACCCGATCAAGGATCACTCACATGAGCTCTCATATTTTACAGGCTGGTTTACGTATTGATACGCGCCTGTTTGACTTTGTCGATCAGGCGCTGTTGCCTGGCACCCGGATTAACGCAGACGACTTCTGGTCTGGCTTTGCCAATATTATTCGTACGCTCACCCCTAAAAACCGTGCACTGCTGGAAAAGCGCGATAGCTTGCAAAAGCAAATTGATGACTACCATATAGCCAATCCAGGCTGGGATGCTGAAAAATATCGGACATTTCTGACCGACATAGGTTATTTGGTGCCTGCGGTTGAAGCACAAAGCATTACCACAGCGCAGGTTGAACCCGAAATTGCCCGTATCGCCGGTCCGCAGCTGGTGGTGCCTGTGAGTAATGCACGCTTTGCATTGAATGCGGCAAATGCCCGCTGGGGCTCTCTATACGATGCACTTTACGGTACCGATGTGCTATCCGAAGAAGATGGTGCGGAGCGTGCAAGTGCTTACAACCCGGTACGCGGCTTTAAAGTAATGGCTTATGGCCGCCAGTTGCTGGATCGTATGTTGCCGCTTGCGCATGGCTCACATATTGAAAGTACCAACTACGCAGTGGTTCAGGGTGAGCTGATCATCACGCTCAATGACTCCAGTCAGGTTAAGTTGACGGACCCCGCACAGTTTGTCGGATATAACGGACAGCCACAGAATCCGACGGCACTGTTGTTTAAGCATAATGATCTGCATTTTGAGATTCTGATCGATCCTCAGGATCCGATCGGAGAGGCTGATAAGGCCGGGATCAAAGACATTATTCTGGAGTCGGCCCTGACCACCATTATGGATTGTGAAGATTCAGTGGCCGCGGTAGACGCCGAAGATAAAGTGCAGGTTTACCGCAACTGGCTGGGCCTGATGCAGGGCACGCTCAAAGAGGAATTTGAAAAAGGCGGTCAATCCGTTGTGCGCTCGCTAAACGCAGATAAAGCATACCTGACACCTGATGGAGGATCGCTTACGCTCAAAGGCCGGGCGATGATGTTTGTGCGTAACGTGGGCCACCTGATGACCACACCTGCGATTTTAGATGAGCAAGGCGAAGAAGTCTTTGAGGGCATTGTCGACGCGGTGATCACCGCAACAGCGGCACTGCACGATCTGCACGGTGATGGCGCACTGAAAAACTCCAGTGCGCAAAGTGTCAATATCGTTAAACCCAAAATGCATGGCCCCGAAGAAGTTGCCTTTACCGGTGAGTTGTTCGATGCCGTTGAAGAGTTGCTGGGTTTGCCCGCTAATACCCTGAAAATGGGGATCATGGATGAAGAGCGCCGTACTTCGGTTAATTTGCAGGCCTGCATCAATGCAGCACAATCCCGTGTGGTGTTTATCAATACCGGGTTTTTAGACAGAACCGGTGACGAAATTCACACTTCGATGCTCGCAGGTCCGGTATTGCCTAAAGGCGAAATAAAAGCCCAACCCTGGATAGCAGCCTATGAAGATCGAAACGTAGATATAGGCCTGGCATCAGGGTTTGCAGGTAAGGCGCAAATAGGCAAAGGTATGTGGCCGATGCCTGACAAAATGGCGCTAATGATGGAGCAAAAGCTGGCTCATCCTAAATCCGGCGCGAATACCGCCTGGGTGCCCTCACCCACAGCTGCTACTTTACATGCGATGCACTATCACGATGTGAAAGTGGCCACATTACAACAGCAAATTGCACAGCGCCAGATGGCGAGCCTGGATGACTTGCTGACACCGCCATTGCTGGGTGAGCGTCAGTTAAGCGAAGAGGATATTCAGACTGAGCTAGACAACAATGCGCAGGGCATTCTGGGTTATGTGGTGCGTTGGATTGATCAGGGCATTGGCTGTTCTAAAGTCCCTGACATCAATCACATCGGCCTGATGGAAGACAGAGCGACTCTGCGTATTTCCAGTCAGCACATTGCTAACTGGCTGCATCATGGCATTTGCACCGAAGAACAGGTTAAGCGCACGTTTGTCCGTATGGCGACCATTGTTGATGAGCAAAATAGTCATGATCCTCACTATGTGCCTATGAGTGGCGACAATATGGCGGATAACCTGGCGTTTTCGGCTGCTCTGGCGTTAGTGCTTGACGGTAAGGCACAACCGAATGGTTACACTGAACCTCTGTTGCATGCGTACCGACGTCAATATAAGCAACTTGCTCAGTAGGATATATGGCTGGTTTGGGTAACAGAGTGTAAAGGGGCTTTACGCTCTGTTGCCCGGTAAAATGTCAGCAGATGTAAGAATGCGTCAGATTTATGTCATAACCCGTTGTATTATTTTAGTGCAGTGCATACTCTTACCTGAAAGTGATAAATACGGATGATAATGACTATGCTGTCAGGGAAATACACCTTAGCAGGAATCAGTGCTTTGTTTTTGTCGGGCTGTGTTTTTGTGCCGCATACCGAGATGACCTTTGATGAGTATTGCGGCGTTTATAAAGAATCTACCAGTATCAAAATGGCACCGCGTGCTGCCAGTAATCTGGTGTTTCACGAACTCGAACTGGCTGGCGGTCTGGCACTGGCTATGTCCAACGGTGTGGTTAACGCACAGGAACGCCAGGCTTACAAAGAGGCCTGCCTGGCAAATGGCATCGATATAGACGCCGAGCGCAAGCTGAGTGCTGATACTTCTGTGCTTCAATCAAAGCAGCAACAAGCGTGCGACGAGCACGCGTCTGATTTATGTGAGATTGAACGACGCCGCTGATCCGGCTTTTTATTGCCGTGACTTTTTCCTTCCGATTCTTCTTTAGCGCCACCAGCTTATTTTGACGTCTGGCGGTAGCCTGTGTGCAGGTAAAACTTTTGACGTCTGGCGTATCGGTATGTCTGATATCAAGCGCCAATAACCCGCCGTTTGACTGGTTTGAATTCTAAGACAAAGAGACGCAAAGACCAGAACCCTTTGATAGTTATGGGTTAGTGAATATTGGTGCTATTTTATACGCTCGTGGTATGAGAAATGCATCAACACTCAGACCTAGCACACAGTTTAAAACCGGTAGCAAAATGACGTACTCAACCCCGGAGCTCAGCCAGTTGCAGTACTGGTTGTCTCAAGTTTCAAATTCTCATGGTGATGTGTCACAAAAGTGGCTCACATCTGGCCTGTCTTTAAAACAAGGCGCTAAAGCAGCGTCTCGTTTAGCCGCAGAACATCAACAGCAAACGTATTCCGCAGCACATATAAAGCGGCTGAAGGCGTGTCTGAAAGGCGAATTTAGTTTGCTGTGCGCCTTGATGGGCGAAGATGTTTTTGACGTGTTCGCCAAGGCATGCGTGATGGCTTTACCATCTCAGGCCTTGACCTTTCATACTCTGGGTAAAGCCTTTGTGCGATTTTTGGCTAATTCCTGGCCGCAAGGCAAATTCAACGCCAGCCAAAGTGCGCTGTTTGAGGTGTATGTGGAGCTGGCCCGTTTTGAACGTGCCAAAGCCGAAGTGCTGGCTGCCGAAGGATTTGAGCAAATGCCACCAGCAGAATTCGCACTGAACGAGTTTGAACTGCTGGGCGGCGGTGCATCACTGAACATTATGGTGCCTGACTGTGTGCGTTTACTGGTGAGTGAGTACGATATACTCCCCCTATTATCTCAGCTGGAAAATCGTCAAACGATAGGCGCCGAATCGCCTGCTATGCCAGCCAGAGAAACCCGTTATATTGCCCTGACCCAGCAAAATGGCCAGCTGATCGCCCAACCTTTGACTCACTGGCAGGCCGATCTGTTAAGTCACTGCAATCATGCGACCTCGTTTGAACAGGCGCTGGAACACAGCGCCCGTCGTCAGGGGATGGAACCAGCTGTACTCAGAGCGCGAATGGCGATGTGGCTGCCAGTCGCCGTCGCCAGTGGCCTGTTGGTGGTGGAAACGGCAAAACGTCCGACAGCAACCACCTAGGAGCTCTTCTACTACTTATAAGCACAGCGTGAGGGGCGAATATCCAGCTTTGCAGAAAATTTGCTGGCTAATTGGTGGCGCCAGTACGGTGCCATCATCTCTTTGTTGGGGGCTTTAGGGCCGAGCGTCACGTACTCAATCGGCGCCAGATGGTTGTCTCTGTGTAGCTCCAGATATAAACGCGGGGCAGTGCCTTTGGCAAAGTCCGGGTCCTCGCTTTTAATTTCTTTTGCACCATAGTCCAGATGCGAGACGATCACTCTGTGTTCCTGCTCATCTTTATAGTTGGCATCTTTTAACAAATAAGGCAGCGGGCCAAGCAGCCAGGCAAGTATTTGCAGCTTTTCGGGCGTCGGGTTCTTACCAACAAACTTATCGACTTCTTTTTTGAGATCTTTGAAGTAAGATTGCAATTTGGTTGCACCCTGACCCAGTAGTTTGAAATTATCTTTTAGATACACAACCCGATAGAATGCTGCGCTTTCCTGTGGCGACTGGCCGGTATTGGCAAATGAGGGCATTTGTTCTTCTTGTTCTGTGTGGCTACCCTGCTCTGCCATTAAACGATAGTCAAAAAAGCGCTCTGTATTAAAAGTTATGGCGCAGCCACAGGCATCGTCATTTAAATGGTTTTTACTGTAAAAGCGCCACATATTCAGGCTGTCACTGTCCGGTAAAAAGCAGCCGATAAATACCGGATTACCCTCTTCCGGCTCATAGCCCAGCTCTTGCCATAGCAATTTGCCTTCATTGGGGTCATTCACCGCGTTAATATGCCCCAGTCTGAAAGGGCTTTTTTCCAGTAAGATTGCTTGGCCCACGTCGAAGGAGGTGTAGTGAGTCATTGTAAGGTTTTTTCTTACTTGAAGGTGAAAGAGTATCAGTTCTCTTAACGTGCTGATTGACTTAGATTTTTCAAAACGTCCCGCTCTATCAACTAGCTCATAAGCTTCAAAGCTTAGTTCCGGGTCTTTGAGAATCCGCTCACACAGTGCTTTTGTCCGAACGTAACTTTGTTTTACACCATCACCTTGAAAATAACTGAAGGCCAGATTGAGCTGGGCACGGTTATTTCCTTTCTTTGCGGCGAGGCGATAATATTTATTAGCTTCTTTACTGCTCTGTTTTACTCCTCTGCCAAAATCGTACATGTAACCTAAATTACACAGAGCTCTAGTATTGCCTTGATCTGAAGCCAATCGATACCATTTTACGGCCTCAGTATCGTTTTTCTTTATGCCGTTACCTCGTGCGTACATGAAGCCTAGCTCATATTGAGCGAGAGCATTTCCTTGTTGTGCTGCCTTTCGGTACAATTTTACGGCTTTTGTATCGCTTTGCGTTATACCTTCTCCTCGTACGCACAATACGCCCAGGTTATATTGAGCACTAGCATGTCCTTGCTCTGCGGCCTGTTGGTACAGTTTTACGGCTGCTTCATCGCTTTGCTCGAAGTATTGTCCCATTCTGTACATATAGCCGAGACTATATTGTGCATGGGCTTCTCCTTGTTCTGCAGCTTTTCCAAACCAATAAACAGCTCTCTCATAATTTTGCTCGACTGTCTCACCAAAATAATAGGCATCAGCCAACGTATTTTGCGCCACGGCATCGCCACTCTGGGCTTGCTCAATCAGTGCTTCAATCTCTGGGGATAGTTCGGGGTTGTGTTCTGACATCAATATTCCTTTTAAACTGCTTAACCCCGCTAGTATCATGAATGGGGTTTTATACCTTTATTAAACGGTATTTTGTGATGTCTGACAATGGGATAGATTTTACCCATTGAGTACAGTTTTACTGTACGAGGATAAAAGCCCTATAGCAGTATTGGCGTCGGCGAAGTGATAAAAGCCAGAAAAATGGCCCACGACTCGTCAGCCGGTGGACCACAGAGTTAACCCGGTTACTTGATTGGCGTCTGAAAGCCTTTGGGCTTTATGGCCAGTACGGAGCACTGGGTTTGTTCCAGTATAGATCCGGCGGTGTTGCCTATGATCAAACCTGGAATGCCGACACGGCCTACTGTGCCCATCACGATTAAGTCAATCTTGTGTTTTTGTGCCAGCAGGGGGATCTCTTTGCTGGCTTTGCCTTTGACCTGATGCAGCTTGGGTTGCAGATACTGAACGGCTGACTTGTCGAACAGTGCGTCCATTTTTGTCACTAGCCGGGCCAGCTTAGTGGCACAGTCTCTGCGCCCCTGCTCTACGTAGTCGTCCACCTGTTCGTCCGACTGATGGGCAAAGGTGCCGTAACGTAACCAGTCTTCGGCGTAAGCATCCCAGGCGCTGCCCATATGCAGTTAAGACGGCTTCGGCAGGCTCAGCGCCACACTGTACTCCATCACGGCCTGATTGAGCTTGTCCTGTACTTGTTCATCATCTAATTCTCTGAAGCTGTCGTTCACGTCAACCGTGGCCAGGATCTTATCAAAGGCATCAAGCTGGCAGGGTTTTAGCATCAATACGGGACAGGGGCATTTGCGTAATAAGTGCATGTCTTCACTGCCAAGCATGCGATCCATCCAGTCTGCATCCTCGGCGCACTTTACCACCAGATCGCATTGATCATCGATCGCGCGCCTGATGATCTCTATAAAGCCGATCCCGGTGCAAACGATGATATTGGGATCCAGGTTGTTATCCAGTGTTTTGATTTTCGCTTCGATGGCGGCCCGCTTATTGGCGAGCAACTCAGTAAGCTTGCTGGCATACTCCGCTTTACTGGTAAAGAAGGTGCGCCAGTGTTTGACCTCTTTCAGTACTGAAATAAAAGTGATGTCTGCCTGATTATCTTGTGCGAGGCGGAGCACCTGTATAACGGCGGTGTCCATCGTTGCTTCTGGGTCTACCACACATAGAATTCTGTTAAATCGTGTCATTAGTCACCTCTGTATGAGTGCTGGCTGGGGTCGCTGCTCTTACCCGCTCTACCGCCCGTTCAGCGGCGTCATGAAATGGCATCAGTACCAGGGTTGCGCCTCTTTCTTCTAACAGGGGTTGGTCGTGCTGGTGCTGGGTTGAAATGGCAATACCGCCGCTATAGTGTTGTTGTTTCAACCCGTCCAGCAGCGCCAGACGAGGGTCTTCATGCGTTACCCCTAAATCATGTTGTGGCATAGCTGATACCACCCACTTAACGCCCTGTAGCGGCAGGTCGTTCACAAAAGCCGGATCACTGGCATCGCCATACATCACCAGGTGGCCATCGTTACGCCAGCGTCTGACTTCGTCGGGGTTAAAGTCTACGGCCAGCAGACTGAATCCTTCTTTTTGCAGGTAGTGAGCCAATGCCTTACCGTAACGGCCAAGACCAAACAGAATGACATCGTAAGCCTGCTCAGACGAGGGCTGGTTTTCCAGCGCAGCTTCTCTGAATGGCTGGTCGCGTTCAAACACACTTAACCAGCGTTCCAGCTTGTTATACAAACCGTGAGAATAGGTGATCATATATACCGACATCGCGATAGTGATCAGACCCACCAGCGTGACCAGTCCTAAAGAGTCGGCTGTGACATGACCTATGGTGAGTCCCATGGCCATAAAGATCAGGGAGAACTCACTGATCTGTGCGACGGTTAATCCCGCCAGAAAGCCGGTGCGTTTGCGATAGCCCATCAGCCCCATGATCACCATCACAATAATCGGGTTGCCAATTAACACAAATAAAGAGAGTATCAGCGCTGGGAAAACTTGTGAGCCAAGTAAGCTGAGATCCAGCTGGGTGCCCAGGGCGATAAAGAAAAACAGTAACAGAAAGTCGCGCAATGAGGCTAAGCGAGCAACAATGGCTTCTCTGAATGGGGTAGATGCCAAAGAGATACCTGCCAGCAGGCCGCCCAGCTCTTTACTAAAGCCCAGTTGGCTGCCTATCGCCGCCAGTAAGGTGGCCCAGCCGATAGCAAAGGTGATGAGTAGCTCCTGAGAGCGTGCTATTCGACTGACCAGTGGCGTTGCCAGATAGCGAATAAACACCAGGACAAATGCCAGCATGATCAACCCATAAAGTAGTACACTGCCAACCTGAGCCAGGGCGGATTGCGTGCCGCCCGACTGTGCCCCTATGCCCATGGCCGAGAGCACCATCATGGCCAGTACCACTACTAAATCTTGAACTATCAAAAAGCCCACAGCTATGCGTCCATGCAGGGAGTCGACTTCGCGTTTATCGGACAGTAGTTTAACTATGATAATGGTACTGGAAAAGGTCAGCGCGACGGCCACATACACAGCGGTAACGGTATCCAGTCCCAGCATTTTGCCTAGTACAAAGCCAATGGCTGAGGTAAATGCAACCTGTCCCAGTCCGGTGGCCAGTGCGACGGGCCCGAGTGTGCGAATGAGTTTAAGGTCGAGCTTAAGGCCAACCAGAAATAGCAGTACAGCAATGCCCAGTTCGGCAAGTAGTTCTATGTGCGCATGGGATTGAACAATATTCAACGCCGAAGGCCCGGCTATCACCCCTACGGCAATAAAGCTGACAATCATAGGCTGGCGCAGCAACACGCCGACAAAACCCAGTGCCGCGGCCAATACCACCAGGGCAGTGAGCTCATAAAAAGCAGACAGGTGGATAAAACTCAGATCTGGCATTGCACCTCCTTTTTTCGCGTCCAATGGCTTACAAGCGTGATCTTAGTGGTCGTCAGCTTCACAACTCATCACGCAAAAATCAATCTAAGTTCTGGGTATCTACGCTGACTATGTTCTACATCAAAATAGCAACAGAAATGCGCCGTGGCATGGGTTTTATAGTATGAATTTACCGTATTTATAGGCAGTTATACTCGAAGTGTTATGAATCTGATTAGCCCGTAAAAGAGCCACACGAGTGGTGGTGTTTATTTGGTGATGGCCTGGGCTGCATTGATTTGGATGTTATACCAATTTCCCTTAATACCTGGTCTATTTGAAGGAGCAAATAGGACGCTAACAGCGTTAAAAATTTCTCATTTAGAACAACTAAATAGCAAAATTTTTGCCTTGTTATCGACCCTATTTTCTCGCCTCAAAATAGATCACTTAATTAAGCAAATTGGTATTATTCTGGATTGGGTTTAGAGTTGAAAAAGTCGCATGTCAGGCTGACTTTTACCGATTTGATTTGGTGTTACGAGGCGTCATAAGCATAAAAAAGCCGCCCTTTCGGACGGCTGGTGGGAATTCAACAATGTAATACAAGGAAAAGGGAGTGACTAATTACTACTCTTAAGGTGCTAACCTTCTATAAGCTTACCGGTGCCAATTTCAATTTTTCTTGGCTTTAACGCTTCCGGTACTTCGCGTTCCAGGTCAATCAATAGCAGGCCGTTTCAAGCGAAGCGCCAATCACTTTTACATGGTCGCCCAGCTGGAATTTGCGCTCAAAGTTGCGCTCGGCTATGCCCTGGTGAATAAATTTACGGTCGGTTTTGTCTTCTTTATTTTGCTTCTCGCCCTTGACGCTCAGCGTGTTGTTTTCCGACTCCAGCGACAACTCCTGCTCCGTAAAGCCGGCCACTGCCATGGTAATTTGGTATTTGTCTTCAGCTAAGGCTTCGATGTTGTATGGCGGGTAGCTGGGCTGTTTTTCGCTGCTACGCTGCGCTGCATCCATCATAGATGCAAGGTGGTCAAAGCCGATGAATGAACGGTAAAGGGGTGATAAATCTACTGTACGCATAATCGTATCCTCATAAAGCGATAATTAAGCCATTTACTCTTTGCAATAAACCAGTAAATAGCGGGTTTTTAACTCTAATATTACTTAAATAAAGACTTTTAAAACAAAATCTTAGTTTGGTTTTGGACCCTGTCGGCGTCCTCACAAATCTATCTATGGCCGGGGCAAACGCTTTTCAAGCAAGTTTTTTGAAAAAAGTTTGAGTGTTTTTTATATCTTTGATTTTAATTGATTTTTATTTTTGGTTATTTGCTATGGATCTTTGCTCAGGTCATCCACCGTTTTGCTGCCAGTGGTTCCCGGCTCAAGGCCGGGATGACGGAAGTGAAGCCGAGATGATGGAGGCTACTCGTTATTATTCTCAAGCGGGGGCGCCGAGCCTGCGACGATATTTAATCGTTAAAGTTGGGAGTAAAGTACGTCCCTGTAGTTATGTCCATCGCGCATCTCGACAATGTGCTCCTGCATTGTTCTACTTCCCACATCCATGTAGGTCCATGCGCTCATCTCCTCATGCGGGGGCGCCGAGCCTGCGACGATACTTAATCGTTAAAGCTGGGAGTAAAGTACGTCCCTGTAGTTATGTTCATCGCGCATCCGTGCACTCATCTCCTCAAGCTGCGACGATACTTAATTGTAGGTTTTTCAATGTGTTATAAGTAAAGTACATCCCTGTAGTTGCGTCCATCGCGCATCCATGCGCTCATCTCTTCAAGCTGCGACGATACTTAATCGTCGGTCTTTCGTCGTCCATCCAGGGCTCGCGTCCACTGACAAAAGGCGATACTTAATCGCCTTTTGTAGTGGACCCCCAAAAATTTGTGCGGAATTTTAGGCCTGCGCCTATGCTGGCGTCCGGGGTGATAAATAGTTGGCTCGGGCGGGCTGTTGGATCTTGCCAGTTGTGGTAGAGCGGGATCAGGCGTTCTTTGATCATATTTTCAAGCGAATGATTCACAAAGAGGTTTTTATCCGGGAAAGCCGGGAATTCGACTTCGTTTTCGTCATGGCGCAATGCCGAAGAGGAAATTGGATCATAGTCAGTGCGGAAGTTGATCACATTACGCAGGCGCATGGTGTTGGCGAAATAACGGGCGTAAGTGTCGATGATCTTAGTGCCGGGTGAGGCAAAAACCCGGGTTTGAATGCCTGTGCGTACGCCTGAGTCGACTGCGGTATAGCCGCCGAGGCTATGGCCGGTTAGCACTACGTTATGGCTGTTTGTCGTTTCGGGTATCTGGTAGCCGGGGGCAACAGATGCCTGATTGGGTGGATACTGATCCAAAATGTGCTGACAAAACTCATACGCGGTGCGTTGCCAGGCGATGTCGGTTTCGGCCAGGTTGGCGAAAAAAAGTTTAAAGTCTTCGTACAGGTCACCGGTGTTAAACGGATTGGTGCCCTTGTAGGCAATGATGACTTCTTCTTCCAGGCTTTCAGAGGCAATGGCTGGTACTTTGACCGCGAAGGCATAAACGCCGTCTACATTGAGTAATGAATCAATAATCTCCAGCTTACCGTTTGTCAGCATTAACTTTTGATACAGAGGGTCATCGTGGTAGGCAAATGAGCCACCGGGTTCCAGGCTATACGCATAGGCTGACGCGAAGGCATATCGTAGCACCTTGTTGTAGGCTATCACATCCAGACTGTTGCTGATTTCTTTTGCCTGTGAGGGCGTGAGCACGGGGTATTCCCAGCCGACGCTGCGGTCTGAGGCAAAAAAGCTGATGTTATTACTGTACTGAGGACCAAATTGCTGCGCCAGAGTGACCCGGCTTAATTCCTCAAGGGTTGCCTGTGCCTGGGCATCGCTGACCTCAACGCCATTGATTTTATCTACCACAAAATAGTTGCCATAAATGGCCGTGAGCGCGTTATCGTGCCAGTGTCCCTGCAATTTGGCATAGTCATCGCCTGCCAGCATCCAGTGTTTTTTCACCAATTGTGAGCGCGGTATAAAGCCCGTATGTATGCCATAGCTTTGTACAAAGGTGGTGTCTTGTTTGGTGGTCAGTGGGGTTGAGTCCAGCATAGTTATCCTCCCGGATTGTGGTTTCCGAGAGCAAGTATGGAACACAATCTGTGGTGTGCCAGTTACACGAGCTTACAGAGCTGGGTAACTGTTATCCCTTGCCTGACCTGTAGTGCTGGATTAGGATGAAAAATAAGCAAACACCAGGGAGAATAGGTATGGCTGAGCGCAGCGTTTCAGTGCAGGGCAGTGCCAATCAGAGCATTATTATTAGTGGTGATCATAATCAGGTGGGAGGTGCGGTGGAATTTCGCATTCCGCTGGTGCGCCATCATACCCCTGCCCGGCGGCGTCGAGGTTCGCAAACCCCACCGAATGTGCTGGATATTCTCAGCGCGCACAACAAAGCATTGAAATTGCTGGGCCGGGGGCACGAGCTAAAGTTACTCAATGAATGGCTAAGTGACGACAGGGATATTTCCGTCTTTGCCATCACTGCCTCTGCAGGCAGTGGCAAAACGCGACTGGCCATTGAGCTGTGCGAGCAGGCAGAGCAGCAACCGGGTTGGGCTGCGGGTTTTGTACGTAGCGACGACTTGGCACAGCTGGCGCATGCCTTTAAATTTGCCCAGGCAAACTGGTCTCATTCTTTATTGCTGGTGGTTGATTACGCCGGCGCCAATGCTAAGGCACTAGCGCAATGGCTGGATGCCCTGTCTCAGCTCGACGAGCTGGTCGATGGCATCCGGGTGCGTATCTTGCTGCTGGAGCGCGAAGCCAGTAAAGAGGCTGGCTGGTGGCACACGCTAACGGGCTCTGCGTTAGGTAGCGACCAGGCGCGACTTGACCTGTTTACCCAGTTTGAGCCCTATGCGCTGGCTGGGCTGAGTGATATCTCATTACGGCGAGCAGTATTGTGTGCTGCGCTGAATGCTGCGCAAGCGCTGGTGCCGCACCCTCAAACTAGTACAATCCCCGAGGTCGGTGAACAAGCCGACTTTGATACTGCGCTGGCCGACCCGCAATTTGGTAATCCACTGGCGCTGGTTATGGCCGGTATTCTGTGTCGGGACATGTTGCCGCGCGCGGCCTTATCATTACATTATCTGGCTGCGGCCGAAAAACTGGCGCAGCGAGAAATCGACCGCTTTTACAAATGTTTTGGCGAAGGGGGCGATGCCATTAAGCTGGCTCATTGCCTGTGCTTTCATTTACTGTGTGGCGGGCTCCGTATTGCCGATATGCGCCAGACGCTCAGCGCTGAGCTGGTAGCCATGGGCTGGCATAGTCCAAGCCTGGATAAAGAACTGCAGGCATTGCAGCAAGCGTTTCCGCCAACGGATGACGGGGGCGAATCAGTCAGGCTGTCAACCACTCAGCCAGATCTGATTGCCGAGGCTATGTGTATACAGCTGCTGCAAAGTGATCAGGAGC
The DNA here is from genome assembly GCF_000238295.3 of Pseudoalteromonas rubra. Classification (NCBI taxonomy): domain Bacteria; kingdom Pseudomonadati; phylum Pseudomonadota; class Gammaproteobacteria; order Alteromonadales; family Pseudoalteromonadaceae; genus Pseudoalteromonas; species Pseudoalteromonas rubra. Next base: position 28,839 of record NZ_AHCD03000044.1, read on the forward strand.
GTAACTTAAAAGCGCCTGCAATTTTGGCCCGGACCCTTGAATATGGTCTAGAGCATGCGGCTGCAGCGCTAGTTCGTCTGCTACAGGACTTTGCCTGCCCGGTTAGCCAGCCAGACGCAAAACAGGCTCAGTTGTTGCTGTGGGCAGATGAGTTGATAGATGCTAATCAACATAACCCGTTATTGTTGGCATTACTTGACGGTGCTATCCCACTTAGCTCCCTGACGTTAGCTGAGTTGGCTTGTAAACTAGCTAACTTACTATACCTGCATGCAGAGAAACAGACACAAACGCCAATGTCTGAACAAGATATCGCCAGATTGGCTAAATCAATAAATAACTTTGCCAATCGACTAAGCGTTCTTGGTCAGCGTGAAAGTGCCTTAGCATTCGTGCTGAAAGCTGTAGAGCTAAGGAGAAAGTTGGCCAAGAGAAGGCCTGAACGCTTTTTGCCTGATTTGGCGATGTCCTTGAATAGTCTGGCTAATCGACAGGGTGAACTGGGCGCTCATGAAGCTGCTTTAGCTAGTGCTCTTGAAGCTCTTGAATTTAGAAGGGAGCTTGCTCAAATCAATCCGGATAATTTTCTACCCGACTTGGCAACATCGTTGAATAACATTGCTAACCAACAAGGTGAACTAGGCCTGCGTGAGGCTGCCCTATCAAATGCGCTTGAAGCCGTTGAGCATAGAAGAGAGCTTGTGAAAGTCAATCCAGAAGCTTTTTTGCCTGACCTGGCAATATCCCTCAATAATCTTGCTAACCGACAAAATGAACTCGGTGATAGTAAAGCTGCCCTATCAAATGCGCTTGAAGCAGTTGAATATAGGAGAAAACTGGCTCAAATGCACCCTGATGTCTATCTGCCTGATTTGGCTATATCACTTAACAATCTTGCCAATATCCAAAGTGATCAAGAGCAGCGAGAAGCTGCTCTGTCAAACGCACTTGAAGCTGTGAAACACTTTCGGGCACTGGCTCTGGCAAGCCCGGATGCGTTTGTGCCAGATCTTGCCATGTCGTTGAATAATCTTGCTAACCGACAGAGTGATTTAGGGCTTTACACACCAGCCCTTTCCAGTGGATTTGAGGCAATACAGATGTTATTTCCCTATTTTATAAAATGGCCACAAGCATATAAAACATGGATGAAGGTGATGTTGCGTAATTACCGAGTTGCTTGTGAAGCGTTAGCGCAAATACCAGATAGTGAACTGATCCATTCAATCGTCGAAAAACTCAATGAATTAGAACAGGAGTAACTCCAATGTCAGACAGGACAATAAAGGTGGGTGGCAATGCCAATGGCGCGGTGATAAACACAGGTGATCATAATCAGATTTATGCCGCTCCCAACATCACCATGCCTGAGCCTCAGACGGTGGATATTCAGCAGGCGCTGAGTAAGTTAACCACAGCGTTGGGTGAGCTTGGCATTGCGCAGCCGCGCAAGCTGAATAATGCGTTGGAGGAGGCACAAGAAGAAATCGAACAGGCGCAGCCGGATAAGGCTGAGGTAGCAGAGTCGCTGGCCCGTGCGGCTAAAATAGCCAAAGAGGCTGAAAGCTTTGCCAGCCATAGTGAAAAGCTGGTCGAGCGTTTTACTCCGGTGCTGGGCTGGTTAGGTCCACATGCCACCCGGGTGGCCGAGGCACTGGGCGTGGCAATTTAGATAATCTCTTACAGCACACAAAAAAGCCGCCCTTGCGGGCGGCTGGTGGAAATTCAACAATGTAATACAAGGAAAAGGGAGTGAGTAGTTACTACTCTTAAGGCATCAGCCTTCAATCAGCTTACCGGTACCAATTTCAATTTTTCTTGGCTTCAACGCTTCCGGTACTTCGCGCTCCAGGTCAATCAGTAACAGGCCGTTTTCAAGCGAAGCGCCAATCACTTTTACATGGTCGCCCAGCTGGAATTTGCGCTCAAAGTTGCGCTCGGCAATGCCCTGGTGAATAAACTTTCGGTCGGTTTTGTCTTCTTTATTTTGCTTCTCGCCTTTGACGCTCAGCGTGTTGTTTTCCGACTCCAGCGACAACTCCTGCTCCGTAAAGCCGGCCACCGCCATGGTAATTTGGTATTTGTCTTCAGCTAAGGCTTCGATGTTGTACGGCGGGTAGCTGGGCTGTTTTTCGCTGCTGCGCTGCGCTGCATCCATCATAGATGCAAGGTGGTCAAAGCCGATGAATGAACGGTAAAGGGGTGATAAATCTACTGTACGCATAATCGTATCCTCATAAAGCGATAATTAAGCCATTTACTCTTTGCAATAAACCAGTAAATAGCGGGTTTTTAACTCTAATATTACTTAAATAAAGACTTTTAAAACAAAATCTTAGTTTGGTTTTGGACCCTGTCGGCGTCCTCACAAATCTATCTATGGCCGGGGCAAACGCTTTTCAAGCAAGTTTTTTGAATAAAGTTTGAGATTTCTTTTATGTTTTTGATATTTAATGGCTTTTATTCTTGGTTGGTAAGGCTAAAAAGTGGCACGGATGCGCCCTGATAACGCAAAAGTGCCACTTGTATTTGTTATTAAACCAGTTTGGCTTTGCCTGCCTTGACGGTATAACGTTTGCCAATATGTGACTGGTCATTCTTAAAGCCGACAAACGGCACATGGTGCCAGCTGGCATTCAGCTCGTCCTGAGTGATGTCCAGGGTTACAAAACCGCGATTGGCGAGGTCGACATAACGGATGTGAGGATTCTCCGGGATCAGAATTTTACCAACATCACCAACCAACTGCTGCAAACCTGGTACCGGGATCGACGGTGATGTCACCGAAGAAGTCACGATCTCTACTGCGATGGCCCCTTCATGAGTGAAGCGGTTGTATTCGTGCCAGTCATAGGGGTTTTTACAGATGTTTGCGGCCCAGGAAGAATGTACATCACCGGTTAAAAACACCACGTTATCTATCTGGTTTTGTTCGATAAAGTCTAACAGGCGATGACGTGCGGCCGGATACCCGTCCCAGGCATCACCATTAATGGGTTTACCCAGCATCTGAATTTGCATCATCTGCACTTGCTGGCCCAATAACTTCCACTGCACGCCATTTTGTTTAGCCTCAAACAGGTTGTCGTATAACCATTGCTCCTGCGCATAACCCAGTAAAGTTCGAGATTCATCCAGGCGAGCCGGATCTTTGATCTCAACTTGCTGATCACGGCCGATCAGGCGGGTGTCGAGCATATTCAGATCCAGCAAAGATCCAAACTGGAAGCGGCGATAAGATCGTTCCCGGTTGTTATCGCTGGGTTCACGGATCGGCATCCACTCATAATAGGCTTTAATGGCGGCCGCTTTACGGGTTTGCCAGTCACCCTCACCGTCATTGTGGTTCTCTGCCCCGCCCGACCAGGTATCGTTGGTGAATTCGTGGTCATCCCAGATACAGATCATCGGGTGAGTCTGATGTAGGGTTTGCAAGTCTTCGTCAGTTTTATAACAGGCATGACGAACCCGGTAGTCATCCAGGGTCACCATTTCGTGGGCGGGCTGAACTTTACGATTCCATAGGAACGGGTTGCGATACACATCTTTGTTGCCGTATTCGTACAGGTAATCACCAAGGTGCAGCACCGCATCCAGATCATCAATTTCGGCGATACGTGCATACACGTTAAAGTAGCCGTAGCTAAAGTGCGAGCAGGACGTCATGGCCAGTTTTACCTGGCTGACATCATAGGCAGGCAGCGTCTTTGTACGGCCTGTTGGCGAGATAACTGGCTCATCCAATTCATCGATGATAAAGCGATAAAAATATCGGGTATCAGGTGCCAGCCCGGTTGCATCGACCTTAACGGTAAAGTCGCGCTGTCCATCTGTGATCTCATAGCCCTCAGCAATCAGATGAGAAAACTGCGGATCTGCACTAACTTGCCAGAGTACTTTAACACTGAGTGTATTCATATCAACTCGCTGCTGCACTTCTGGTGGAATGGTAATGCGGGTCCACAGGATCACCCGATCATCCAGTGGGTCGCCACTGGCAACGCCATGGCTGAACGGGCTCTGAGAAAAAGTACAGCCGCTCAGTCCTAAAGTAAGCGGGACGGTTGACAGCATCAGGCTGGTTTTAAAGAAATCGCGACGGGATAGACTCATAAGTAAATACTCTAATTATCATTTTTGGGCCGTATTTAAACGTGTGTATGTTAATTTTATATAACAAAAATATTACATTTAACCAATGAGGTGGCCAATCTGACATCTTTGATTTAAAACTGACGCGATAATGGCTATAACTAAAAGATACAGGTCGGAGAATAAGCAGGTGAGAGTGGTTGGTATCAGGTTGTATCTCAGAATATGGTGTTTTTTTATTGCCAGTGCTTTTTTTTACGGATCACAAGTCAGTGCACAGCAACCATGCACCGGCGAAGTTAAAATTGGCGTCGTCGCTGACTGGCCACCGCTGACAGCGGTAGATGAGCGCGGGGCGTACGGGTTAGATGTGGAAATAGCCCGTAAGGTGTTCGCACAGCTGAATATGTGCCCACGATTTTTGCGCCTGCCAACCTCTGCCCGAAGTTTAGATCAGCTGGGTAAAGGGACGGTCGATGTATTATTGATGGTCAGTTATGTTCAGGAACGTGCTGAATTGGGGGTGTTTTCAGCCCCCTATCGCTGGGAAAAAATGCGACTTTTTTCATTGCGCCAGCCGCGTATGGCCATAGATTTAAAAGCCTTGTTGCGGTTGGGCTATCGTATCGGCCTGAGCATAGGTTCTTATTATGGTGAGGAACTCAAAAACCTTGCCGAAAACCCCAATTTTGGCCATCTATTGGTGGGCATTTCCGGCAGCCCCCAGCGTATTGAGATGTTGGCGAAAAAACGGGTCGATTTTATCATTGAAGACGAGATCCTCGGTCGTTTCATGGCGCGTAAGCTGGGCATTAAAAACTTTTATATTTGGGACTATCCAGTCCACAACAACCAGGTGCACTTTTTACTGCGAAAAGGGCTGTTCGATGCTGCACAACTGGCGCGTTTTAATGACACAATAGAGCGCCTTCGTCCAGATATCGATGAGTTGGTTGAGCGCTATACCCATCACAGCGTGCCACGCTGAGCAGTGTGAAATGCGGGGTAATATCAACACCGCTTTATTGTGGTCTACACTAAGGAAGCTAATGGAGCCGCAAACAAGGAATAACCATGCGCAAACACATGCTTCCTCTCGTTATTTTACTCTCTGGTTGCACGGGCACTGCCGACAGTGCAGCGAATGATCCGCTCGTCCATGCCGCTTATACCATGCTGGCCCCCGCACAGAATGGGGGTGTGCAAGTCTATGCCAGAGCCATTGTCGACGGCGCACATATCAATGATCAGCAATGTCCACAGTTAATACACGCGGGTGAACAGGCAATAAAAACCCGGGCCAGACAATTAAACCCGGATCCTGATAATTTTCCGGTCACAGTTTGTGAAGCCGTGATCCGCCCAGGTATTCAATATCGCCTTTCTTATGGCGGGATTGAACTGGCTCCTGTTACTCTGGCACCTGAGCAAATTCAGGTATTTGGGGATTCCGGGTGTAAGAGTTCAGTATGTGAAGGGGTCAGTGCTGCGCAACCTTTTGCTCAGCTGGCAGACCTGGGTGCCAAACAAAGCAAGCAGTTGATCCTGCATATGGGAGATTTTAATTATCGCGGTACGTCGGGCAGCATCAGTAAGGATATTTACGCTTATGATGCGGGCGATGGCGGCTACGGTGGTCCGTCATGTGGTCTAACAGAGACCTATTATTCGCAAAATGCCAGCGGGAGTCCAAAACCCGATACCTGGCAGAGCTGGCAGGCTGATTTGTTTGCGCCAGCGAAGTCTTTGCTGGCCAGCGCACCTTGGGTATTTGCCCGCGGTAATCATGAGCTGTGCAGCCGTGCCGGTCCAGGCTGGTTTTATTTCCTGGGACCTGGCTCTGACCTACCAGGCGGGGTTGCACAGCAATCATGCCCCTATCAGGGTGAATTCAGCCAGCCTCCCAGCGAAGCAAGCGACCACATTGTGATGCTAGACCCCTATTTGCTTGAACTGGAGTCTCTGGCATTGTGGGTGATGGATTCGGCCAATGCCTGCGATTCACGCTCGCCACAAACACTCACGCGCCAGTATCGTGACCAGTATGCTCAATTGCAGCGGCTGGCTTCTCGGGTAAAAACCCCGTTATGGATGATGACCCACAGGCCTCTGTGGGGACAAAGCGGACCGGTTGGTACACCTTCAATCACAGATATGCTGCAAACGGCGTTGAAGACGACTATGTCGCAACAGTTACCGTCTGAGGTCAGCTTGTCGTTGTCTGGTCATATGCATATTTATCAATCGCTGGCTTTTGCTAAGGGCAGTGATCGTCCGCCTCAACTGGTGGTTGGCAACAGTGGTGTCAGCCTGAGTTCAACAGGTGCAAACAGTGGATTCAGTACTCAAATTGATGGCAAGCGCGCGCAAGGTAATACTCAGGGGGAATTTGGTTATATCTCCATTAAGCTGAAAAAAGACCACCAATGGCAGGGGCAGTTTTACAACACTCAGGGCCAGGTGTTCCTCGATTGTGGTAGCAAGCAGGCTGAGCAAGGAAAAGCACTTTGCCAGATTGCACGGTGAGTGAACAGGTCGCCACCTGATGATTCGGTGGCGACAATTACCCTGTTTACCAGGTCAGCTGCCAGCTGAAATTCAGTCTGAGTGTCAGCGCCTTGTTGGGGTTGATGTGATCCAGTGCGGTGGTGACTGACCAGGCTTCACCCTGATAAGCCAGCTCGGGCGCCAGGTTGAGCGGGTCCAGCATCATACGCCAGTTCCCCAGTTGCATGCCCAGCTGTGCAAAGTGCTGGTCGCCCTGGCGACGTACACTGGCCAGGTAGCGGTAACCCAGGTATTGATATTGTCCTTGCAGGTAAACCTGGCTGGGTAAATCAAAGTCATGATTTTGAGCGGTTTCTCGGCCTTTTAATAGGGGCCGAAAACTACTAAAGCCCGCGTTGTCGACAAAACTGCCCTTGGTGTTGATGTCCGCTTCGGTAAAGCCTGCCTGGTCAAATTCAAATTGGTTATACAGATCGATCACCTTGCCTGAAAGCGCAAAGTGTTTTGTCACTTGCCAGTCGAAGTGCACATCCAGTGACAAACCCTCTCCGCGAGTGCGCCAGGCGTTGTCCGTGTTAGGGCGCTTTAAAAAGTTGTTATCGCTGTAAAACTCGCTAAATTGCAGCGCGCCGCGTAATTGCGCATTGTCGCTGCCTGAGAGTGCGCCACTTAGCTGCGAGTCTCTGAGGTAGTTGAGTTGCCAGTAGTTGGTCTGCACGGTGACTGTTAATGCATCAAAATGGTGCTGATAAGCCAGCCCAAGGCCTTTGCTGCGTGTTCCGGTCAGCGTTAGCCTGGCGTCGTAGCTGGTGAGAGGCTGATCATTTTGCTCCTGATAATAACCGAGCGCGGTGTGAGCATTGGTATCAATCAGGTAATCAACACGCTGCATCGTATGCAGTTGCCAGTTTGCCAGTGCAGTATGGCGATAGGCCACGCCAAAACGTGACTGAGAAAAGCCAAATGAGGCATCTGACTCAGGGCGCTGGTCCCATTTATCCCGGGCAATGTTTAATACTGGCGCAATATTCGTTTGGCTATTGCTGTCGAGATAAACTGTTACTTCATGAGTGTTTGCCATTGTGCCGGTAGACACCAACAGACTGGCAGACAAACCTAAAAACCATTGTTTGTTCATAGTGATCCAGAAAAAGGGTCAGCGCTAGCTGACCCCGAATGAGGTGTTATCCGCCAGGCCAGATGAAAGTCTGGCCTGCTTTACACGGATATTAGAGTGTTTCGATTTGCTCATTGGCGTAAACGATGAATAAACCCGCATCTCGCTTCACGATTCTTGCGGCCTGCTCTTCACCTACCATAATGGTGCCCAGCGTTTGCTCCCCTTCACTGTCATCGGAGTGTGTCTCGGCCATCTGCAAAGTAACACCTTCGGCATTATTGGCTGAGAGTTGCTCTGTTTCTGTGTTGTAGAAGACCGTGAAACTGCGCTTTAGCTCCGAACCTGGTACCTGGTAGTCGACCTCCAGCTCCAGTTCGCCCGCTTTAAAGTCGGTACGCTGGCCTACCAGAGACAAGTCAACATGGTACTCACCCAGCTTAACATTGACATTCATGGCTGCACTGATGTCCAGGTAGTTAGTGTCGGTCTCGATTTGATAGGTGTCATTGGGCTTTCCGATAGAGCGGGTAGCATCATATCCTTCGCCGTTCCAGGTCTGATAATAAACCACGTTGACCTGACCATATCCCGGATAATTGAGCGTATGTTCTTGATATATTTTCTTTTCAAATTCATATTGCGCATATCCCTGAGCACCTAATGCCAGCTCGGTACCTGTGATATCCTGTACCGCATGCATATAGTTGACATAGTTCACAGTCCGCAAAGTATGCTGGGTTGGGTCTATGTAGCTTCCACTTTCGTCTATCGGCAGGCCTTGTTCATTCAGAGTATGTGGCTGAGTAAAATAAGCCGTGTAGCCTTCTCCTGATGCGTCAGGTTGCAGGTATGCAGCAACACTGCTGTCAATGTCATTGAATTGATCAAAGTAGCGCGTACTGATAATCAAGTCATTTTTATCAGTTTGTTGCGTCATAGCTTTGACAAATACCGACATAGTTTCAATCGGGGTTCCCTGGTGTGTCACGCTATAGTGATAATCAGCCGCAGTGTCATTGTCACTGGACGAAGTCCATGATTGCTCCAGATCGCCGAGCGTAGATGTAATAGCATTGCCGTCAGAGCGAGTGTCAACTTCTATCGTGTGGGGGATCTCAGGATACAGATAACGTGCCGACAGCGGGTAATTTTGACCTGCCTGGTACACCTGTTGCTGTAACTGAAAATCGACATATATGTCATCAAGCTTCGTGATGTAAACGGAACCCGAGTGCTCGGGGGTTAACAAAGTTTGAATATTCTCAATGCGCGTATAGTCTATCGGAAAGCGTCTTAGTTTTTTGAGGGCCACTTCATCGCTTGACGAGAACCAGGCACGCCAATCCAGCTCGTCCACAGCTATCCGTTCGCCAGACTCGAAAGTAACCACTCCATTGGCATAGCCTGTTAGGCTACTTGCTTGGTAGCGGAAATACTGAAGCTCAAACCGACCAAAGCCATCTGGCACGATGCGTTCTAGTCGTTTAGTTGTGAAGCCGTCTCCATAATCACTGGTTAGTTCAACATAGTCTACGCCTTGGTAGCTGCTGATCTGTCTATTGTGAGTGATGGTGTCCTCGCCATCTTTCACGTATTGGGTGATGACAGTAGCAATGCCCTGCTGATTAACCGGTTGGAATTCAATGAGTAATGACTCGCCATCTCGACTCGTGATTTTGGCCTTTGAATCAGACTCGATGCTTAATGTACCGGCGTCAGGAATAAGACGGCCAAAGTGTTCAAATCCGGCAGGGTTAAACTCACTCAGGTTATCCAGTTTTACAGTCAGGCTTGCACCGATCTGGTTGCCCTGGGCTGCGCTGAATGTGCCACTTAGTGATAGCATGCCAGGCACAAAGATTGTATCGGGACGTATTGAGAAATTATATCTGCCAGATAAACCCTCATACAGTGAAGTCTGTGTTAACTTTTCAATATGTTTCGCAGTGAGCTCAGCACTGATCATACCCTGAAAGCTAACTGGAACAGTGATCGACTCTGTGGCTTTTTGTGCTATCGTCACATCTAGTGCCAGACTGCCGTGGCGGCCATCAACTGCCGGGGCATTGCCTTGTTTAAGTTGCTCAACGGTGACCGGCTGATCCAGTACGACTTCAATCTGACTGCCCTGGTTAATAGTCAATGCAGCGGCATTATTCTCTACTTTGCCCGATACACTCAGCGTATAGGTTTGATTGTCTTCAGCGACGGTGATTGTGGCGTTCGCTTCCAGTTGCTCCTCGCCCGCAGATGCGGTGACAGAGAACACTAAACCGGTTTCGTCAATCACAGCCATACCGGTTGCACCAGCCAGTTCCAGGTAGTCGTCCAGTTTAATCGGCTGATTGTTATTGGGCAGCTGACCGGCACGACGCGCACTGTCGATTAACGCCAGTGCTTCAGAGACGTCCGCGAGTAGTTTGTAAGAGTTTGCCTGATCGCGCACCATGTCTGTGGCATCGTCGATCAGTGCAACAAACTCATCACCTTGTGTGCGGACTTCTTTACCGTGTGTGTCTGCAACATCAAACAGGTTGGCAAATACGCGAATATCCTGCACCATTGCTGCGGCTTTAGCGACGGCATTGTCACCACTTTGCTGCTGTGCCTGTCCTTTAATACGATCAGTATTTTGTGTTTCAGCACTGAGCATTTCATTGTGTAAGCGAGTCGATAGTTTTTCTAGTTCGCTGAGGTTATCAAGTTTGTCAGCCAGTGCAGGATCGGCCTTGATAAGTGTGATGAGCTGTTGGCTTGCAAGCTCTGCACCGGCAAGAATGTCACTGAGGTTGAACTCAAAACTGGCATCGTCATCATGTGCTGAGTTGGATAAAAATGCGCCGTCTGTGGCTTGAATATCGGTAATAGCTTCGGCCAGGCGTGTGCTCAAAGCGTTGTTCTCGTCACCCAGGTCCGCGAACAGGGCATGCGCAATCCCTGCGTTGATCAGAGCATAGCGCAGGTCATCACTGTTGTTATCATCAACCAGCGAAGCACTGTCTTCTATCATTGCTGGTTTCATCTGATGCAATGCACCTACCAGGCCAAATAAATCGGCAATTTCAGAGTATGCAGTGGCAATTGAATCAGGGGTAACTTCGCCACGCTGCTGAGCAATTGCAGCGGCAAAATGTGTCAACGGGGTGATATTTGCAGTGCTTGGCTGCTCAGTGACGTTAACAAATGTACTCAGTACCAGATCCGGAGCGATCTGAGTCAGGTTAACGCGTTCGCCGAATGCAATCGTATCAGTATCATTTTGTCCACACCCCGCTGGTGCATCACAAATCATATAGGTTGGATTTTGTGCATCCTGGCTGACACTGATCTGTGCTTTAACTATGCCTTGTGCATTATTTACGGTGGCGTTAAACAGGCCGTTCTCATCTGTAATAACGGCAGTTTGGCTATCGAGCTGGACAGGTTGACCGTTTTCGTATTTAAAGAAAGTAACCGGTGCGTTTATCAAAGTGCCTTTTGCTGCTACACCCTTGATTTCATTAGACGTAACCTGTGATTCGGGTTCTTTTTTTGTATTGGTCTGACTGTCATTGCTATCAGAGCCACAGCCGCTGAGAACGGATAAAACGCCTAATGCGAGCAGAGTTTTTTTAAATTCCATATTGAGTTTCCACTATTTTGAGGTCGTAGCGTACTGCACAGGTCTGGCCCATGGTTGTGTTGGGAGAAGGGATAAAAATGTTATGGGTTAGCTTGGAACGCCATATCCTTGATATGAACCTACTTCATCCTGATGCAGTATTTGCTATGTTGTTTTGATTGTTGCGGTTGGTATTGTAATCGGATGAGCTGATTTATCAATAATCATTATGACTGTTTGATTAATTTATTGATTCTTATAATTTTAATTTTTTGTTTATTTCATGAATGGAGTTTTAATTCTAACCTTTGTTGTCTTTTTTTGAGCTTTAATCTGTAAACTTCACCCACAGCCAGCTATCGTCGCCGTTAAAATGCAGCGTCTGAACGGTTTGCTGAGTTTTAAAGTTGACCATATTGACCTGGGTTGGCCAGATATCTCTGAGTGCATCATGACGCATCTGTAAGCGGTTAAAGGCAGCTGGCATGGGGGCGCGCTGGATAACCCAGAAAAACTGCCCATCAATACTGCCACTATGTAACGTCAATGGAATGGCTTGGCCGGTTTCACCCTTTAGCTCCACTGCGTTATGCACATATTCGGCAAAGCGGGCTCTGTCTGACTCGTTTTGAAACAGGTCGGTGTCTTCGCCAAACAAGTCTTCCACCGCATGCTCGGTGTCGTGCAAATAAAATCGGTGCATTAATTCAATCTGCTCGTTACTTGGGTCAACCAGTACCGTTGTCATTGCAGCCTTGATTTGGTGTGCCGTTGCTGTGTTTACCCACATTAATGCCAGTGCGGCAATCAGCCGATCCCTCATGTCGTACCCCTTGGTTGTGTTCGGGTCTTATCATACCGCGAATTGAGCACAATTATTGTTATTTTACTGCTGAGCTTGTTATCTGGATTAAAACAATCGGTGTGCAGTGAGTACGTTCTGTTTTTGAGTGATTTGCATATATGGTCATTTTGCCTCATTCGTCTATATTGTCACGAAACGTAACTAACCCACGTGTTTTGGGCGTGATAAAATGAGTATAGTGATGATGTCAAAATTACAATAAATTTCCGTGCCAAGTTCCCATTTTGCAAATTTATTGTCTCTATTTTACAAATAAATTAAAAAAGCCAAATTCAATGGTTGAAATCGGAACTAAATTCCCAGTAAAATCGCGGACTTTTCAATCGGCGAGTAAAACTGGCGTTGGTTTTGCTCTGTACAAAGTACCCGTTTAGCAAAAAATGTGGTGAGCAGTATGGATTTCTACATACTAAAAAAACAAGAGAAGCTCGTTGCCATACCGGCGGACGAACAGAACTGCAAAGAGTATCTGGATAACGGCTACTTTTATGTTGATAAAGTGGCTGCGTGTAACGAGAAATCGGCACTGAAACGCCTGAATGGCAGACAGAACCGTTATCTTCGTGCGTTGTGGTTGCTTGTGATCCCCGTGATGATTTTCGCCTGGCGTCAACTCAGCCATTAACCTATTCAGCTAAGCAGTGTATATTAACCGGCATTAAGGTTAAGGAACGCTGCATGAAGGTTTTACACACATCCGACTGGCATCTGGGTCAACAGTTTTACGAGCACAGCCGTCATGCTGAACATCAGCATTTTCTGGACTGGCTGTGCGACACACTCACATCTCATCAAATTAATGTACTGATAGTCAGTGGCGACATTTATCACAGTGCTACGCCTTCGGCGATGGCTGAGCAGCAGCTGTATGCCTTTATCAGGCGCGCAAAAGCCGATAATCCAGACTTACACATTGTTATCACCGCAGGCAATCATGATTCCGCCAATCGAATAGAGACGGCTAAACCACTGCTGAGTCAATTCGACACCCATGTTGTCGGCCGGTTTGATAAGCACAATCCCCAGGATGTGGTAAAAACCCTCAATACTGACCTTGGCACTTTGCAGGTTGTGGCCATGCCGTTTTTACGCAGCGCCGATCTGGATACTCAAGCCGATGATCCTTTGGCCTATCAACGTGGCGTTGAACGCGCATACCAGGCGGCTTACCAGGGGTTAGATGCACAACTTCCGGTGCTGGCTATGGGCCATTTACATGCCAAAGGTGGCAGTATTTCCGGCGATTCAGAGCGTAATATTACCATTGGCGGGTTTGATGCCATTACTGCGGATGTGTTTGGGGAACGTCCCGATTATGTTGCACTTGGACATTTACATAAAGCGCAAAAAGTCGCTGGCAGCGAGGCTATTCGCTATTGCGGTACACCCCTGCCGATGTCGTTTTCTGAGCGTAATTATCGTCATCAGGTACTGTTGGTGGAGTTTTCTGATAACAAGCTTAGCAGTGTAAAGCCCCTTGACGTGCCGCGTCTTAAACCGGTGATTTTACTGCCCGAGCGCGGTGGGGCGACTTTGGATGAGCTCATTGTTTTGCTCAACGAACTCGACTTATCACAATACCAGAGCCAGGGCGCAGCAACGCCCTACCTGAGGCTGCGGCTCAATGCCAGTGACACCGATAGTCAGTTCCGCACTAAGATTGAACAGGCACTGGCGGATAAACAAGTGCACTTCTGTGGCATTGAGCGTGTGAGCAATACGCAACAGAGCGCAGACATGCCGCATTTTGAAGACCTTGGGCAGGTTGAGAAACTGGAACCCGTGAGTTTATTAGAGCTGGCGTATCGGGCACAGATAGACAGTGAACAAGCCGTGCCGCAAGCTTTGCAAGATTGCCTGATGCAGGTACTGGCCAGTGTACAGGAGCAGGAAGCATGAAACTACTAGGGATCCAGGTGCAAAACCTGGCGTCACTGGCGGATGCCGACATTGATTTTACCCAGCCACCGTTAAAAGACACCGGCCTGTTTGCTATCACCGGCGATACTGGCGCGGGTAAAAGCACCTTGCTGGATGCAATATGTCTGGCATTGTACGGTAAAACCGCCCGACTCAAGGCTGATGCAAAAAACAAAGTGATGCTCAACGGCGATGAGCTGAAACTCAATGATCCCCGAAACCTGCTGCGCCGTGGCTGTGTCAGCGCCCGCGCCGAAGTAACGTTTTGTGGTCAGGATGGCGATCAATACCGTGCCAGCTGGCGTGTCGGTCGCGCCCGGAATAAGTTGGATGGCCGTATTAAAGAAGCTGAGCATCAGGTGGTGCGCCTTGCTGATGATACGGTACTGGCTACCAAAACCACCGAGGCCAAACAGTTGCTGGAACAGTTATTGGGCCTGAACTTTGAACAGTTTTCTCGTGCGGTGCTTCTCGCACAACATGAATTTGCTGCATTTTTGAAAGCCAACAGTGATGAGCGGGCGCAATTGCTCGAAACGCTTACCGGCACGGCTAAGTTCAGCGTAATAGGTAAAGCCATATTTGAACATCACAAAGCAAAGCAAGATACGCTGGAACAGCGTAAGCAATCACTAAACCATGTCACTTTACTCAGCGATGAAGCACTGGCCGAAAATCAGCAAAACGCAGCGGATTTGACGGCTGCCATTGCCACGGCTCGTGATGAAGAAAAGCATCTGGAGCAAGGCATTCAATGGTATCAGGCTTGTGACAAGCTGGCCGAGCAATGTCATCAGGCTGAGCAGGAACAGGCCGATTGCCAGCAGCGACTGACTATGCAAGCCCATGACTTTGATAAAGCGAGGCGCGCCAAAGCTGTCGAGGTGATCGCAGATAACCGGGCTCAGGCTCGGGATATGACTGCCCAGCTTAAGCAACTAGAGCTTGATATCAGCCAGTTGCAACAGCAGGATTACGCGCCGCAGATCCGCATTGCGCAAGATCAACTACAAGCCGCTCAGACACGACTCAGTGAGGCAAAAAGCCAGTTGCAGATCAGTACCCCTGCCCTGCAATCATTACGTGAGCTGGACCAGCAGCGCGAAGCCAACAAACAGCTGCTGGCACAAAACAGTGCAGAACATAACGAGCAGCGTGAGCAGCATGAAGCATTGCAACAGCGCAGTGAAACGCTGGGGGCTCAGTTACAAAAGGATGCTCAGCAGGTTGCCCGATTGCAGCAAGACTGCCAGACAGATCCGGATCTGACGCGTGTGAGTGAGCAGTGGTCACAGATCAGCGGTGCATTAAAACACTGGCAGGCATGTCAGGCACAGCTTGGTAAACTGGCGGATGAGCAACAACACACACAAGCCTGTGCAGACAAAGACACACAAACGCAACAGGCGCTGCAACCCAGACTGACAGAATTACATCAACAATTAGCCGATATTCAGCAAAACCTGAGCACGACTCAGTCGCAGTTGAGTGAGCTGGATTATGAGACATTACAATTTCAGCGTACTCAGTTAATTCAGGCGCAGCAAAACCAGTCACAGCTTGCCCAGCTGCAACAGGAGCAGGGTGAGCACCGGCTTCACATTGATCGTCTGCGGCATCAACATCACAGCCTGCAACAGCAACTTAAAGACACTGAGCAGCAAGATGAACTGACCAGACAGCGGGTGTTGCTGACTCAGGAAAATTTGCAGCAAGTCCGCTTTCGGGCCAGTGACAGTGTTAGTAAACTGAGAACGCAGCTGGTTGCGGGCCAGGAGTGCATGGTGTGTGGCTCGACGGAGCACCCTTATGGTGTAGATCACATCGACAGTCACTGGCAAACCCTGATTGCTGATTTTGAATCGCAATATCAGGCTGCTGAACAAGCCCGCGCGCAGACGCAGCAACGTTACCATGACCTGGTTGGTCAGGCTGAGCAATGCAATGGTCAGTTACAGGCGGCACTGCAACATGAAGCACAACTCAATAGCAAGCTTGCGCAAATTGCCGAATTACTGGCGCAGTTGCCTGTTGAGTTGCGCGATACCGCGGACCCTCAGGCGTTGCTGGCTCAGTTGGATCACAAGCTACAAACCTACAGCCAGCTGAGTAAAACACAGCAACAGCTTTGGCAGCAACAGCAGACAGCTCAGCGCGACATACAGCAACTGGAACAACAAAACCAACAGTTACAAAGTCAGCTCGAACGTGCCTTACAGGCAATGGCTTATGCCCAAACCAGGCAAACAGAGCTTGCGACAGAGCAGCAAGAAACCCTGTCGCAGATCCGGCAGATATATTCAACCTCTGCATGGTGGCAGGTGTTTGAGCAATCACCGGATCAAGCTATCACTCAATTGGGCGAGCAAGTGCATGTCAGGCAGCAGCAACTGCAACAGCTCAGTGAATTACAGCAAAAGATTGATGAAGGTGAACAGCAGGCTAAACTGCTACGCCAGCAAAGTCAGGATAAACAGGCACAGCTTAATAAAACGGCGCAAGCCCGCCACGCTCTGGCTGAAAAAGGGGACGTACTGACCCGTGAACGAACAGCGATCCAGCCACTTGAGATCAGTGCAGACAACTGGCATCAGTCTTTACTGGATGAACAACAGCAAGCTGAGAGTTTGCTGGCTCAGGCAACACAACGAGTTTCAGATCTGCGTCAGGCGCAGGAATCACAGACACTGACGCTGGCACACAAGCAGCAATCACAGCAGCAGCTGCAAGCGTCGCTGGCAAAAGTTCAAACCCGTTACCAGAGTTGGCTGGCAGAGTTACAAACTCAGTTCAACACCATCACAGAAGCGGGTGTTGAGGCGCTGTTACAGTGGGATAAGTCACAGTGGCAAGCTTTGCTGGCCGAATATGAGGCTGTGAACAAAGCATTACACAGTGCACAGAATAAACACGCTCATCTGCAAGAAGAACTCGCATCTTTGCGTGCTAAGCCTGTGACCGAGCAAGCCCAGGAACACCTTACTGAGCGACTGGTTCAGTTGCAACAAGCACGCGATGCCAATCAGGCGCAGTTGATCAGTGTAAATGCAGTACTGAAACAGCATGAAGATAACCAGGCTTATCTGGCCGAGCAATATGAGGCACTTCAGGCACAGCAGGCCGAATACGAGCACTGGCACCTGTTAAATCGCTTGTTGGGTGACGCCACGGGCAAAACCATGCGTAATCTGGCTCAAGCACAGACGCTCAGGATCTTGTTGCAATATGCCAATCATCACCTTGGCAGTCTGAGTCATCGTTATCGCCTGACCGTCATCGGTCAGTCGCTGGAGATCGCCATTATTGACCGTGATATGGCCGATGAACAGCGCAGTGTAAATACTTTGTCTGGCGGTGAGTCCTTTCTGGTTTCTCTGGCGCTGGCATTGGGTCTGGCGTCTCTGTCTTCAAACCAGGTGCAGATTAATTCGTTGTTTATCGACGAAGGGTTCGGCACTTTGGATCCACAAACGCTCAGCGTGGCGCTGGACGCGCTCGATGCATTGCAGTCACAAGGGCGCAAAGTGGGCGTGATCTCTCATGTGGCCGAAATGACGGAGCGGGTAGGCACGCAAATTAAAGTACAGAAACAGGCTGGCGGCTTTTCGTCGGTTACCATCAGCGAACGATAAGGAGACATCATGCCCAGTTTTACACAAGATGAAGCAGCCCATTACGACAGCCGCATTGAGCGCCTGGTGCCCGGTTATCAGCTGCTTCATGAATTGGTGCAGGCACAATTACAGACTGTGCTCCCAGAGGAGGCGCAAATTTTGATCGTGGGAGCCGGCACAGGCAAAGAAGTATTACAGCTGGCCCACAGCAATCCGCACTGGACCTTCATCGTACAAGATGTGTCTGACGACATGTTGGCCATCGCAGATCAAAATTTTACTAACTCCGGGCTTTCTGATCGCGTGACCATACATTCCGGGCCACTGGAGTCCGGACAATATCAGGCTGATGTCGCACTGTGCCTGCTGGTGATGCATTTTGTGCCGGATAGTGGCGCTAAGCTGGCACTACTGGCGTCAATTCATAGTAACCTCAAGCCTGGTAAACAGCTGCTACTGGCAGACTTGATGAAGCCCGAAACCCAGTTTGAGCGCGAGTCTCAGCTTAAGCACTGTCGCGCTATGGGGCTGACTGCGGTTGGTGAAGAACGTATGCGATACAATCTGGAGCAAGAATTTTACCCACTCGACAGGATCCGGCTGGCAGAGTTGTTGGATGAAAGTGGCTTTTCATCCGCGCATATGTTCTTTAAAGCCCTTGGATTCAGTGGTTTAACTTGCATCAGGCAATAAGTCAGGCAGGCCTGTATTGAGCAACTCAACTAATTTTGAGATCTTAATATTACTAAGCTGGCGATAATCCAAATACGGACAGATCAGTAACTTATTGACGGGATCAATGGCAAACTCCTCATCCAGCCAATGCAGAGAGTTAGTAAAAATATGATCCCGAAGCAATATCTTTGCATAGGTGCGACCCGCTATGATGTGCCAGTCATAGCGATTTGCTGCCAAATCTGGCGCAGAAAACAGCAAAGCCTCCTGACACCCCTGCTGTAACAGCCGCTTATCCCGATATTTTTGCCAGCTTGGGTAGTATTCGGGCTGGTTAGTAAAATCGTGATCTGGGTGACTGAGTTCTGCTATAAACTTGGCATACACATTAAACACTTTGCGCCAGCCATTGCCACATTGCCGGTTGATGTAATCAATTTCTCCAGCCTGTAAGGCTATGACTTTATTTAACTTTTGAAATTCTGCGAGTTTTGGCGGGCGTTCAATATAAATGGCCAGCAACCCCTGCTCTGCGCCAAATCCGTAAGTTGGTAAATTCATGATCTCTGTAAATGATGTGTATTAATTCGCTGAACATTATATCTGTTTTTGCCACTGCGTGTTCTGTAAACCCCCTTTACACAGAAGGTAGCTACTGATTCATCTGGGGTGTCTTTTATTTGACTTATAACTGACTGAAAACTTTAATGTTTAAGCAATGTATCTGTAACCGGTTCACCCCAACCTGTTGTGCGCTTGATAACAATAACTGTAGCAATTGTAGCAACTAACTCGGAGTAAATAATGAAGCGCATAGCATATTCGTTGATCGCCGCTGCCGTCACAGTGGCATTAACCGCCTGTGATGGTGATGATGGTAAACAAGGCCCTCAGGGCGAGCAAGGTGTTCAGGGTGAGCAAGGTGTTCAGGGAGATCAAGGCACTAACGGTACTAATGGCACGAACGGCACGAACGGCACGAACGGTGTTGCAGGTAAAGATGGTCAAAACGGTGGTTCAGGCCTGATCCGTATCGCCACTGTGCCAGCAGGCGCCGAAGTCACAGGTTTGTTCCTGACTGAGCAAGGCGATTTGTTCTTCAATGTGCAACACCCAAGCGATGCGAACACATCGGAAGATGGAAATGGACGTCCATACAATGGCGGTACTGTGGGCGTATTAACCGGTGTTAATTTCAACGAGTTGCCACGTAATATAGTGAGCTCACCTGTTCCAGAGACAGAGTTTGAGATGCAAACGGTTGTAACTGCGATTGGTCAATATCAGATCCTGGGTCAGACTGGTGATGTGTATGCCGATCTGGGCGAAAAGGGCCTGGCTGGTGGCTTAGGTGTGCACTACGGTATCACATCTGGTGACAAGATCATTGAAAATGATAACCCGGACTTCAACGGTTTTATCCCAAGTGCTGACGAAGAAAATACAGGTTATCTGTTTACTAACTGGGAATCATACCCAGGTGGCATGAGCCGTCTTAAAATGAGCAAGAGCGATGCGGGTACATGGAACATTGAAGAAGCCATGATGCTCGACTTTGATGCCGTGCAAGGCACCGCTGCGAACTGCTTTGGTTCTGTTTCTCCGTGGGGCACGCCTTTGACCTCAGAAGAATGGATTGTGTGGTCTGAAGAGGATACTACTCAGGATCCAGACTGGAATAATCCAGCTGAAATGGGTAATGACAGAATAGAAGCACTTGTTGCACCCGAGTACCCTAACCCTTACCGCTACGGTTATATTGCTGAAGTGCAAAATCCGCTTTCTGATACGCCAGATGTTGTGAAGCACTTCACCATTGGTCGTTACGAGCACGAAAACTCAGTAGTTATGCCGGATGAGCGTACTGTGTATTCCTCTCAGGATGATACCGGTGGCGTACTGTTTAAGTTCATTGCGGATCAACCTAAAGATCTAAGCTCAGGTACGCTTTATGGCGCGAAATTGACGCAGGACAAAGGCCTGAATGATCCGGCTGTGACTGGCTTTGATGTTACTTGGGTTGAAATTGCATCGGGCACCAATGCCGAAATTGAAGCCTGGATTGCCGAGTACGATGAAATCAATACTGAAGATTTTGTTGCAGGTCAAACAAGTTACCTGTCTGTGGCTGACGTAAAAGCCTGGGCAGACGGTGCCGAAACTTACCCAACGCTGGCGCAAGGTGGTGGTTTGGTTACTGCGGGTAAGCCTATGGATAACCGTGCCGCATTCCTGGAGTCTCGCCAGGCGGCTAAGCAATTGGGTGCAACGGCTGAATGGCGTAAGCTGGAAGGGATCAGCATTAACTACGACCGTGTAGTTGAAGCTGTGACAGGTCAAGACATGGTACCGGGTGAAGTGGTTGAGCAGGCATATATGTATATCGGTGTTGCTGATATTGACAAGACAATGATTGATCCAAAAGGTGATATTCAGTTGTCTCCGCGTGTTAAAGATTGTGGTGGTGTTTACCGTGCCCATATCGATAACAACTACAACCTGACTCGCATTGAGCCAGTAGTGATGGGTGGCACATTCCGCTCTAGCCTGACTGATGCAGAACAATGTGACGTCAATCAACTGTCTCAGCCTGATAACGTGATTGTAATGCAGGACGGCCGCATCATCATTGGTGAAGACGGTATCCAGGAAAACAACACCCTGTGGTTGTACGATCCTAACGCTAAGTAACTGTAAGACTCGCGGTGCCCGTTCGTGGCACCGCATTTTTTTATCCAAAAATGGACGTCATAAAAATGAAATACCAAGTAATCGGCCTGGCGGTACTCACTGGCCTAGCACTGACCGGCTGCGAAGAATCACAACATCATACTCAAGCTGCCGAACTAATCGCCTCGCAGTCAGCGCATAAAGCTACACTTTACAAACCGGGTGATGGTATTCCTGCAACCGCTTACCTGGAGCACGATGAGGTCTATAACCCTGAGTCGGTGATCCCACCTCAGTGTTACACTAAAACCGATGGTGTAAATAACCCCTGTTATGCCTGCCATCAGTCTTATAAAGAAGAGCCAAAAAGACCGAATGCAATGCGCGATGGCCATTTGCAGGGCGTCTATGAATTCTCCGACCTGGGCCTGAAAAACCACTGGAAAAACCTCTTTGTTGACCGGACTGATTTGATCGCAGGTATGCCAGATAAAGAGATCATGGCATGGATCAATCAGGATAATTACACCCCGTTTATCGAAAAGCTGAAACAAGACAAGCAATGGCGCGGTGAAATAACCCCGCTGGAAAATCTGGCCTATCCGGAAAAAGCCTTTGATGAGATGGGGTTTGCCAGAGATGGCAGCGGCTGGGTGGCATTTAACTACAAGCCTTTCCCGTCGACGTTTTGGCCCACCAACGGCTCTACGGGTGATGTGATGATCCGTTTGCCCGAAGCGTTTCGCTCAAAAGGGGGTGTGTACAATCAGGATGTGTACCTGGCAAATCTGAGCCTGGTTGAGCTGGCATTAAAAGGCTTAGATAAGATCTCAACACCCACAATCTCGGAGCAACGCATTGGCCAGGATTTAAATGGCGACAATCAGCTCACCAAAATCAGCGAGATAACAAGGCAATCACATTATGTGGGTGATGCCACAGATGCGCTGGCGCATATGCTCTACCCTCAGGAAACTGAGTTCCTGCATACCGTGCGTTACATTGGTGTGGATGAAAATGGTGGCATTTACAGTGCACCGCGCATGAAAGAAGTGCGCTACATGAAAAAGCACAAGTTTAAAACGCGTCAGTCGTTAAGTTCCTCGTACTATCGTGAGGCAAAAGAGAAAGCGTTCGAAAACCTGCCGCAAACCCTGTATCTGGGCGATCAGGGTATCAACAACACCTTTGGCTGGACTATAAATGGGTATATTGAAGACAAACAAGGTAACCTGAGACCACAGCATAAGCAAGAGCTGGCATTTTGTAATGGATGTCACAAAACCATCGGCTCAACTTACGACCAGACGTTCTCATTCGCCCGCAAAGTAGAAGGCGCACGCGGCTGGGGCTATATCAACCTCAAAGAAATGAAAGATGTGCCCAACAAAGGTGAAACACTCGGCGAGTTCCTGACTTACATGAACCGCGTTGGCGGTGGCGACGAATTCCGCCAGAACCGCGAAATGCTGCAAAAGTGGTTCAAAGCAGACGGCACGGTCGACAAAGAAAAAGTTGAGTCCGCAGATAACCTGTACGAGTTGATCACCCCGTCAAAAGAGCGCGCACTGGCACTCAACAAAGCCTACAGAACCATAGTGGAAGAGCAAAGCTACCTGTTTGGCCGCGACGCAACACTGGTAGAAGCAAGTAACGTACTGCAACAAGTAGACGACTCCCAGGCCCCGTTGAAAAAGGAAAACCAACACCAATGGGACATGCAACTTGATTGGGCTAAGTGAGAACGACGATTGATAATCGTCGCAGCTCACTTAGCGCTTTTCATGGATGAAAAGCCGGAAGCCCCCTACAGGGACGTATTTCCACTCGTACCTTACGCGACCGATGATTAAGAATCATCGCAGGCTCGGCGCCCCCGCACTGCGAACGCTTTTCATGGATGTGTCGTGCAAAGTCGTGCTTTAGCGCGGTCTTTGCGCAAGGTGAAATGAGCGGTTTTAGCTGGACTTACACTGTACTCTAATCAGTATTGCCACTCGTACCTTATGCGACCGATGATTAAGAATCATCGCAGGCTCGGCGCCCCCGCACTGCGAACGCTTTTCATGGATGATGAGATGAACACCTCAAGTGCAAACGGCGTCGCAATGCACCAATATTGATTTGACGATTCAATATAAATCACAAGAGGTGTTCAAATGAAAGTATGTCTAATTGGAATTGATTTGGCAAAAAATACGCTTCAAGTCTGTGGTGTTAACCAGGCAGGAAAGCCGATTTTTAATAAAGCACTAAAAAGAAACAAGCTGTTGCCATTCCTGCTGAACTATCCAGACGCTATTGTCGCTATGGAAGCTTGTTCAGGCTCAAACTACTGGGGACGTGAATTGGAAAAGCTAAACATCAAGGTAAGGCTGATCCCGCCAATTCACGTAAAGCCCTTTGTTAAGGGTAATAAAAACGATAGGAATGATGCCTTTGCTATCACAGAAGCTGCCGTAAGGCCGAGCATGTATTTCGTTAAACCGCGGAGTCTGGAACAAACAGAATCTTCCATGCTGCACAAAGTGAGAAGCCGCTGGGTGAGCCAAAAGACCAGGCTGACAAACCAACTACGCGGATTATTGAATGAGTACGGTATTGTGATAGCTCCAGGGGACAAGGCACTAAAGCATAAGTTAACAGAAATCTTAGAGGATGGAGAAAATGACCTAAGTTCAGGCATTAGGCATTTGATAGGCAATGTCAGACAAGAATGGCAAGAGGTGGAAGCACGGTTAAGCGATATAGATGCTTTAATGCGCTCACAAGTAAAGTCAGATGAGGATTGTCGGCGATTAGTAAAGATAAAAGGTGTATCGACTATCACGGCCACAGCAATTAAAGCCTTTGCTGGCGATGGTAAGCACTTTAAAAATGGCAGGCATTTCTCTTCAAACTTGGGTTTAGTTCCTAAAGAGCACTCTAGTGGAGGCAAGCAAAAAATAAATGGCATAACCAAACGAGGCAATCAATACATAAGGCGCTTGCTTATTCAAGGTGCGTGGAGTGTCTTACGTTATGCTAAACAAAGTGATGACGGTCTATCGAATTGGGCAGAAAAAGTCATGGAGCGCCGGGGCAAACACAAAGCAGTGGTTGCGGTGGCAAATAAGCTAGCACGGATAATCTGGTCAATGTTGGCAAATAAAACAGAGTACAAAGTAGTGTAACCAACCTACTAAGCTAGAAAGGTAATGATTTAACAGGTTAAACCGACCTCTGTGAACGCTGGCAGACACACAGAAACATCAAGTTCGAAGGGACGATTAGCAGCAGAGGGGCGGTTCTCATTAGGGCCAAAGGTCGACGAACCTTACAAACAGGCCGGATATACGTAAGCAGCTTAACCAGTTAATCAAAGAATGAAAAATTAGTAGTCCAGACCTTAATAAAAGTCTGGACAGAGTCGAGGTGTACATATATGTATCGTGCAAAGTCGTGCTTTAGCGCGGTCTTTGCGCAAGGTGAAACGAGCAGTTTTAGCTGGACTTACGCTGTGCTCTAATCAGTATTGCCACTCGTACCTTAATCGTCCCCGCTAACTTAGCGTTTTCCCTGGATGTGTCGTGCAAAGTCGTGCTTTAGCGCGGTCTTTGCGCAAGGTGAAACCGAGCAGTTTTAGCTGGACTTACGCTGTGCTCTAATCAGTGTTGCCACTCGTACTTTAATCGCCCCCGTTCACTTGGCGCTTTCACGGACGTGTCTCGCAAAGTTGTGCTTTATTGAAGCCGATTTATCATTACGCCAATCTATGATGTGGGTCAGGACAAATTTAGAGCAAACATGTTCACATTGTACCGATAAGGTTGTTACTATAGAATTTTGAATAGCAAAAATAAAAAGTTATAAAAAACAATGCCCTTACAGGGTTTTACTATTTATTCATCAGATATTAAATAAGGATTATTATAATGAAAAAGCGCGTTTTATCAGTTGCTTTAGCTCTGACTTCTTTAGGCGCACAGGCCAATACCTGTAGCAGTATAGGCTGTACAAGTGTCATTGAAACACTTTATACCAGTGAAAATGGCAACATCTACGTGGGATTTCCGGCCGATGAAAAGCTGGCAAACTGCACGCCGCAAAGTGGTGTTTACTTTACCTTAAGACCCGAAGCAAAAAATAAAAACCAAATGTATTCAACTTTAATTTACGCGCTGGCAGCCAGTAAGAAAGTGCAGGCTCGTGTGCACGAAAGCTCTCAGGGTTGCTCCATCGCCTGGGTGAGTGTAGACACTCGTTGGTAGCCAATAAAAAAGTCGCTAACCCATATTTGTTTTGAGGTGGGTCTTTGCTCTGGGCAAATTTGCTTCATCCCCGTGGGTGAAGCAATTCACGTGTTCAGAGCGCCGCTGTATATCTGGTGCTATACAAAGCGTTGAATTGCCTGGTAGGCATTGTCCTGATACTGCTGGTTGTTCAGGTCTTCAAATAGCTCTGCCTGATCCCCGATAGGGCCCGTTAACCCTTTCTGACTGGCGTAAAATGTGCCACTTTTTAACTCTTCATCAAACAACCCGATCAGATAGCGTTTCGCCCCCTCTTCAACTTTATGGACTTTGCCAAGCCACAGCATAACCTGCATCATGCTCTTCATTACATATTGTTTTACAAAGGAGAGAGAGTTAAAGCCATCAGTGCCCGTTGTCGCACCTGGGCTCATGGTGATGAATTTCAGCTGTGGATGGCGTCTGGCCATTGCCGACATCCATAATGCCCCCATATATTTGATTGGCCCGTAAGGTATGGTCGCATCTGTGGTGGAGCCATAGAACGACCCGTCACAAACAGAAGCAAACTCCTCGACCGATGAGGTGCTTAGCTCCGGACGCTTCATGCCCATTTCCTTCACGCCCCGGGCGGCTTCTGAGCCTGCATAGATGGCAACCTGAGTAAGTTTCTGCGCCTTAATTAGCTCTTCTGTCAGTACACTGTGCCCCAGCAGATTAACTGCAAATATCTCGGTGACGCCCTGTTCATTCAGTTTGTTAAACTGTTTACCGCCCGTGCCTCCGGCATTCATGATCAGTGCATCAATACTTTCTGGTAGCTGTTGTACGGCAGAACGCACCGAACTTAAATCGCTGACATCGAGCTGGATAATCTCAAAAATACGCTTGCCTGTCTGTTGTTCCAGTGTCATCTTCGCAGCTTCAGCTTTGTCACGGTTGCGACATCCCAGGTAGATCTTTTCAATGTCCGGATACGCAGCAATTTGCTTTGCAGCCTCTTTACCTAAGCCTGCATTTGCGCCAGTGATTAATACGCGGGTGATCATAATGTGCCTCTTTCTAAATTCGGGTGTTGAGTTTATGAGGCCAGAATAGCGAAAAGCGGCTGGCTGCTTTTGATATTTCTTGCGGTATTGAATGTGTATTGTCGGGTTATAAAAAAGCCTGATAGTTCAGGCTTTTAGTGTTACAGGAATATTCAGGTACACTTTATTGTTTGGGTCCGCGTCATTAAAGCCGCCTGGCAATAACTCGAAATCGGGCTTGTCAGCGTACTCATAACGGCTTTTTGGCAGCCAGCTGCCCCAAATATACCTTAGGGTTTCTTCCAGGTTTGCGATGGGCCCTGTATGTGTAAACCTGGCATAAGTTTGTGCAGCCAGTTCTCGTGTGATCAGGCCATCCGGCACGTCATCAAAATTTTCAACCTGGGCTGAGCAAATATAAACAAATCGAGTGGTATCTCCGTCTTCCTGATAGTTTTCATAGATACCAAAAAAGTGATCGCCTACCCGATTGGGGATTTTGTCACGATAGGGGCGAAAGCCTGACCAAAGCTTAGGCAGGCTGAGATCTCCATCTTCGTATACATTGGCAATCCCCACAATTTTCATCGCAGGTTGTTCAATGATCTCGGGTTCCATACTGATGTTGTTTTGCAAAAATGCCAGATCGTCAGGGCTAAATGGCTTTTTGTACAACAAACGAAATGGTTCGTTTATTTTTCGATATTGTGCGGGTGTCATATCGAATAGTGCCTTAAACGCCCGAGTGAATGCTTCTTGAGAATCAAACTGACAGTCCATGGCCAGGGTTAATATGCTCACATCCTCTGTTAACAGTCGCTTTGCAGCTAAGGTTAACCTGCGTTTGCGAAGATACTCTTTTGGGGTGTCGCCTACCAATGCTTTGAAAATCCTACTGTAGTGATATGTTGAATAGTGGGATGCCGCAGCGATTTCATGCACGCTGATTTTTTCATGCAAATGCGCTTCAATGTAGTCAATACTTTTAAAAAAACGATCCATCCCATAGTCCTCTTTCATCTTAATGGGTATAGTCACACGCTGATCGGTGCTGATTGAACAAGGTTAGCTTCCGCGTACCGTTTTAACCCTGCTAATAGTTTGCCAAAGGCGACGGGAAACACCAGTCGAAGCAGTGGATAAAACAGATAGGCAAACCATTTAAGCTGCGGCGAGGCAGTCCAGATCACCTTGCTTTGGTTTTTACCAACCGGCTGCACTGACATCATAACGTGGTTCTGCCGGATAGGCACAATGGCCGGGTTGTTAACGGGCAGCACATTAAAAGCGATGGTCTTGTCCGTTTCACTGAATTCGGTAATGACCTCTTTGACTTTCGCACCATCTGGATTGTCACTTAAATTACAAACGCGCCCTTCCATTGGTGCGCCTAAGCGGCTGCTACCTTTACCGAGTGCTTCAGAGTGGGGTATAGGTCCCATCCATAGATGTGCTTTATCAAATTGATGGGCGACTAAATCCCAAACTTGCTCAGCCGATTTATTAATGATGATTGATTTGGTGATCTTCATGATTAGCTCCAGGAATTGATATTGAAGCCAGTGTAAAAGGTTGCATGTGTGAGTTTTTGATATTTCTTGCTACGTTTGATGAAAGCAGAGCGATCGTTATCTTTTATTTAGTTGCTTTGTAGCCATACGTCTTATTACGCACGGTGAAATGAGTTGCTTTAGTTACTCTCTAAAGTTGAAAAATAGCCCGGGAAGCCACTTTTCAAATTGCTTCCCAGACTATTCACCACTGAATGTACGCGGCACTAAGTACCATTGTGATTAAATTTGGATCTCATTATCACGTTACTTCAAAAGTTAAAAGTCATGCCAGACTTCAACCCTTCTTGTCGACGTAGGGCCGCATCCATTGACATTGCATGCGGTAATGGATACCTGATACATTCCTTCAGGTGCCTTTTTGCCTGGAAGGCCCTGATAGCCGCCGTCTGTGTCTTGATAAGGAGTTTCGATACTCCCTGTGTGTACTAAACCTTGCCCTGATATACGAAAGTGATACTGAGTTGCGCGAGCAACCTTGTAAAACCCAAACTCAGCAATATGGTCCCAATTAGAATCAATGAGGTCATCAATACGTGGGGATGAAGTTGGCACGCCTTCGATCGTAACTGTATGCTTATGTGTTAGCGTTGCTTTGTCACTGCACCCTCGAGCATTACATGCTTGTATTTCATACTTGTAGGTACCGGAAGGCAGAGATTGTTTGAGTGAATTGCTTGTGACCTGCCCCAGGTATGAACCATTGCGGTAGGCTTTGAAGTATTGTACTTGTGGCTGGCTGTTCCAGCGCACATAGAACTCTTTGTCGGTCGATGTATTATCCTCAATGTAAGGTTCTGGTTCACGAGCATGTTGCAGTACGGAGATTGTTTGAGCTGCAGATTCGCTTGAGCATGTGCCGCCATCCCAGCATGCCTCCACCGTGAAACGGTAGCGGTATCCATTTTTTTTCTCGGGAAGAGAGTCTCCAAAGTAAATTTCAAACGCATCTTTCCAATAGTCCGAAGCGCTGATACGGTACGTCATAGGCGTACCCACATCCAATCTACCGTTTCGGTTGATATCAATGAACTCTTCAGATGTTTCATTTACTCTGAAGTAGTCAGGGTAATCGTGGACCTGATACCAGACCACTGAAATACGTAAGCTTGTTTTCTCTTTGTGGCTAGACCCCAGAAATACAGGCGTTTGCGACCTGTCACGACCATACCCATCGCGTAAAGACTGTAGATCGCCATTTGACATGCGAAAATTTCCCAGGGTGTTTATTGCTGCCCCACTATCGAGGTTTTGATAGCTGAAGGCCTTTCCTGTGTCGCCTGAGGTGCACCCTGTTCTGTCGCTATTACTGTAATGCATGATGGATTCAAAATCATATGGCCGCGAGCGTGATACCAGGGATGATGTTCTGAATGCACTTTGCAAAGTACAAGGTACGTAGCGGTCATTTACTGTAAGGGAGTAGCGCTGACCATCTCGTGTGTGATAATCGCGGTCGGTCCGCTGGTGCTCATGGCGATAACCGAGGATATGCAATAACTCGTGAATGGCAGTGCCTACGCTACAGTAGCTGGGGATCCACGCCTGACGGCGACCGCCATTTGCATAACCGATATTCGCAGAGCAGATTTTGTTTTTTTCCCTCTCATCATCAAGCGCATGGCCATAAATCGTAAGATAGTTAGAATGACTTGACGTTTTATGGACAAAATTCACCCGAGAAGCCCGTTCTATCTCCTCCATTGCCTCAAGAATGTTTTTTTCATTCTGACTGCCGCTGGCGATACCCACTAGCTGGAATGGGACGACGCCGTTTGGCCAGCCCACAGCGCTGTCTAAACCGGACGTATTAGCCGCGCGATTGGCAGAAAAGGTGTGAAATTCACTTGCACTGTCCAATACTATATCGCCATCTATCAGGTATTCTGGTGTCCCGATATGCTCAGGCTGAAATTTGTTGAGAGGGGCTGTGGAGGCCACCGAGAGTGTCGGTATGAATATGGCACCGAGTAAAAAAAGTTTTGTATTTTTAATCATTTTTGTAGTGAACCTTGTTTGTTAATGAAAGCTAAGTGTTTGGTCGGGAACAGGACAGGTTAACGCCACTTTATAGGTCGAGTCAGTGGCTGCATTTCAAGTCAATTTCCCTTTTTTATTCATTTTTAATGTCTGTTTTAATCCTTTATTTTTCTTGCTTCTATAAATAATTAAGTAATTATCACCGAGCAGGTTTTGTTTGGTTTTTTATTGTTTTGACTCTTTTTTATACTGGGTTGGAGCGCCAATACCTTACTTGGTTAATATGAAATATTGACTACGGGATAGGGTTTTTCTTGATAGTCGGCGCCTGCAGGAATTGTTTAGCATTGTGCGCTCAAGTATTTGTCGTCAAAGACATAGCTCAGCTGCTATGGTGGGGGTAGTCTTTTTCCCGTTGAGCCAGGTTTAAAGGAAACAATGGACTCATTTAACTACTTTCATCACAGAAAAATATAATAAAAGTGTTGATGTGGGGAGGTTTATTCTCATTGTCATCATCAGTATTCGCAGAAGCCAAATGTAACTCACACTGTCAGCTGAGCAAAGTAAACCAGTACTTTGATGCGCTGGATACTGTTTCTTATAAAGGTTCTACGGTTGCGGATATTGATGCCCTGATTGGCCTGATGCACGACGAGGTTAAATACGAGCATGTGGAATATCTGGCTAATTTTGATAAATCCGCCTGGCGGCGCGCATTCTTACGCAACCATGAAAGTGGCCGGTACGATAGTGCAACCAATCGCGAGATCCGGGTGCTACGAACTATCCCGGGTAAAAACCACATTGCTGTAGAGTATGCTTATGGTTTTAACCAGGCTGATGGCAGCTGGCAACAGCAAGAGCCAAGGCTGGCCGTATTTGGTTTTAAAGAAGGTAAAATCAGCCTGATCAGGGAGCTGTGGTAGCAAGGCTCCGGACTTACTGGATTGCCGGGCAATTATTGACGATGAGCACTTGATTAAAATACCGGATGAGTTTGTCATACCCGGCTGGTGCAAGGTCACTATGGCCCGCATTTTTTTTAGTGATGTTGGCGATCTGAATATCAAGGGTGAAGGTATTGCCATCCTTGAGTCCCTCGTTAAAGTAACGGGGCTGCCAGCTCTGAATATCCGGGGTTTTGAAAAAGGCCAATGTGTGGCTGAGTGTTTCCGCGGAAATGCGTTGTTCACACACAGAGATGGTTTTGCCTGAGTCGACTTTACTCAGGCTCAACGTTTGGTGATCGTAATACAGTACAGATTTGTTTCTGTATGAACCTGTCTCAAACTGAACGTGCTCTGCCGCGAGCGGCCCTGATGTGAGTAACATCAGGGTGCAGGCGGGGGCCGTGTATCTGAGGCTAGAAATCATAGCTAATCCCGACATATGCCGTACGTGGCATGCCGGGTTGGATACGGGTTCTGCCAAAGCGCTCCTCGTTTTGCAGCGCATAGGTTTTGTCGGTAAGGTTGGCAATTCGGGCGTGGAGTTTCACGCGTTTGTTGAGCCGGTAGTTGGCTTTGAGGTTAAACACGGTATAGCCAGAGTAAGTATCGGTGTTTTCTACGCTCAGGTAATAGTCGCCGATACTCTTGGCTTCAGCGGTGAGCCTGAGTCCTTTGATGGCCTGGCTGGTGTAGTTGAGCCTGAAATTGGCAACATATTCCGGCGCCATGTGCAGGCTATTGCCCGATAAATCTTGCTCCATCGATTCGCCTGTCTCACGGTGAACTCGTCCCTCATCGCGAATGTAGTGACGGAACTCGTGGTCGGACTGGCTGTAGGCCAGCGCAGCAGAAAATGCGCGGTTAAACTGGTAGTTCAGCCCAAGCTCAAAGCCCTGATGTCTGACACTGGAAGCGTTGACCCGGTATGAGGCGCCCAGATCGCTGAATGCCGTGACAATGGCGTCGTCTACATCCATCAGGTAATAAGCCAGTTCAATCGACAGTGCATCCAGATTAGCCTTGTAGCCCAGTTCATAGGTATCGGACGTTTCTTCTTTCAGACTCCCCAGTTGCGCACTGCTTTGGCGGCTTTTGAGATGATACATTTCAGGTGCGGTAGGTAATCGCATTGCATTGGCGAAGCGCGCGTAGACACTGGACTGATCGTTTAGCAAGTAATTCAGGCTCAGCTTAGGGCTGAGGTGGCTAAAGGTATCTTTACGTGAGGCAATGGAGCGATTGCCAAAGCCGTCGTCTTTGTATTTGGGCAGTGCATTGTCAAACTCATATTCACTGTGGTCAAAACGCGCGCCCAGAGTATAGCTCAGTGCATCAGTAATATAGCCCAGGTGCTGGATGTAAGGTGACACGCTTTTGAAGGTGGTGGTGTCATCATAGAATACATGCCCTTGAGGGTAAGTTGCTGCGCCACGTCCAGTGGTGATCCGAGTGGTAGGCTGGAATGAATAGGTGTCTCCGGAAGTATGCTCCAAATCAACGCCCAGAGTTGTCTGAGCACTGTTTTGGTGAGACCAGCTGGCCAGAGCCAGCAGGCCGAATGTAGTGACTTCTGTTTCTTCTACCGGCATATTGGGTTGCCAGGTGGCAAGGTGTTCCAATGTGCGGTGACGCGCGTAAGGGATAAGGGACACGCTCAGGTTTTTATCCTCATACAGATACTCAGTGCTGAGGCGCATATAATCCGTGGTTCTGCGCGGATCCAGAGCGATCACCTCATCAGGCAGACCAGACTGAGATGGATCCTGTTCAAATTGTTCAATGCTCAGTGTGGTCAGGATCTGCTGATCAAGTGATGAGGCAATCAATGAGGTGGTCAGGCTTTGCTTGTCGTCCAGCTGATATTCGTGGCGCACGTCCAGCTCGGATTTTTCAACAGCGTTATGGTCTCGCCAGCCATCGTTTTCCAGATAGGCCGCTGATACGCGCAATCCACCCTGGTAGTCGTCCAGCCAGGTGGTGCTGCTGTTAATGCGTGAATAACCATGCTCACCCAGTGTAAGACCGAGAGAATTTTTGTCGGCTGTTACTGGCTTAGATAAAACGTTGACTGTTGCAGCAACGGCACCTGCGCCATGTAAACTGGTACCTGCACCTCGTAGTACTTCGAGGCGTGACAGACCAATGTTGCTGGTGGTCCACCAGAGTGCGTTATGGGTATAAAAAGCAGCAGATTGCAGCGGGATATTATCCTGCAAATACAAGGTATAACCGTCAAAGTTTATCGGCATACGGACGGCTGCGTTGTGCCCCTGTCCGCCAGATAACTGATTGATCAAAACGCCCGGTATGGTTTGCAATGACTCTGAGATATGTTGTGCATTGTCGTCAGCAATGGTTTGTTCGGATACCTGACCCACACTCAGCGCCAGATCGGTATTTGCTCTGGCTGTACGGGTGGATGTGACCGTGATTTTTTCAATCTGGTCGGCACCTGCTGTGTCAGCGGCAACCTGTGCTGAATAGGCCTGTAGCAAGGCTAACGTTAATGCAGAAACAGTCAAACCGGGTTTCATGAACACCTCTTTATTCGTTGAAGGAGCTGGATAATAATCCTGCCATGCAAAAATGTACAAATTATGCGGTCAGTATACGGTGGTGTCTTTATTGTCGATCTTTGTCTGACGGAGCAAACCAAGTCCTGCCACATGGTATTCACTTGTATGGCTTAATGATCTCATTCGCGATGCTGTAACTCACTGGCCAGTTGTTGTGCCTGAGTAATTTCATCGAGTGTCATACGCTGTTCCAGATGTCGCCTTGTCCACTCAACGCGACTATATACCTCGCTGTCCTGACGGGTTTGCAAAAAGTAATGACTGTATGCCAGCGCCTGAATATAGTTTTGCCCGCCTGTGTCAGGGTCCAGATTTTGATAGCCTCGGATCAACTGTAAGGTGGCCTTCTCCCCGCCTAGCAAAGCGACTTGCTCAGTCACCTGATATTTTTGCGCGGTGAATGCTTTCATCTGAGCGACTTGTTCATCTCTGGTGAGTGTACTGAAATTCAGTGCCTGATGTACTTCGGCCGGGGCAAGTAGCCAGAGTGTGTCGGCCGCTTTATCTGAGCCCATTAGGGCTGCGTGCATCAACGTCTCTACATAGTTCTCATCACGGTTGGTGTTGCTCAGACAGCGCTGATATCTGGCTTTCATGGTTTCGATTATCTCGTGTACTTCGTCGCGAGATAACGCCTGTTCGAGCCATTGGTTGAACGCTTCGTCGGTACGCGGTACGTTGCGGCACAGGCGTATTTGCATGGCTTGCTTAAACAGTGCTTCAGCCGACTCGGCCGGCACCTGTTGCTGCTCGGGTTGGTGGCGTGTTGTGCTGACAATTGTATTCGTCATGTCCGGGTTATGAACCTGTTCGACGACGGGATTCGCAACTTTGATATGCTCGGCTTTATGCTGATCTTGTGGGTAAAACACCAGCAAACAAATAGAAAGACATAGGCCTGCCAGCAGGCCAATAGATGTACTACGCATTAAAAACTTACCTGTTGATGAAAGGTGCCGCGTCATGGAAGCGGCACCCGGGATTAAAATCCGTTTTTAAGCGCTTTAAGCCGGTCTACGACTTTGCCCTGATGGATCACCGCATGTATTTTTTGTGTATTTTGAATATGTTCAATTGGTGAGGCGTCAAGTATCACAAAGCTTGCCTGGGCACCCGGTTTTAGGCTGTTGTTTATCCCCAAAAATGCGCCTGCCTGTGTGGTTGTCGCTGCCAGCGCCTGCCAGTTCGACATGCCCGCTTCGGTTAATTTAAGCATTTCCCTGTGTACTGAGTAGCCCTGAATGGTGCCATAATTACCAGCGTCCGTTCCGTTTAAAACAGTGACGCCGGCTTTAACTAATTCGGCCAGGTTGGCGGTTCTTTGCGCATCCAGCTTACGCCACTTTGCTTCTCTGTCTCCCCACTTTTTCATTGTTTCTTCACTTTGGTAACCTGCAATGATGGCTGGGGTTGTCATGGCCTGAAGCAGCTTTGAGGCGACCACTGATTTGTCGAACAGAAAGTCTGTCAGATCGGTATGCACTGTCATGGTCGGGATCACCACCATTTTTGCTGCTGCAATTTTATCTGCCAGTCCTGCCGGGATCGGCGCGCCGGGCATGTGGGTGAATGCTGTGGCTCCTACGTCGATGGCATCGATGACGTCCTGCCAGGTTTTAAGGTGGACGATGGTTTTGATCCCGAATTTGTTGCTCTGCTGGACGATGGCAGCAAAGGTGGCCTTATCAATCGAGGGCTGATCGTCACTGGGCTGATATACCACTTTAATCACATCGGGCTTGGCTTTGGCCAGACTCTGCACCTGAGCGATAGCCTCTTCTGGGGTCGACATAGTGCGTGTTTCCAGGCCGTATTCTGTGCAATGACCTTTCGGGGCTGTCAAACAAGATAAACTGCTGTAGATATCAGCACCAACAAAGGCGCCTGCTCTTTGCTTTTCCCGTGCGGCTATCTGGCCTAGCTCATGGCCAAATAAGTCTACAAATCCGGTGACACCGGCATACAGCACGCGTTGGGAGATTTTTTCAGTTCCGGCAAAATCTGATTTGGCATGAGGAGCCCGATTGCCAAACGCATGAACATGCATGTCAATCAAGCCCGGGATAAGCCAACGATTATTCAGATTGAGTGTCTGCCCCTTAAAGTTGGCCGGAGGCACTGGGTATTCAGCGGCTATCTTGCCTTGTTCAATCAATACGGCACTGCGGCGGATCTCTTGTTGTTCGACGTCAACAACCTGAACCTGAGTGAGCAATAGTGCATCGGATGACATGGCCTGTGCTTCATCTGCATAGCTAAATTGCGCACTTAGGCACATGATCATGGCACCACCGAGTACGCCTGTGAGTTTGGGTATGATTGTTTTCATTATCAGGATCCTTGAGTAGAAAATTGTTTTTTATTATTGTTATTTCAACACTATATAGTGCCGATGTAACCGCGGGTGTGCAACGTTAAATATTCCGGATCCCCTAATGTAAAGAGGGATGACACTGTCTAAGAAGGCGCCGGCGCGCGTTCAGTATCAACAATCTTAATTTGTTATAATGTAGCATTTATTTTTGTATGACTGTTTATATATACAGTATTTTGTGGTCTACTATGTATCTAAATAGGAGACGAATACGATGCTAGAATTAATAAAACAAGTACCTTCTGCTCAGGAATATTGCGATATGCGCGTTAAGGCCGGGCTGTCGCCAAAGTCGCTGGAAGCGGCTGAAATTGGCTTACCTAATACACTGTATGGTGTGTCGATCCGCGATGGCGAAAAATTGATTGCGATGGGTCGGGTGGTCGGTGATGGCGCCTGTAATTTTGAGGTAGTCGATGTGGCAGTCGATCCAGCTTATCAGGGACAAGGACTGGGTCGTCGTGTGATGGAATCGATTGATGCATATTTGTCGTCTGTAGCATTGCTCGGGTCTTACGTGTCTATGATTGCCGATGAGCCGGTATTTTATGAAAAACTGGGGTACAGACTGGTTGCACCAAAGAGCCAGGGCATGACCAAGAAGTTTCAGCCCCACAAATAAGCTTAAGGGTCACTATGAAACAGAACATTGCGCACGTTGCGCTGGTGGTTAACGACTACGACGAAGCGCTCGACTTTTATGTGGGTAAGCTTGGGTTTGAGTTGATAGAAGATACCTATCAGGCCGAGCAGGATAAACGCTGGGTTGTAGTGGCTCCCCCGAATTCTCATGGGGTGGCTTTATTGTTGGCAAAAGCTTCTAAACCCCGACAAAACTCCTTTATCGGTGATCAGACTGGCGGTCGTGTGTTTTTGTTTTTAAGTACCGATGACTTTTGGCGGGATTACGAATGGATGAAAGCCAAGGGGATACAGTTTGTGCGTGAGCCCGCTGTGCAGGACTATGGCACTGTCGCTGTGTTTGAAGATCTCTATGGCAATTTATGGGATCTGATCCAATATGTCGATGGTCATCCTATGTCGGCCAGGTGTCGTTAGTTGTAGCCGGGGGACGACAATACTTGCTGCTGAACACGGGTAAATAGCGTACACTCGCGCAATCATCCAATGTCGTATCTTTTTGGGTTATATAACAATGATAAAAGTTGATTACTCTCAATATACTCCGGCTGAACTTCATGAAGCGCTGCAACAAATCACACCTGACTCAGAGCACTATTCAGCCCTGCTCGCTGAGGTACATGCCCGCCAGGGGGAAGCTGAATTACACGAACAACAGCAAGCAAAAAAAACCCCCCACATTACTGAAAGGCGTGTGAAAGTCATAGGCTATATACAACTGCTGGCCGCATTTGTGATGACCGTCGGGCTGATATTCGGGCCCCTAAGTTCATGGTTGTCTCTTATTAGTGTGCCTTTTATCCTGCTCAGTGCTGCTGCGGGTTATACGGCGGTTAAAGAGCTGGCAAAGTGGTATTGGTTATCGATACTGAATCAGGGGCTACAGGTTGTCAGTTTCTCTTTTGGCGTACTTAATTACAAGTATACGGGGCTTGGGGGTATTCAAATCGGTTTTACCTGGTTGAAAGACTTTGAACTGTCTTTTGGCATTTTATTTTCTTCTACCGTCCGTCTGACTGGTAACGCCGGCGCGTTTTCTTTAAATGCAGTGCAGATAGACGTGCTTGCTCTGGTATTGATGATTGCCCTGCTTACTCTAGGGTCACGTCAGCAATAAGCTAGCCTCGAAGTGGCTGTTCAGGCCACTTTTCTGTTGTATTTTAGCTTTCTTATTCCTTAATCATCTTATTTATATCCTTAACGAATATGTGATAATATATCTTAATTGTGCTGTATGAGCTGTTGACTATAATCCGAATAGCTCTTTGATTAAGAAAGGTAAATGTATGTTATTTGAGTTAGAAACCTATACTCGCCATGCCAAGTGGCTGGGCCTGGCTGCGATTGGAGTCTCCATCCTTGCCTGGGCGGTTGAGCTAATGGGCGTGGTTTATGTCTGCCCTTATTGCCGTGTGCAACGTACCGTGATTGGTCTACTTGGCTTGATGTTGTTCACGGGTGCCGGGCGTCATTGGATGGGTAAGTATGCGGCTATGGTCATGGGCTTTTTTGGCGCCGTTGTTGCTGCGAATCAGCATTTTATGGGCTGGAAATCGATTTCATCAGGTAAGTTTGAGTTTCATGATACCCTGATTGTAGATCCCTTCTTGCTGTCGGGTCTCGCCATGACGGCAATCATTGGCTTGGTTTGGTTGATAACCCGACAAGAAAAGTGATTGTTTCCCGCTCCATTGTGTTTACTATGAGTCACAATGAAGTGATTTGATTGAGTGTGCTGACGCGGCTATTGGAGTGTCAGTATGCTCCTTGATAAGGAAGCATGATGAAGTATGACATATACATAGTAGATGCCTTTACCCAGGCTCAATTCAAAGGCAATTCGGCCGCCGTAGTCCCCGTTAATCTATGGCCAGAAGTCAGCACAATGCAGCAGATTGCTGCTGAAAACAACCTCTCCGAAACGGCTTTCATTCGCTCTGTTGATACCGCATCAGGTCATCACTTTGAGATCCGATGGTTTTCTCCGCTGACAGAAATCGCCTTTTGTGGTCATGCGACACTCGCTGCATCGTTTGTGATTTTTAATCATTTAGGTGGCCAGGGTGAGATCACCTTCCTTACCCGTGAGGTGGGTCCTTTAACCGTTAATCAGTTGCCGGATCAGCGAATAGAAATGAGCTTTCCAAACCAGCAACCTGAGCCGGTTGCACAAGCTCCAGCCGCGTTACTGGAAGGCTTATCTGAGCAGCCCGTACAGGTGCTCAAAAATCGTCAGGCCTACTTTGCTGTGTATGAGCAAGCTTCCTCGGTAGCGCAATTGACATACCATAGTGATTTACTCAAACAGCTGGCTCCACTGGACGTGGTAGCAACAGCACGGGCTGACAATTATGACTTCATTTCTCGCTATTTTTGGCCTGCCAATGGCGGCGATGAAGATCCGGTTACCGGTTCTATTCATGCAGGGCTGGCCCCTTACTGGGCAGAGTTATTGGGTCGCGATGAACTGATGGCCTATCAGTCTTCGCAGCGTGGTGGAGTATTATATTGTCAGGTAGCAGGTGAGCGGGTTTTGGTATCCGGGTTTGGGGTATTGTATTTGCAGGGGACTATTTTCGTTGCTGATTAAGCAAAGCCCGAAGCATTGCGCTTTGGGCTAAGATATTTTTAGGCTGGCTTTTCATCCTTCATCACTGCCACCAGAAGTGCTGGCAAAAAGGTCAGGCTGAGTAGCGTTGAAACCAAAATACCACTGAGTACGATAATACCTACGCCACGATACAGCTCGGTACCCTCACCCGGTATAAGCACCAGAGGCGCAAGACCAAAGATGGTGGTGGTGGTTGACATCAGTATCGGTCTGAGGCGTTTTGCAACAGCCTGCTGAACCGCTTCTTTAACCTTCAACCCCTGTTCCATGACGTAGCGTCGGGTCTGATCGACAATCAAGATTGGGTTGTTCACCACAGTACCCAGTAAGATCAAAAAGCCCAGCATAGTGATCATGTCAAATGGCTGGTGGAAGGCACTGAGGCCCATTGCCGACAAGGTGCTATTGATGCCGTTAACGGTCACTAACCCCAGTAATCCCCCGGCCATACCCAGAGGCACAGTGGCCAGAATAAACAGTGGATAGCGCCAGTGTGTGAAAATAGCCACAAGCAGCAGGTAGCTCAGCACCAGCGCAATGACAAAGTTGCCAGAGAGCGACGTCTTGGTTGCTTCCAGCTGGTCCGCTGCGCCACTGATGTTAACCTTAATGCCCTGAGCAATCTTGCCCTGTTGCCAGAGGTTAGGTAACAGTTGCTGACGCACTATTTGCTCGGCTGTTTCCAGCGCGACGTCTCTCGGTGGAATGATGTAAACAGTGACGGTTCGGTTGCCATCAACGCGACGCACCGAATTACTGTTTTTACTTTCTACCAGATCGGCCAGCGCGTTAAGCGGCAGTACTTGTCCGTTAGGCGTGATGATCGGTGTTGTCGATAGCTGCTCTATGGTTTGGCGATTGCCAGCGCCACTGAACAGGAACATGTCAACTTTGTCATCATTGAGGATGAACTCATCAACATACGCACCATCACTCATTGCGGCCACCGCATAACCAAAGTCGCGGTTATCGAGCTCCAGTTCTGCCAGGCGTGCCCAGCGGGGCTGGATCTCTATCAATGGCTGGTCGAGCGTCAGCGATCTGGGGTCTGAGTTAATTTGTGGCTTGTCGAACAGTTTGTCTGCTTCTGCATAAACTGCTTCTGCAGCGCTGTACAAGTCTGTGATATTTGCACCGGCAATATCCACAGCCACGGCCCTTGTACCGCCGTCATTGCTGGAAATGATAGACCCTCTGGCCGAGAAAGCGCGCATGCCCTCGTAGCTTCTGAACTTGTCTGTGATGGCACTCATCATCTGATTAATGTGTTCCGGCTCTACCGGTGCACTTAAGAACCAGATCCGTCCAACCGATACGGACATGGCGTAGTATTCAAGCGGTGGCATGTCCTTATTACCCGCCAGAAAATCACCGTTGTCTGCCTGCACATAATCATCAAAATAGGCGCGCAGTTCAGTACCAATCTTTTCCATTTCGGTCAGGTTATAGTTGGGCGGCGCTATCATCATAGAGAAAGCTTTAGGCTCCTCTCCTTCTGGCAAATATTCGGCGGCAGGCATCAAGGTAGTTGCCAGGCCCATGATCACGATAATGAAAGCGGCACTGGCAATGCGTGCCTGGGTGGTGCTGCGGGTAAACAACCGCGACAATTTCAACCAGTAGCTGCCCAGTTCAACCTGACGCTTTTCTTCCA
The DNA here is from genome assembly GCF_000238295.3 of Pseudoalteromonas rubra. Taxonomy (NCBI): domain Bacteria; kingdom Pseudomonadati; phylum Pseudomonadota; class Gammaproteobacteria; order Alteromonadales; family Pseudoalteromonadaceae; genus Pseudoalteromonas; species Pseudoalteromonas rubra. The sequence goes on from NZ_AHCD03000044.1 coordinate 69,525, forward strand.
GATCCTGTTTTTTGCCAAAATTCGCCAGTGCGACAGGCACCACAAAAATGGCGACAAGCATGGAGGCGATGATGGCACCTGAAATGGCAATCGCAATATCAGAGTAGAGCTGACCGGCTTCTTGTTGCACAAATAAAATAGGCGCGAATACCAGCACTGTGGTGGCGGTTGATGCCAATACCGCAGGCCAGACTTCTTTTACACCATTAATCGCGGCTAAGCGTCGGCTGATCCCCTCGCGTTTGGCCTGAACGATTGACTCTAACACCACAATGGTGTTGTCTACTGTCATCCCGATGGCAAAGGCTACGCCAGCCAGGGAGATCACATTGATGGTTCGGCCAAAGCTCATCAGGGCAAAAAATGCAGCGATGGTACACAGTGGGATCCCCATGACCCCAACTAAGGTGGCTCGTCCTGAGCGCAGGAAGAAGTACATGACCAGAGTAGCCAGCAGTGCACCTAACGCCAGGTTGGTCCAGACGTTTTCAAGTGAGCTTTTCACATAGCGGACATCGTCACTAAGCAAGGTCAGTTCCAGACCGTTTTGTACCAGTAATTGTTGGTTAATTTCTTCAACCACCGGGAGCATCTGCTCTTTGATGTCGAGCACATTTGAGCCGCTTTCGCGACGCACCGACAGGCGTAAAGTACGCTCGCCATTGGAATAAGACACACCGCGGGTTTCGAAATGATCCAGCGTTACATTGGCAACATCTTTAAGCAATACATTGGCGTTGCCGTCGCGTTTTATGATGAGGTTTTCCAGTTCACTGAGTTGCTCAAAGCGGCCAATTACACGTAGCAGATAGCGGCTTTCACCGCTTTCTATGTCACCGCCTGAGGTATCTCTGTTACGGTCGCGGATCACGGTTCTGACATCGCTCAGGCTAATACCGCGCTGAGCCAGACGTGCAGCATCTACTTTTATCTGGATCTGCCGTTGTGCACCGCCACCAATACGCACCTCGGAGACGCCTGTGACACTTTCCATGCGTGGTCGGATATAGTCCTCTGCGTAGTCCCGCAGTAGATCCATGTCTAACTGTAATGGGTTACCTGGTTGTGGCTTGAGCAGGAAAAACATAAAGGCATTGCTGGAAAAGGAGCTGGAAAATAGCCGTGGCTGGTCGACGTTTTCCGGATAGGCGGGTACCTGGCTGAGCGCATTGTTTACCCGAATAAGCGCATCGTTAACCTCAACACCAAAGGGGAACTCCAGCTCTATGGTTGCCTCGCCCATTTCGGCAAACGAGATCATGCGTTGCAGGTTTGGCAAACTACGCAGATAGCGCTCCTGCTCTATCAGGATCTCTTTCTCCACATCTTGTGGCGTTGCGCCAGGCCAGCCCGTTTGTACGGTAATCGTTCTGACTTCCAGGTCTGGGATCATCTGCACGGGAATGTTGAGCGCTGAAACCAGGCCCAAAATGGTGGTGATCAGCACCACCACGGCCACCAAAGTGCCGCGTTTTACCGCTGATTCTATCATTGTAGGTTACCTGCCCTGGCGCTGATTTGCAGTTGTGTGCCTTCTTTTAACAGCTCAATGCCCGTGGTGATCACCGACTCATTACCTGTCAGGCCGGTTACAGCGACATAGTCTGGTCGTGAATCCGTGATAGTGACCATTTTTCGTTTGGCTGTGTTGTTGTCTGCAATAAACACGCTGCTGCCGCCATCCGGATGTTGCTTTACGGCCTTTTTAGGGATCCAGACCGCACCGTCTTGTGCGTTCAGCAACAGATCTGCCTGGGCCGACATACCTGGAGTAAATTGAGCATGGACTGCCATGGTATCGGTCAAATCTATGTGTGCCGTAAAGGTTCTGCTGGACGGATCCGTGACGGCAACAATGCGGCTGATCTCTGTCTTGATGGGCTTAGCTGCGTTGATATCAGGCGTGACCATTACCGGAAGATTAGGTGTTGAGCGCAACAGTGGGAAGTACTCCTGTGGCACATTAACCACAATCCGTAAGTCTGATTCTGCGACCAGAGTAAACAGTTGATTGCCTGGGGTGACCCATTCGCCCATGTCTACAGAGCGTTGTCCAATCACGCCTGTAAAGGGGGCATACAGGGTGTGACGATTGAGTCTTTCCTGGGCCAGCGCCACCAGAGCCTGTTGTTTGATTTGTTCTGCTTTGGCATTGGCCAGTGCGGCGGTGCGCTCGCCAATCAGTGTTTGTGCGACACTTTGCTTTTTTGAAAGGGCTTCCACTTCATCGAGTAATCGCTGTGCTTCCTGAACCGATATTTTTGCCGCCTGTGCCCCGGCTCTGGCCTGCGCCAGGTTCAGTTCGGCCAGTGTGGCATCCAGTTTTAACAGTGGCTCGCCCTGAGTGACGTTGTCACCCACGTCAACAAGTAAAGTTTGCACCAGCCCAGACTCCTGGCTGGCCAGTTGTGCATGGTGTCTGGCTTCTACAGAGCCGCTGAGGGTCATCACCCTGGGTTGCTTTGTTGCACTGGGTGTGTAAACCTCAACTTGTGTGGTTTGCGCTGCGCCCGTGTGGCTGTAAAACAACACGGTGGTGAGCAGTATAACGCTTACGATAACGCGTGCGGAAATATGCATATAAGCCTCTAATGATAATAGTTTTCATTTAATTCTATGGGTCTTTTAACCAACAAGCATGTGATTTGCGATTAAACATGAGATTTTTGCTATTTATGGGGTTACTTGCCTCCTTTGCGGGTTTGGCAGGTATGGCAGACTGCTCCGATGCTGATAAACGGTTTGTCCATGAGCAAGTCAGTAGCCCTACATTTGAAGAAACAAAAACAAACAGAATGTATAAAGTGAAGCACGGACAAGTGTGTGTTGTGGGTAATGTATTGGCGACTGACGGCATGCGTTATTATTTGTATAAGATTGGGCCCTTTGCTCGTTATATCGCTGTGCATAACGGGCAGAGCGGACACGTGCAGATGCACGGTCCGTTTAAACCTGAGTGATCTACTACCAGGTAATCGCAGAACCATCATAACTATAAAACCCTCCGCTGTCTGATGCCTGTTTGCTCTGGATCAGATCAATCAGGCTCTGAGCCACAAAATCGGCAGAAAAAAGCTTGCCGGGCGGCACATTTTTCTGAAAAGGCACAGATAAGGCGGTATCGGTTGTACCTGGGTGAAAAGCCAGGACGCAGCAATTAGGCAGTTTATAACGCCACTCAATACTGATGGTTTTGAGCGCCATGTTCAGTGCTGCTTTGGCGCTGCGGTAACTGATCCACCCACCCAGCTGATTATCTGAAATGCTACCGATCCGGGCTGACAGAGCAACGAAGTAAGTCGGGTGTTTTGCTTTCAGTGCTTTTGCAAAGTGCTTGGCTAATAACAGCGTTGGGAGCGTATTGGCTTTAAGGTTGTCGTTAAAAAAGTCAGGGTCAAATTCCTGAATAGATTTCTCTGGGAGCTTGTCGGGCGTGTGTAGCAGTCCGGTGGCATTTATGAGCACATCGACTTCAGGCAGCTGAGCAGCCAACGCTCTGACGTTGTCTTCCTGGCTTACATCGAGGTGGCACCATTGGACGTTTTGCGGTGATATTTCGGGTCTGGAGGTTCGGTAGGTCGCGTATATGTGGGCTTCGGGTTGCTCACTGGCATAGCGATTAACCAGTGCCTGCCCTATGCCGCCTGATCCGCCTACAATCAGTATGATCATGTGCTTTCCCCTGCGCTGATTATTTTAATGTATTGCCTCTATTAAACGGCTATTCCTGTAGATTGGATCTGTACAGTGAGATCGGGTTTTTACTAACTCAGCCAGTATAGCGGGTATTCGTTACGCTCAAGCGTCGACAGATCGTTATTTTACTAACTGGAGTATTCAGCCGGATCATGTATTAACTAACGTTATCGTCATCCAGATCAAAGTATTACTAACTTACGCCGGTTCAGATCACGAATTTACTAACTGTGAAGGCATTTTGGCAGGTTTGTGGTCTCTGGGTCGGTATTGTTGGCTTTTATGGCTATTTTGAGGCCGGAAGGTGGCGAGTAAACCGGGTTGGTGATGACCATAGATCATTATTTTACTAACTATTAGATAAAGCGAACCGCTCTGAGATCAGCAATTTACTAACTACTTTTGTTCCTGGATCGTATTTTTACCAACTGAGAAGCGCTATTTTGGGCCAGAGATCATCATTTTACTAACGCTCGAAATACACAGCGTCATACAGAGCGGGTTTTTTACTAAGAGCCGGGTGAACCGATAGTGGATGAGAGATGTATGAGCGGAATTTTTGCACAAGTTGGTAATTTTTTGTTCCAGCTGGTTGGGAAATATATCGAGTTATCGTGTCTACCTGTTTGATTTATAAATAAAATAAGGGCTGAGCGTGGCTCAGCCCCTGGCTGTTATAAAGTGGCAAGCACAACCGCAATAAGTGTGGCTGAGGGGAGTAGGTAAAATAGTGATCTTACCCAGCCTGGCCGGAAGGACAGCATGACTGCCAGCAGTAACACGGCGAGGGCCATCTGGCCGCAGAACATCAGACTGCCGTATCCAATGGCCTGGCTGATATCGACGATCAGGGTTAGTAAAAGCATGATCCAGGCTGCAAGCAGATATCGTTTACTCTTGAGCTGGTCGGGCCTTGTCCCAAATACTGCTTTGTAGTGTGGTGTCTTAGCCAGCGCGAAGGCCGTGAAGCTGGACAGGCATAACAAGGTCGCTATCAGGTACATCATGCGGCACGCTCCCTGCGGGCGCGCAGTGGCTGACCTTGTTGGGCTGACCGAAGCTTTTTACTCTGCCAAAAAAACACGCCTGCGGCTAACAGAGCCAATATATCGAACATAGCCAATGACCACTGACCATTGCTGATGTAACGGACTAAATTACCTTGTGTTGTAAGTGCATTGCACAGCGGCAGCATGAGCCAGACAAAGGCATTGGCGAGTGCTAGGGTACGCCAGCCTTGGGCATTTCGCCACTTAGCGGCAAACAGCGTTGTTGCAGCCCAGGTCAGGAAAAATGCCAGCACTTCCTGATCGGCACGTCCGCTGTTGCTGACAGGCAGTAGTCGATTGGCGTAGAAGAATGCCGCTGTAGCCAGCGGCAAACCCATGATGGCTGCCAGGTTAAGCGATTCGACCAGTTTAAGACCAAAACTGGCTGGCTGAGTGGGTTTTTGGCGCTCTCGGATCCGTTTGGCCCACATAACGCAGCCACTGGCAATCATAGCGCAGCCTGCCAGGCCACACAGAAAGTACAACCAACGTAAGCCGGGGGAAGCCAGACGCCCGGTGTGCATGGCAATCATACCGCCATATAATTGCGCCGCAGTGCTGTCTTCGAGATGTACCGTGTTCAGTAGTTCGCCTGTTTGGCCTGAATACAGCCAGACGGCTTGCTCGTCTTTTATTTCACTGCGGTTAGCGCCGTAAATTTTCATTACGGCCGCTGCATCCTGAGGGTGATCTATGATGATGCGCGAAATGGGTTGCTCTGGCCAGTTAGTAAAAAAGTGATCTAATGACTGGGCAAAAGCCGGATCAGTCAGTGTCTGGTTGCTGAGCTGAGGGCGTTGTCGTTCCGGATAAAACTCTTTTCTGAATTCCTTTACTCCATCGTCATATACCGTTTGTGCCGGATACGGGAAAAGCGTAAAAATAAGCGTGATCAGTCCGGTGTAGGTGATCATCAGGTGAAATGGCAAAGCCAGTACGGAGCTCAGGTTATGTCCATCGAGCCAGCTGCGGCTGCCCTTGCCCGCTCTGAACTGGAACATATCCTTGAAAATACGTTTGTGGATCACAATGCCTGAGACCAGAGCAACCAACATAAACAGGCTGGCCAGACACACTATCCAGCGCGCCGTGGTACGATCCATATAATGTAAGTCAAAATGCAGACGATAAAAGAAGCTCCCGCCTTTTGACTCTCTAGGAGTCACGGGAGTTTTGCTATCGGCTGCCAGGTTATGGTTGACCCAACTGGCTTTTTCGCCCGGCTCCGCATAGGGCAGGTGCGAGACGCGCAGTAGCGAGTTGCGCTCAGACGGCAAGCTGATCCACCATCGTGCTGCGTCAGGCGCTTCTGTGTTCAGGCGTGCAAAGCCGTAATCCAGTAGCGCTTGTTGTGAGCTCTGAACTTCCATGCTGTGGGGGTGTAGCTCAGGCTTGCTCCACAGTGAAATTTCCTGACGGAAAAAGCTTAACGTGCCTGCAAAAAAAACCAGCCACAACAGCCAGCAAAAAAGTAATCCGACCCAGGTATGGAGCCAGGTCATAGAACGAAAAAAACTGTCTTTCATTATTATCCTCTTAACATCAGGATTAGCAGCCATTGCACTGTTGCAAGCAGCAGTAAACCACCGCAGAGGAAGCGGAGCGATTTTGTTGCGAATACAGCGATAAAAATAAGGCAGTGGATGAGCACACTCAGGCACACGCTGAATAGCACCGCATCCACTTTGGAAACCGGTAACAGCAAACTCATCAGACTGATAGAAAGCGCGGTGCAGGCATATCCCCCGAAAATGGCGAGTGCAAACCGGGTAACAACATTTATGCGATAGGCTGTAAAGTAAGCAAAGTAAGGCGATAGCGACATACTTGTTCTTTGATCAAAAATAGGGAGGCGAATTATCACTGAATCGCGCTACAAATAACAGTAATTATCATTAGCAAATGCGTTAAATGTACAAATATTAATGCCAAAAGGAATATCTAATTCCTCTTAGGTTAAATCCTGGATATTTAGTGAACGCACTCGTGTACTCTTTTATTGGTCTGCAGACTGATATACTTACCTGGGAATATTGCGTTGTGAGGAGAATATAAACGTGGATATCATTGAGCGTGTTCGGCGATGCACGCTATGTCGGGGAGAGTTGCCTTTCGAACCCAGGCCGGTGATCCAGGGACTGCCTGCTGCGAAAATTCTGATTGCCGGTCAGGCCCCCAGCTTGAGTGTGCAAAAAACCGGTAAACCGTTTAACGATGCTAGTGGTAAACGGCTGAGAGATTGGTTAGGGGTCACTGAGGCCCAGTTTTATGATCCGGCCTTGTTCGCGATTATACCTATGGCTTTTTGTTACCCCGGTAGGGGCAAGTCAGGCGACTTACCGCCACCTAAAATCTGTGCGCAGACTTGGCGGGCCCCTTTGCTTGAGGTATTTAATAACATTGAGTTAACTATTTTGATTGGTCAATATGCACAAAGCTATCATATCGCTGATTTTGTCAGTGTGTCTCAGGCGGTGACTGAGTGGAGAGCTGGCTTGCCGGGACAAATAGCACTGCCGCATCCCAGCCCACGTAATCAATTATGGGTCAAAAAACGTCCCTGGTTTGAGGCTGACGTGTTACCCGTATTAAGAACTCGAGTTCGGGAGGTGCTGTTTGCTTTTTAAACAGTCGAAACCCAGTGTTTATAAGCTTTTCGAGAGCATTATGTAAATAATTGGAAAATGAATTAACTCATATGGGTTGCTATTTGGTACTGTATCGCTCATAATTTGGAACGAGTTAGAATTACAAATTTTAACAAATTACATTCAAAGGATTTGAACATGTTATATCGAATTTCGGGTTGGTCAGCTATCGTTCTCTCCCTACTGGCATTATACCCAAGCTATCAAACAGGTGCTCTGTCCGTTATCGGATTCTACCTTGGTTTATTTGCACTGATCCTATCTTCTTTTGCCAGTCATACCGGAAACCTTTTTTATTACCGCAGTGTATTCGTATTTTCTGTGTTAAATGTTTTCTTTGTAAATGATGGCACATGTGTGATGTTATTGGCTGAGAATAATGACTGGGTGTATATCGGTTCTATGTATGGGATCTTTATTGTCATAAGTAGTATATGTGGTTTTCTGGTCAATAAAGACAGCTTTTTGGTAAATATGGCGCCTAAAGTCAAACGCGTGCGATAACGCATGCGATAACACATGCGATAATGACTTAATACAGTGCCGGTTTACAAAACGATCTAAGACTTATACACTTGTGGTGGTTTTTAAAACAACTGCACTGATAATACAAATTCGCAAGGAGCGGTGAAGAGTGTTTGTCGTAAATATCACGTACACCGTTGAACTCGAAGAAGTAGATGCGCATTTACCTGCCCATATTCAGTTTTTACAGTAATATTATCAGCAAGGTGTTTTTTTAGCGTCTGGCAGAAAGGTTCCCAGAACTGGAGGAATGATTTTCGCTACCGCAAAAAATCAAACCGAGTTAGAAGCAATTCTACACAACGACCCTTTTTACCTCGCCGGACTGGCGAATTACGAGATCACACAAATTGAAGTAAGCAAGACTGCCAGTGGTTTATCACAACTGCTAACCCTTTGAATCAGTATTTAATGTAATGCTGAGTAAACGCTATGACTGAACGTTCATTGAGAACGTGCATTTGTGGTGGTATAGCAGAGTGACCACACGCCAGTTTTGATGCTTTGATATCAACTCAAGCTTACGTATTCTTTCTACTCTGCATGATATCGCTGCGGCTTTCTCTGCCAGCCTGACTCTGACTGCGTTTTGGTTACTCTGTTTATAGTTGCCACTTTGCTGCAAATCATCTGATTGCTATAAACGGAGAATATTATGCCCAGACTAACCAATAAAATTGCCCTGATAACCGGTGCCGCACGTGGTATTGGCGCTGCGGTTGCGACATGCTTTATTGAGCAAGGTGCCACCGTGATCATTACAGACAACAATGCTGAAGAGGCGCAAAAGCTGTGCGACACACTCGGCGAACGCGCGCATTTCCATCTGCTCGATGTATCTGAGGAATCGCATTGGCAAGCAGTTGAAGCCTTTGTACAAGCCCAATTCGGCCGGCTGGATATTTTGGTCAATAATGCAGGTATAACGGGGTTTCTGGAAACTGCGGGGCCGCATGACCCTGAACACTTAGATTTAGCGAGCTGGCATACAGTGCAACGCACCAATAGTGATGGCGTTGCGTTGGGTTGCAAATATGGGATCCGGCTTATGAAAGCCTCTCAGGCTGCCAGTATTGTCAATATTTCCTCTCGCTCCGGTTTGGTAGGGATCCCGGCCGCAGCAGCTTATGCTGCAAGTAAGGCGGCAGTACGTAATCACAGTAAATCAGTGGCCCTGTACTGTGCTCAGCAAGGCTACCCTATTCGCTGTAACTCTGTGCATCCGGGTGCCATTTTAACGCCTATGTGGGATGCCATGTTAGGTGAAGGAGAAGCTCGGGATGCAGCAATTGCCGGTATTGCTGCCGATATTCCGCTTGGACACATGGGCAATGCTATGGATGTGGCCTATGCGGTGCTTTATCTGGCGTCTGATGAGTCTGCCTATGTAACAGGGATTGAACTGAATATTGATGGTGGGATCCTGGCTGGCAGCAGTGCCGCGCCTAAATCAAATTAAGCCATATCAAACCTGGCCGGTATAATCCTGATACCGGCTTTTTTCCGGCGGATTAGTTTGCTAAGCTCAAATTAACAGATGTCGCAATCACAAGGAGTTTGAGCCTATGTATTGGGGTTTAATTGTTGTCTTTATTGTGCTGGCTTATTGGCTTCACAACCGCTATAGCTCCAGCTCCGAGGATTATCCTGCGCTGGAGACTGACCCAAATGATCCTTTGCTGCTTCAGGCTGTGGCAGATGCCAAAGCGTCATTAGAGGAATTCAAATCCCTGTATCGCCAGTTTCCTAAGGACGCTTTTGTTAAACTCGACTTTGAAAGCGATTGTGGTGTTTCTGAACACCTTGGTGCACACGTTGAAGGGATAAAAGGCGATGAGATCAGTGTCTTTCTGGTCACGCCACCTGTCACGCATCAGGGTAAACTTGCGCATAATTACACCTGCCACTTCGATGACATTGAGGATTGGCAGATCACAGACAAAGACGGCAACATTTACGGCGGATTCACGCAGCGCGCCATGTTTGCGATCGCTGAGCGTGAAGGCGTGGAGTTGCCCCGTGAGCTACAGGAAATGCAGGGCAAATACGTTTAACGTTGCGCCCTGGCACTTTTACTACGGTGTCATTTAAAATGCGCTCATTCCCTCAAGGCTGTTCGGCAAACGCTCTGAGTTCATCACCCGTCAGGCGATAAATGATCCACTCGTCCTGAGGTTTGGCACCAATGCTGTTGTAGAAATCGATCGCAGGCTTGTTCCAGTCGAGCACTACCCATTCAAAACGACCACAGTCTTTTTCGATGGCCAGTTGAGCCAGAAACTTCATTAGTGCTTTCCCTGCGCCCTGTCCGCGCTGATCCTGAGCAACATACAGATCTTCCAGATACAGACCGTATTTGCCAAGCCAGGTCGAATAATTAAAGAAATACACGGCAAAACCAATGGCCTCACCATCTTGCTCGCAGATCAGGGCGTGGGCGCGTACATCGTCGCCAAATAGTTTTTGCTCAATATCAGCGACTGTATTGAGTACTGCGTCAGGCTCTTTCTCATAGATGGCTAGTTCATTGATAAAATGCAAGATTGTTGCTGCATCGCCTTTTTTTGCGTGGCGGATCGTGATACTCATCGGCTGTTTATTTCCAAAGTTGACATGATGGTGACTCAGTGTAAGCTCAATTTATAAATGAATAAAGTGCATAGATTGCACAGGCTAGATGCATATAATTAATGAAACATTTGCCGAATTTGGATCTTAATCTGCTTAAACTGTTTGCTGCTTTGTATCAGAATGGCTCGGTTACGCTCTCTGCCGAGCAGCTGAATCTCAGTCAGTCTGCGTGTAGTCACGCACTGACCCGGCTTAGGGAGCGCCTGGGTGATGAGCTGTTTGTTAGGGTGAATAATCGTATGCTGGCAACCGCGCATGCACATCGACTGGCAAAGACTGTGTTGCCGGCGTTGCAGATGCTTGAGGGAGGGTTGCAAGAAGCCAGCCCGTTTGATGCAAATGAACCTCACACGCTAACGATAGCTGTGACGGATTACACGGCCTGGTGTTTGCGACCTTTTGTGGCCCATCTGGTTGGCCAGTTTGAAAATCTGGATATCCGTTTTGTTCAGCTTGAAGAACGTATTGCAGAGCAAGCTTTGAAAGAGGAGAGTCTGGATCTGGTATGCGGGTTTGCCCATCAGCAGGAGTTTTCTGAGAGTCTGACCCAGCTTAGCTGGTTTGAGGACGCTTACGTGACAGTGCGTTGTCAGTCTCACCCATGCAAAAAACAATTAGATCTGAGTACTTTTATTGCATACCCGCATATTTTGATTGCACCATGGAACGAGCGTCGGGGAATAGTCGACAGAGCACTGGCAAAAATTAAGAAATCCAGAACCATTGCAGTGACAACCCCACATGTGTTGGTGGCACCAACGTTACTACCAGAAAGTGATATGTTGCTGACTATGCCCAGGCGTTATGCCTTACAGGTGTGTGACAGATTAAACCTTCAGTTACAACCGCCGCCGCTTCCGGTGCCTGATTACCAGCTGACGTTGTACTGGCACCGGACGCGTAAGCGCGATCCTAAGATCGGCTGGTTTATTACTCAATTCTGTGAATTTCATGAGCTAGAACATGAGGAAGCTAAGTTAGTAAAATAGTGATCTGTTGGCGGGCGCCCTGAATACCGGTGTGCTCACCGAGGTATCTAATTTAGTTTACATAATTCAATACCTTAATTCAGATCAGAATTTTACCATATCGACAGCATGAGTACGCATGTAGTCACAAATAAAGTCGACGCTGAGTTTAATATTCGGGAGCTGATATTTGGCGTGTTGATATACCAGGTTTATTTCTACTGTGTGTGTTTTACCGGGTGACAATTTAAGGTGCTGTGCAACGGGTGTTACCTCGCTTTTTAGGTGTGCGGGGAGCAGCCAGTCAGGTGCCAGCAACAGGCCTTCGCCCTGAGCGAGCGCATCCAGTAAGGTCGTGCTGTCATTGCTGATCAGAACGGGTTGAGTCGACACTGGCTGCCAGTCGCCTTGCTCGTGCACCCACCATGGGACGAGGGCCGCTTTGCTGCGAAACATGATGGCCGGACAACGACAGAGTTGATCGACTGACCAATTGGTGGTGCCAAACTGAGCATTTAGCCGATCAGCCAGTTGGGTGTGCGCCCACAGTGTAAAGCCACTGCGAATGAGCGGTTTGGCGATAAGACGGGCATCGTCAATCGGTCCGCCCCTGATTGCCAGGTCGACAGAGTCTTGCCCGAAGAGTGCATATTCGTTGGTATAGTCGAGGTCGAGCAAAATGTTTGGAAATTGCTGGCGAAAACGCCGAAACAAGGGCACCAGCAGCGCCTTTGACAGGCCGGGAGGCGCACTGACTTTTAGCGTGCCGCTCGGGTTGTCAAAGCTCTGTGAGATCAGTTCGTCAGCGTAGGTCAGCTTACTGAGGATCTCACCAATATGTTGGTAGTAGATCTGCCCTAATTCTGTGATACTGACGTGGCGAGTCGTTCGTTTGATCAGTTCGATCCCCAGCGACGCTTCGAGATCTTTAATACGCCGTGATACGGAAGAAGCAGGTACCGAAAACTCCTCGGCAACAGCGCTGAAACTATTCAATTCAACAACACGCTTAAAATAGCGCAGTGCTCTAAGCTTATCCATTGTGATCCAAGATGCCTTTTATCCCAGATAATCTAGTTTATTTTTGTCAAAAAGACAAAACTGATTTGTGGCTGATGCACTTTTTCGTAAGCCACCTTCACGCAATAATGTCTGAAAATTTCAAAGATATTTAGTTATTACAATGACAAAACAAGTGCTTATTATCAAGTCGAGTCCGGCAAACGAGTTTTCTGTATCCAGTGAGATAGCTGATTATTTACAATCACAATTGCAAAATAAGAATGAAAGCTTGGCTTTCACAGTGCGCGATCTGAGCCAGACGCCAGCACCAGTTTATGATAATCAAATCCTCAATAGCTTTTATGGTGATCAGGATGCACTCACGGCAGAGCAAACTGCGGTTGCACAGCCATCATTGCTTTATATTGATGAACTAAAACAGGCTGACATCATTGTCTTTGCCTCTCCCATGCATAACTTTAGTGTGACGAGTTTGATGAAAAATTACATCGATCAGATCTGTCGTTTTGGTTTGACCTTTTCTTATTCAGAGCAGGGCCCGAAGGGCTTATTAGAGGGTAAACAGGCCGTCATTATTGCCAGTGCGGGAGCTGATATGTCGATGCCAGAAATGCACGCCGTTGATTTTCAGGTGCCCTATCTCAAACAGGTGCTCAGCTTTATTGGTATTGCAGACATTGATGTGATCACCGCATATGGGATCAGTATGCCGCATATTGGCAGTGAAGTGGCGACCAGGCAGGCGAAAGCTCAGGTGGATCACTGGGTGAGTGCTGTCGCCTGAGTTTATATTAGCCAGCAATAATTATGTTAAATCAAATCTTGTTGGCCAATATCTGAGCATAGCTTAGTTTAAGCGCCTTGTTTGCTTTGCGCTTTGACGTATTTTTTTACTTTTTTCATGGCCATTTGACGTTTGAGTGGCGACAGGTAATCGATAAACAAGTTGCCCGACAAGTGATCGATTTCGTGTTGCATAACAATGGCCAGAAATTCATCGCTTTGCACTGTTACTGACTTTCCATGACGGTCGAGTGCTGAGACTGTGATTTCAGTGTAGCGTTCAACATTGGCAAAATAATCAGGTACAGATAAACACCCCTCCTGCCCCATTGCTTTGTTACTGCCACTCACTACTTCAGGATTGATGAGGATCAGCGGATCGTTGCGTTCGTCTGATATGTCAATGATCACAATCGCTTCTTCGCGGCCAACCTGAGTTGCTGCCAGCCCAATGCCGTTACTGGTTGCGTACAGGGTGTCGAGCATGTCGTCGATCAGGGTTTGAACTGATGCGATGTCGGTGACTGGTTTGGCTGTGACGCGCAATCTGGGATCAGGTGCGGTTAGAATTTCTAAAGTTGCCATCTTATTGTTGTTATATCTCTATGAAAAATAGAAGTTTAATATTTAATACAAGGCAAAGCCAGCGAAACGCATGGGTTTCGCTTACTGTTGATGAGCCTGGCGGTATTGCGAAGGAGACAGTGTTTCAAACTGGTTCCAGATACGACGAAAATGACGTGCACTGCTGTAACCACAGGCATCAGCGATGGCCTCTATTTGGATATTGCTCCTCGACAGAAGGGCTTTAGCATGAGCAACTTTAATACCACTCACATATTCACCCGGGGTGATCCCGAGGTTTTGCTTGAACAACCTGCTCAACTGGCGAACTGACAGGTGAACCGCACTTGCCAGTGTTTGCAAACTGTGTGGGCTGCCTATCTGGCCGCACACCAAATCTTGCACCTGATGTAAAGCCCGGTGCATATGGTTACGATGGCAGAGCCAGGGGCTGAGCTGAGGATCTTGTCCATTGCGACGAAAGTACACCAGCATCTCTCTGGCAACCCGGGCTGCAATGTGTTCTCCGAATAACACCGAGACAAAGTGTAGTGTCATATCGATACCGGAACTGATGCCTGCACTGCTGAATAGCTTACCATCCTGGACAAAAATGCGATTATCAGCAACTTTACAGGCTCGAAATGTGCTGCGAAAGCGCTCAATGAGTGCAAAGTGCGTGGTGCAGGCTTTGTTCTCCATTAACCCGGCTTTGGCTGCCAGCACAGCCCCTGAGCAAATAGACAAGATATATGGGTCATATCTGGCCTGAGCTTTTAGCCATTGCTGGGTGCGTAACCCAGCCGGGTTGTTATAGGTTGCAAAGGCGTCATTGCAGCCCGGTAATATGACCACGTCGGTTGCATTCAGCTTAGCAGGTAAGGGCTTGAGTTGATGTAGTCTCAGGCCACCATCCATAATTTGCGTGTCTTCGGCACTGACATAATGTATGTCGATGGCCTGTCCTGCACGCTGTGCCTCAAGCAACACTTGTAACGGCCCTGCCAGATCAAGGGGTAAGGTGTCATTGAGCAGTACAAAATAAAATTGTCTGGGTGTTGGCATGGTCATGTGTGTGTTTCCCGGTAGTCTTATGCCAGATAGTCGCGTGTTCGAAGAACGGTTGCAAACCGCTCTGCCAGTACCAGCTCTGTCCGGGTCTTTATGTCTTGTGCACTAAAATGTTTTCCACTGGGCTGATGTTGCATATCAAAGGTTAAAGTGGCATCAGTCACAAATTCAACGTCAAGTCCCAGATCACTGGCCACACGTGCCGTCGTTTCGCAGCATTGTTCTGTTCGAATACCTGAAATTACGACGCAGTCTATCTTAGCTCGCTTCAGCCATGTAGCCAATCCCGTATCGGTAAAGGCATTATGTACCGATTTATAAAAAGTTTTATCAAACTGAGTATCCAAAAATGCCATCGGTTTGACAAATCCCGACGCCGGGTTGAAGGGACTGTCAGCGACGTCTTCCCGACTATGAAGAATTTTGACTACTTTCCACTGGTTGCGCTGGAATGCCCCAATCAGCTGGGTCAAATTATGCTGAAAATCGGGGATATCACGCACAGACCAGTAAGGTGTGTGATAGAAGGAATCCTGAGTGTCGATAACCAGTAGTGCTTTATTCATAAGTTTCTCCTGTTTGTATATTGAGTGTGTATGTTGAGATTAGTGTAGGGAGTTAAGGCGCAGGAAAAGAGACGAATTACAGACATAGATGGGACTTATTTGGCCTTTGTTAGATGGGGTGTCAGCTCAGTGGGCTGAACAAAAACACAGTCCAGAGTTGACAGGCGTTTAAAATGTATATACGTTGTATATACACAAGGGCTTCAGAGATGCCCTCTTGCAGGAAGCAAAGCATGGCAAACAACAAAGATGCACAATTGATTGTGCGTATTAATAAAGCGCAAAGAGATGAGTTTGTTGCCCTGTGCAATGAGCTGGATACGTCTTCTTCCCGCGAAATTAGAAAGTTTATTAAGCGGTTTGTGAAAAAACACAAGCCAGAGCAAGAGAAACCGGTCAAAGGAGATCAGGATGGCTAAGAAAGTTGATGTTAAAAAGCTAAAGAAAGAAGTACAGAAACGTACTGGTAAAATCGCAAAACATGAAGCGAAAATCAAAAAGCTGAAAAAAGCGATCAAAAAAGCGAATTAATCGCGAAAAAAGGCAACCACAGGTTGCCTTTTTCTTTATCTGTTAGACTTCCAATCTACAGAGTGTAAAGCCCCTTTACAAGCTGACATTAAAAGCGGCAATAACCTGGCGCATTGTCATGGAATACCCATCTTCTCTTTGCTTCCCAGACACAGTGATTAGGATCCTGAACAACCCGTGTTTTAGTGGTATGCTCGGTGCGATCCAGATCCCACCATAAATAAGATGTGGGGCAAGCGACATGGCCATCATAGCTGGTAGTGACGCTGTTAGGTGCTCCCTGGTTTGGATAATCGGTATAAAAATGGCAAATGGTCACGGGAGAAGTTTGTTCAACCGAGCAGTTCTTTACGTAGTAGGTCTCCCAATAGCCGCATTCATCAGCGGCGCTTACCGTGCCAGATAGAATACACATGGCGAGAGGTATTAGTACTTTTTTCATAACTTTGTCCTTTATTTTCCTTGAAAGAATCTTTCCTGCTCAGGTACCGCTCAACCCTTAACAGAAAGTCGGGCGTATCAATGACATGAATGCCCTCAGTAGAGCGTCTGTGAAGTTAAGTTGTTTGCCTCCTTACTCCGTTTATGAAGCCATTGAGTTGGTGAGCGAGCTCAGCCAGATCAGTATCAATATTAAAACGTCCGCGCAGCTTGCCCTCTGGACCAATTAAATAAAGCATGGTGGAATGGGCAACCTGGTAATCCCCCGACTTTGCGGTAACCTGAAATTGCGCCCCAACACTGCGAGCCAGTAATTTCAGTTGTTCTGGATGGCCCGTAACTCCTATAAAAGAGTCGCTAAAATAGTGCACATACTGGTTGAGCTCAGGTACTGGATCTCGATTTGGGTCGACGGATATAAACACATACGCCAATGTTTTTCGGGCGGAGTGTGTTGTTAAGTGTGTTTCCAGAGTCGCTAGCCGGGACAGTGCCGTTGGGCAAATATCCGGACAATGTGTGAACCCGAACATGACGATTGTCCACTGCCCCAATAGTGTGTGTTGATCAAACCTGCCGTGTACACTGCGTAACTCAAATGGGCTCAGGTTTCGCGCTGTTTTTTGCATGATTTGCTGCGTGACGACAGGTTGAGCAGGCTGGGCGACCGGGAGCAGCATACCCAACCCTAAGCCGAACAACAGCGTCGACAGCACTGCGTACTTGCTATGCATCAATTTGCTCCCTTTTTACATGCCAACACAGCCACAGCCCCAGCAAGGCGGGCAAGGTGACGCCCGCAAAATCAATGAGCAGAAAAATAGGTCCGCAGATCCCGACCAGCACTTCCCAAAAGTGAAACAACGTATGACAGCTTAACCACAAGGTGGGAAACAGCCATATCTGAAAACGGTAGCGAGTATAAAAAGCGCCGTAGCTAAATGCCCCGCCAATCAGCATATACAACATGCCGATATCGCGAATAAAATGCTGATTATAAAAGCCCCTATCGGGCACACCGGGCACACTCCAATACCACTGTTGTGGATAGAAGAGCATAAACACGCCATTTGCCAGCGCCGCCAGCCCGAGCAAGACAGCAATGGATGTGATGACTTTTCCGCTCATAATATTTACCCTGTTACCGCATTGTTTTTGTCTGGCGGAGTCAGTGTTTGCTCGTTCACGACGACACGGCTGCAAGTTTTGCCATGCCCCAGAGTATATTTAAGCGCCGGGTAGACACGACATGAGCTGATGCTAAAGGCAATGGCGATCAGTCCCTTATCTCCCCACTTTGAAAGGATATGTGGACGAATATCATCGGCACCGGGATTGTGGGCCAGAACCAGGTCGGTAAACTCCACGATTTGCGCCAGTTCATCAGGCAGTGCTGCAAGGTCCTTATTGATAATTGCACTGACCTGAGTGGCGGGCACGCCGGCTTCCAATGCCATATTGACCAGCAACTGAGTGCAGGGACCACAGTCGTCCCACAAAATGGCGCGTAATTTAGCTGCATACAAGGGGGCGGCAGGTAAACCGCCACGATAATCTGCCATAGACTGAAACTTCAGATATTTAAAAAAAGCACTCAGATCCGCAGACAGCACATCTTGCATATAGGTGACGTCGTAGTCGTACTTTTTCTGCATTGAAATGAGCATTTTGTTCAGTATGTATTTGATCATCGGATACTCCTTGTGGTTTGGTAATCTTGATCAAACGTTGTGCTTAATTGAGGTTGCGCCAGCCTGGGGGATTTTAGTGGCCCGAGCAGTAATATCAGACAGAGGGCAAGCAGTGCAGCAAAGATGCTCAACATCGTAGTGAAGGCATCGTTGCTGAGTAATGCGGAACCGAGAAGCGGTCCGGATGCCATCCCGACACTGGATATTACCGCTGCGAAGGAAGCGAGTTGACCTGAGCTGTCCAGCTCTGCCGTTACTGCAAGCAAATAGGCGTGTACCGCTGGCCAGGCAAAAAACAGCAGGGCCAGTGCAAGCATGTAGATCAAGTCAAAGTGTGCAAAGCAAAGCAATAAGGCAGCTATGGCTGAAAGTGAAATACCGCCACTTAAGCACATTGCGCGGTGAGCCCTGTTTGGATTGAGTATGGGTAACAACGCGCCACCTAGTCCCAGTAAGCCCGTCATTGCAATCGTCTGACTGGTCTGTTGCTGTGACATCCCTGCCGCCAGCCCAATTTGACCTGCATAGGCCCAGATCCCACTCGCTGCAACCAGAAAGAGCAGCATCGCCAGCAGTAACTGGCTGCTTTTGGCTGATAACTGCAAACGTTTTGCTTGCTGTTTGGGGGGCGTTTGGGCTGGTAATGCGGGTAACAAGGGCAAAAATAACAGGGCAAGGCATACCAAACCTGCCATGGTGTAAAACACCGCGTAGTCACCCAGCAATGTTTCGAGCAGCGGTATGGCATAGATAATCAGTGAGCCGATACCAAACTGAATCAACAGTAATGCGCCGAACGCTCTGTCGGGATTATGTAAACGCGCGAGTACGGCAAATGACACACCTACGCTAAATCCGCCCAGTACACCGGCGATAAATCGCCAGACTAATAAACTAGTGTAAGTGCTCCATGCCGCTGTACAGAGTTCCATAGTGCACAATGCGATGAAAGTAATGAGTAAGGCTTGCTTCCAGGCAATATGGCGAACCACAAAGATGGCGCAGATACTGCCCAGTAATGCGCCGTAGCCGTTGCTGGCAACCAGTGTGCCGGCCTGTTGTGGGGAAAAACCAATGCTGCCTGCCAGCGCATCCACGACCGCAGGTAAAAAATTAAGGTAGGCCAGTCCGGCCATAGCAACGAATGCCAGGCAAAAATAACTGACCCATGAGCTTGCTGCACTGTTTGCAGTACGATTTAACATAGTCTGTCGCCTCCTGAGTATCTTTGCGGATACTTTAAGTGGCTGCGAGAGGTTGAAAAACCACAGTTCTGGCCATTTAGTCGTGAATACTATTCATGAATAATTGCTGATATAGTGCCAATACCTAAGGTGTTTACCCAAATCACAGGACTGACTTTCATGGATAAACTGAGATCGCTGACCTTGTTTCTGGCAACCTGCGAAGAGCAGAGTTTTGCGGCCGCGGCACGAGTTTGCAATACTGACCCCTCCACCATCAGTAAAGCCGTGAGCCGGCTGGAAGCTGAGCTCGGGATAACTTTATTCCAGCGCTCTACCCGTCAACTGAAGATCACGGCGGCCGGGCGTCACTATGCACAAACCGTGCGTTCGAGCATTCAGGCACTGTCCAGCTGTGAAGATGAACTCAGGCAGCTCAATGATGCCCCCAGAGGGCGGTTACGCGTTAATTCTGCGGTGTGTTATGGTCATTTGTATCTACGCCCCTTGCTTAAAGCGTTTTGTCAGCGTTACCCGGAGATCACACTGGAACTATCCCTTGATGATATGCATGTGGATATTATCGAGCAGGACATTGATGTGGCATTACGCACCGGCTTTGTCAAAGACAGCCGTCTGGTTGCGCGCTGTCTGAGCCCGATGGATTTTGTGGTTTGTGCGTCACCGGATTATCTCAATCAGCATGGCACACCTGTTCATTTGGACGATTTCAACGGACATGCCTGGATAGGCTTTAGGATAAAGGAAACGCAGCAGCTGCAACCGATTTTTTTGCCAGATGCGGACGGTGTTTATCAACTCTGTGAGCTACATCGCACGCATATTACGGATGATGGTGAAGCTATGGCCCAATTGTGTGCCGATGGCTTTGGATTCGCTCAGTTGCCGCACTTCCTCGCCAAAGCGGGACTCAAAAGCGGGGCTTTGGTATCGCTTTACCCCGCGTTCAGAGCACCTATGCCAGACAGCGGGGTGTTTGCGATTTATCCAAAACGCGCCTATTTACCTGCCAGAGTACGGGTATTTCTGGATTTCCTGGTCACTGCTTTGGAAGCACAGCAAGAAACACCAACCCATACCTGGGCGCAGCACTGGCCGCCGCGCGTGCAGTTTGATTGATCAGCCGAATAGGGGCGCACAGTTCCCCTGCGAGCGGATCGCTTGAAGTTGGGTGTTTAGATGGGTGTACATCCCTTCAAAGGCAAAATTGCCCATACTGATCCGTTTCACCCCAAGTGCACTAAGCGTGTCAAAATTGGTCAGATCTGGCATTGCCATGACATTCAGAGGTAACTGACAAGTCTCAGTGATGGCCTGAATATCTGCTTGTTGGGTAATACAGGGTAAGAACAAACCATCGGCGCCTGCCTGTTGATACTTATGTGCCCGATGCATTGCTTCCTCGCGCGCGTTGTCGAGACCCAGCAAGAAAGCGTCGCAGCGCACATTAATAAAGATGTCGATTTGCTGAGCGGCTAACTCATGACGTACGGCCTTTAACCGTGCCGCAAATTCATCGGCATCCGTTAAGGTGCGGACTGTATTTACCTGGCTGTCTTCGAGATTAACTCCGACCACACCCAGTTGCGCAAGTTGTTGAATGTGCTTTGCAATTGTTTGCGGGTCACGGCTGTAACCTGCCTCGATATCAACACTTAAAGGTAAGTCGGTGGCGCGGCTGATCCGAGCAACCAAAAAAAGGAGTTCGTCGAAAGACATTTGTTCGCCGTCATCGTAGCCCAGTACGCTGGCAACGGCTGCGCTGGAAGTCCCCAATGCCTGATATCCTGCTTGTTGTGCAGCTTTAGCACTGGCGGCGTCCCAGACATTAGCCAGTAAAAACGGAGTTGTTTGTTGGTGTAGTTGTTTGAATGCTTGCATATTATCTCGCTGATATTATCACTGTTTTGTAGTCACTATAGTGCGGTTACCCGGTTTCAAAGACCAACGATAAAAATCGACTTGTACTATAAGCTCAGCTTATAATACTTTCTGTCCTGGAATTCGGAAGTGCCCTATCGTGTTCAAAAATATCAATTTGCTGGTGACATTTGAGTGTGCGGCAAGACATCAGAGTTATAGTCTGGCCGCCGCCGAGTTATGTATTTCACAGGCTGCAGTCAGTCAGCAAATGCGGATGCTGGAGCGGCAGCTGGGGCAACGGTTATTTGTGCGAGTCGGCCGACATATGCAGTTGACTCAGGCCGGGTGTACGTTGGCAGAGCATACCGGACCGGCTTTAACTATGATCGGTCACGGCATTAATAGTCTACGTCAGGAAGAATTAGCGGGAGAGCTCAGCATTAGTTCTACGCAGGCATTTAATACCTTGTGGCTGATGCCCAGATTGCAGGAGTTCGCCAGCTTGTATCCACAGATCAGCATTCGTCTGCACTCTTCCGCGAGTTTTGAAGACTTGCGACACGCTCGCATTGATCTGGCGATCCGTTTTGGTACACAGGTCGAAAAGCATACCCCAACCACGCTGGCCTGTGAGTACTTTGGCGCTTCACCCGTGTTACCCGTATGCTCTGCGCAGCTGGCAGCGTCTTTAACGCTCAATACCCCGGCTGATCTGCTGGCTACTTGGCTGGTATCGTTGGAGCAGCCCGGTGCATATGACTGGCCAGGCTGGTTTGAGGCGCAGCAGGTAGTAGATTATGTCGATCACCCACACTGGACCTATGTTAATAGCACGGATATGGCACTCAGCGCTGTGGCCAACGGCCATGGTGTTACCCTGGCTGTGCCGTATCTGTTTCGCCGTCAGCTCGATAACGGTGAACTTGTTATTCCGTTCCAACTGCCCCACCCCAATCCGGTGAAACGCTATCTGGTTTACGATCCTAACTCCGCCCGGATAGCGCGCTTACAAACGTTTATGAACTGGTTAAAAGCGCAGGAGATATAGCGTTTTATGGGCTTGTGCCCAAGTAAAAATTGGCCATTTGCAGCCAGGTTTGAGCATATTAAAGCTACGGCTGTGATTGATTTGGGTTTAACGCGTATGTTTTTTGATTCTCTGATACAACGACCAGCCTTGGTGGCACGCGTATGTCCAAGACTGACCACCGTCTATCTTTTTTATGACAAATACATATTAATTTCAAAAGTTTATTGGCTTTAATCCATCGTTTCCGGGTGACAGGCATGTAGATTTCCTTCAAGTTATTTCCATATTTATAGAAATATGGATTGATCTGATTTTATATTTCCACAATACTGGAAATATAAAATCACATTAGGAGAGATCTATGTCACCAGAAATGCAGGTCATGCTTCGAGAAGCAGCCGATATGTTTGTGTTCCTTGCGCTGGAGTTAACCGTGTTATTTCTAGTCGTAAGCTATTTGGTGGGTGTGCTGCAGGAGTACATTACACCTGAAAAGGTGAGGGAAAATTTGAGTGCCCGCAAAGGCAAGGGCTACATGATTGCGGCGTTGCTGGGAGCAATCACCCCGTTTTGTTCCTGCTCAACGATCCCGTTTTTAAAAGGGCTATTGCAGGCACGGGCCGGGTTTGGGCCCGTTACCGTTTTCTTATTTTCCAGTCCACTGTTAAACCCTATTGTTATTGGGTTATTGATTGTGACGTTCGGCCTGGATGTGGCGTTGTTTTATTTTGCAGTTGCATTGATCACGTCGGTGGTGTCGGGCTACTTGCTGGAGCGATTGGGATTCGAGCGTTATGTTCGGGATGAAGCCTACCAGGCAGCGGTCAGTCAGTCGGCTTGCAACGCCGGCCAGACGAGCAAAGAGACGCCGCTTAACCCGGAAAGT
Organism: Pseudoalteromonas rubra; assembly: GCF_000238295.3. Taxonomy (NCBI): domain Bacteria; kingdom Pseudomonadati; phylum Pseudomonadota; class Gammaproteobacteria; order Alteromonadales; family Pseudoalteromonadaceae; genus Pseudoalteromonas; species Pseudoalteromonas rubra. Next base: position 92,696 of record NZ_AHCD03000044.1, read on the forward strand.
AGCCAATGTGGAGATAGAAAAAATCCCACTACAGGCACAAAGCAGGCAGAAAATCGCTGGTTGCGAATTTGGCGAACAACCTGGAAAGACTTCCTCACTACCCTGCCCTATTTATTGCTTGGTATCACCGTAGGGTCATTTATATACGGGTTTGTACCGACAGAGCTCATTGTTGACTATGCCGGTGAAAACAAATGGTATGCCATCCCACTTGCCGCCGTTATTGGTATTCCTTTGTATATCCGAGCTTCTGCGGTGATCCCTCTGAGTGCTGGTTTAGTGCAAAAAGGCATGGCACTGGGGTCGGTCATGGCGCTGATCATTGGCAGTGCAGGTGCCAGCCTGACCGAAGTTATTCTGCTTAAATCCATTTTCAGAACGCAGATGATCCTGGCATTTCTGGGTGTGGTACTCGGGATGGCGATGACTGCCGGGTACTTATATACCCTTATTTTTTAAACGTTTATTTGTTTTTAGGGGTTGGCAGGCTAAGCCGACCGCCTGAGCTAGATACGATTAATCAAGAGGTAATCTGATATGAAACCAATCAAAGAAGTCATCATCATTGGTGCCGGGCCCATCGGCCTGGCTGCGGCAGCTCGACTGGTGGAAAAAGGGATCCGCCCCACCATTATTGAAAAAGGCGATACAGTAGGCGCAGCAATACTCGAGTGGGGACACGTTAACTTGTTTACGCCCTGGTCTTATATGCTGGATGAGGCAGTGGTAAACCTGCTAACTCAGCATGGCTGGCCCGGCGTAGACGCCAATGTAACTCCTACTGGCCGGCAAGTCGTCGAGCAATACTTACAACCTGCGGCCAAATTACCTGAACTGGCTGAGCATATTCGCTATGGCACAGAGGTCTTTGGTGTGTCTAAAGCGGGGATCAGTAAGCATACAACGCAAGGTCGTGACAGTGCACATTTTGTTGTGCATTGTCGAAATGAGCTAGGGAGCCAGGTGCTGCATAGTGATGCTGTGATAGATGCGTCCGGTACCTGGTCGAGTCCAAGTCCGCTGGGGCTTGATGGTTTGCCCGTGCCAGGTGAGTTGGCCAATCAGCAGAGTGTTTATTATGGTATTCCGGACATTCTGGGTACTCAGCGAAGCGATTTTGCAAGAAAACGCAACTTGGTGGTGGGTGCCGGTCACTCGGCAATGAATATCGCACTGGATTTGTTGAAACTGCAAGGGGCAGAGCCAGGTACCGAAGTGATTTGGGGTATGCGTAAAAACAACATCGACAAGCTTCTCGGCAAAGGCATTAACGACAAAGTGCCTGCGCGCCGGCAGCTCGGGCTGGCTGCCAAAAAGGCCATAGAAAATGATACGCTAAAGTTGGTTTCTCAATTAGAGATTAAAGAGATTGTCCGGGCCGGACATGGGCTGAATATCCGTGCTTTGGCGGCGGGAGCGGATATCGGGATGCAGGTTGATAACATCATTGTTGCGACCGGCTTCAGGCCCGATCTGGAGATGTTGCGAGAGTTAAGGCTGGATTTGGACCATATTGTCGAAGCGCCAACGCGGCTTGCACCATTGATTGACCCAAATTTGCATAGTTGTGGTTCAGTGCGCGCACACGGGATTGATGAGTTGTCCCATGATGATGCGCACTTTTACATTGCGGGTATGAAATCCTACGGACGTGCCCCGACTTTTTTAATGCTCACCGGCTATGAGCAGGTGCGCTCGATTGTCGAATCTCTGGCGGGTAATGCGGAGGCCGCTCGCGCGTCTCAGCTGAGATTTCCTGGTGCACCAAAGGCGCAACAGGGCGCATGTTGTGGCTAGCTTGGCTCGCCCTGAGCGGTATCACAGGTATTGCTGCAGCTGGGATCGTCTGACTGATTGACACAACACTCTTCTTGCAAGAATCCGATCAGCCCTATTAGTGCATCGTATTGAGGCACGCAATAAAGTGTGCGGCTTTCTCGCCTTTGCTTGACCAGCCCCACTTTTACCAGCCGGTTAATATGGTGAGACAAAGTAGAACCCGGCACATCTAGCGCAGCCTGTATTTCGCCAACGGGTACGCCATGCGTGCCCCCTTTCACTAAATATCGGAAAATACTTAAGCGGGTGGTGTGTCCCAGTTCAGCGAGTTTATCTGCCGCAGATGCCAGTTCCATATCTTGCTCCTCATTCATATAATTCCATAATACTGGAAATATATGAATGAGGCAAAACGGCTTTTTCAGAGCTAGCCCTTTGCTCGTTATCACTCAGTTGCACAGGTCAGTAAGACGTTACCTGAGCACCAATTTGTCTGGAGTCTCTTTGAGCTAAGAGGTCCCATACATGAACTCGCGGGGTGAGTTTTCAGCCCGCGAGTGTGTGGTGCTGGAATGCACAAAGCTTAGGGTAAGGTGGCTATAGAGATCGTCTCCGCATTACTGTTGCCGGTAATTTCTGGCAGGTACATCATTTCAACTCTGGCTGGCGGGGCGAGATACAGGCCGCTGGCCCGCACTTGTGCCAGATATTCAAATGTGGTGGTGCCGGCGCTGAGGTGTGCCTGATAAAAGGTGGCCTGTTGTGCACCCTGTTTAGTCTGTTGCAGATGCAGCGTGATATCAGCGTAATCTGTCTGTAACCAGTTTTTGTACTGGGTATAACGGTGTTCAGGGTTAAGTGCATACAAGCCGCCAGCCAGAGTATCGGTTAACAACACATGTGCCCGGTCTTCGGCCGAAAAGACCTCCAGCGATACTTTGATCAGGTCCCCGGGGTTGAGTGTTTGTCCTGCAAATGGCAGCCAGCGATTGTTATCGTAAAGCTGATAACGACGTGTCACATCAAGTCCGCTATTTACCACAGTGGGAGACGCCAGTGGTTGGCGGCTCTGCACTGTTAGCCAATATGCTTCTTTCAGAGGTGAGTCAATATGATAGCTTTGCTCATTGTCCTGAGAGGAGTTGTGCTGTGTAAATGTCACGGGAACTGAAGCGCTTTTGCGATGGCCTTTCAGGGCGAGTGAGCAGATCCCATCTGTCAGTGTATTACCAAAATGTCCCTGTCGATGTTGACGACTGATGGCCAGTTTGCTGAGCTGCGCGGTTAACGTCTTGCGCTCTGTGAGCATTAATGCAAGGCACTGCTCCTGCGGTCCGGAGAGTGCGCTGAGGGTCTGATCCTGGAAGCCTTCATCCAGCAGCCGGGTAAGGGCTTTTTCTAGTTCAGGCTGGTTATAACCTGCGGCTTTCATTGCTAAGAGTTGCAGCAAATTACTGCGGGTACCTGATACGCCGAACGTCTGTCGCCAGCTCAAAACTTGCTCGAGTGTCACCTGACCCTTCTGTGCCAGAGCCCACCACTGCCAGTCGGCACTGTCATCATTGAAATTGCGTCGATTGTGCGGGGCCCTTTGCAATGCCTTAAGCAGGTTAGCTGCCATCGATTCAAGAGTTTCTTGGTCGGTGTTGAGGTCGAAGTTGCTGCCACTCAGCCAGTGACTGACGAGCAGAGTGTACGCGCTCAGCATCGGGTCAGCGTTGCGATTCGGGTAATAGGCATAGCCAATGTCATGATGCCAACTTAAATTCTCAGTTTCCCCTCTCGTTAAAGCGTGTTGCAGGGACGCTTTGCCATCAGGCCAAATCTGGCTGGCAAGGGGGTTTACACTGTAGCTTAAGGCTCTGGATAAGGTTTGCTCCCAGCATTGATGCGGGTAATGCTGATGGTGTTGTATCAATGCCGACCAATTAGGTGCGAGCTGCTCAACGGGGTGCGCTTCGCCAGAGACAAGCGTTGCGTCATCCGCCAGCGCGATGGTGTTTTGATGAGTCGGGTCGAGTAGCCAGCTTGCCTGGACAGTGCGACTATTGTCACTCACTTTAAAGGTTGAGAATCGAGGTTTGTTTAGGCGCCTGCTGTGAAGTTTCAGCGTGTACTCGCCGGGGGGTAATTCGGGGAGCGGTACATGTATGACTTGTTCTCCCTGACTGTTTAGCACAATACTTTGGCCAATGAGCGTTCGACCGTTCAGTGTCAGTTGTACTGTATCTTGTTGTGCTGCATTCGCTCGGTTTGCTGCTCTGACTGTGATGATGGCTTCATCGCCCTGAATGAAATGTGTCGCATGTGATACATGATACTCCAGCTGAGCATGACTGGTCAGGGTGCCCGTATACGTCTGAGTATCCTGCGCATTCAGTGCAACAGCAAAGGCACGCCAACGTCCGAGCAGCTGAGGCAACGCCAGTGTGACGGTTTTTTCCTGGTTAGCATTCAGTGATATAACAGGTTGCCATACTGACTGTGCCAGCGCATATGCTTGTGAATTATTGTCGGCCATACTCGAGCCGGCCATTCTCAGTGCCTCATAGTTAGCATTCAGACTAGTCTGTTCTAGTTGCTGAGTAAGCTGGGGGTCAACCAGCCAGTTGTTCAGGTTGTAGCTGCTGATAATGCGTTGCTGATAGCGCCTCTGATTAAACAATTCCGCCAGATTTGTATCTGTGGCCTCGTCATACGTGATGTTGAACAACGCATCATTGACCAGCCAGAGCTGAATATCCGCATCCTGATTGCTCGACAGGGTGATGTCCAGTTGACCGTTGGCCGGAACCGCATCCGGGTGCGTTACTTCAAGTGATAAACTTTGAGCTGGCAAAACGGCCACTGTGAGTCTGGCGAATTGGCCATGGGTGTTTGGTTTATTTGGCAGTGCAGGTGCAGAGCTCGCCAGCGTAAAGCGAGGCTGAGCTTGCCATTCGCTCAATGCTTGATTGGCTTGGTTTTGCCATTGCTGGCGTAATGCGGCTCTTTGTTTGTCTGTATGTGGCATGACTGCTGTCATCTCAAAGCCGGGACGCCAGCTATGTGGTATTGACAATGTTAAGTCGTTGCGGCCCTGTGTGACAGCGAAGGAGTGTAATGCCTGATGCTCACCCGCAGTGACGAAAACCAGGGCTTCACCGTCTTGTGGAGCATCAAGTGAGAAAGCATACTCCTGTCCGGCAAGGACTTGTTTGTCACCAGATAAGATGAGTTTATGTGCTGACGTAGGCTCATCGTTTGAGGGGCCGTGCCTGAACAGGTAACGTTGCCATAAGTAGTTTTGTTTTCCGCTGCGGATATCCAGCGAATAATAGCCCGACTCATTGTCTGGCAGGTCGCAGTATGCAGGCGTTTGCACTTTACATAGCAAAACTTGCTCCGTGCGCTCTTTTCCACTTTCACTGGTCGATACTTCCACATAGACGGCCGCCGGTACCGATAGCTGCGCACCGTCCTGATCAACAGCGATGATATGGACTTTATCGTCTGATTCTTTTAAGCCAATGTAATGTGTCCGCGACAGGTAGGTCAGTGACTGATCGAAAAAGTGCATTTCGCCCTGCTCAGTGACCACTCTGCCAGACAATGCGAGTCGAACCAGCGGCATGGTCTCAGTGGGAGTAAAACGGGCAGATGCTCCAGGGCCGTCGGCATTTAATGCAACAGCTTGTTGATGTTGGTTTTCCGGGGCTTCTCTGCTGCTGCTAAATTCGTAATCTTGCGGCCAGCTGCTGGGCAGGTCTGAATAGTGAAAGCGGATAAACTGGTACTTTAACTCGCCACTGAGGTTGTCTGCCGTATAGCCGTTCATTGTTTTCCCACTGACTGAGATGGTCAGTGGTTGGTCTTTATACGCCTTGTCCGGGTGTTGCCAGTTAAATTCTACTTCAGGCGGAATGAACTCAAAGACAAGGAGATCACCCAGAAAATATGCCTTTCCTGCTACCTCGGCGCTCACCTGATAAATGCTGGCTTTGTCTAACCCCTTCGCGAGGTGAAATTGTCGTATGCCAAATTCAGATATCGACTTTTGCTCCAGTTGAATCGTATGGTCAGTGTCTCTGTCGCGTAGGATCAGATTGATGTTATCAAGCAGAGGTTGCAGGCCATTCGGGGTGTGTTGATACAGCACAACACTCAAATCAATGGCAGAGCCTGGCTGGTAAATTGGCTGACTATTGAGCAGACTGCCCGTGATGGCACTGGCAGGTTTTGGGGTGATATTAAGCATGGCATGTGCCTCGCCTTTGCTAGCCCACAGCCAGCAGTCAACGTCATTGTGTGGTAGTAATGATTGCCACGAGCCATAACTTAGCGTCAACAAGCCATTAGATTCACTCTCTCCCAGCTGTTTAGGAGTGATGAATGACGGACAGGTGAGAAAAACCTCAACGTCTGCCATTGGGGCATCCGTATCAAATTCGCTGCTGCGAAGGGTGAGGCCGGGTCCATGATGCACGGTCAGGTTAAAATCGGAGGCGGTCAGCGTGTGCTGATGCCGGCGCATTTCAACGCCGCTCGCATAAATGGATGCGGTGCTCGTTCCTTGTATATCGTAAAACAGGACCCCACTTTGGTCATTTAACCGGGCACTGACGGGCAAACGCGTTTGGTGCAACTGATTGTCCACATGGCTTGGTACATCGGGCAAGGCGGTGAGCAGTGTGGCGCGGTTTTTGGTTGTAAGCCAGTGATGTAATTGTGTCAGAGTTTTTGCCGGGTAAAGCTGAATTGAGAGATCCTGCGTATTGCGTGTCATCAGTGGTAACTCAGCGTGCATATCTGCTTGGTATGTTTCGCCAGATTGGTCACTTATCTGCCAATATGGACTATTGGGGGCTGTGCGAAAATGCAGCGTACCAGCCTCTGACAAGGCTTGTTTGGTTGAGTCAGAGCGCAATGCACTGAAGTTGAGTTGGTAGTCGGTATCTCCTTTGAGCGCAACCGGGTAGTAGTAGAGATCGTCTCCTGGGTTTTCACGGGCACTGCCTGTGATGATAACCGGCTGGGTCGAAACGGATGGTGAAATCACAGACTCCATAAGCCAGAACTTTTCTACCTCATGATTGAATCCGAATGCCAGAGATTCAGGTGCACAAGTAGCTATGTCGTCCAGGGAGAGTGCGTGGTAGGTCTTGTACCAGAAAGAGTCAAACGGATAAGATTGCTCACAGAAAACACCCATAAATTTGGCCTCTGCGGGAGGTTGCGAGGTCTGATCCTGAAACGGGATCGGTTGTGGCGCAGGTAAAGCTATATGCGCTTCTGTTGGCCGAAAACCAGCTGGCAAGGTGATTTCCAGGCTGCCAGGTTGCAGTGATGCTGCAAAATCAAAGGTGAGCAAATAACCCCGATTATCACTGTACTCGTCATAGTGCCGTTTGCTTGGTGTTACTGGTTGACCATCGAGTGTAAAGGTCAGGGAGTGTGTGATGTCCCACACTGCGCGCTTGTCTGTGTCGGAGAAAGCAGGGTATTTCAGCTGAAGCTGCTGTTCGTGGGACTCATCAATATAAAGGGGCCAGTGTGCACTATGCCACTGTGTTGTATAGTCTTTTTGTAATTGAGCGTGGAGACCGGGGAATTTTGCTTCAATGCGTACTTCTAACGGCACATAGGCGCTAATATTGGCATACAAATCACAGCTGAGTTTATTCAGCGCTACAAAGCGCCAGCGGCATTGTTGTTTATACTTATCCGAAAGCCTGATGCGAGATAGCTGAGCATGACTGGGTACCTGGCCCGGCTGAGCAACCTCTTCGTTAAACTGGATCAGGATTTGAGTCAGCTTGTTTTTGTGAGTGTTAAAGCGGACATTCTCTACCTCCAGTGCCTGCGCCTGAAAAAAGCAGATGACGAGGGTGAGCAACAGCAGCGCGCTTCTTTGCAACATGTGTATTCCTTATTTTGAGTAGCTGGCAACTTGATCAAACCTATAACGCCTGCCAGCAGGAATTGGGGTGAAAAAGTGCACTTTTAGGATGATTATCAATCAAACCTTGATAATCTTTCAACCTGTAGCCAATTTATCGTTTGTCTCTAAGGGCTTAAACTGATGTACATTCGCTTTGTCGTTTTCACAAGAGGCTTATCTTCGTGGCAAAATCCAGTTTACTCAGTGCTTTAATTATGTCGGCGTGTTTTTTCTCTCACTCTCTAAAGGCTCAGGATACGAGCCCGGGCAGTAACGAGGTAACGATTATCAGTACCGAGCAAATTGAATGGGGTCATCTGAATCCGGCTCGGGGTGATAAGAGCCCGAGGGCTGCGAACTTGTGGGGAGACAGAACAAAGCCCGGTGCGACCGGCATGTTAGTGAGGTTTGAACCAGGCTTCTCGTCACCGCCTCATATTCATAATGTGTCTTATCGCGGTATTGTGATAGAAGGCCTGCTGCATAACGATGATCCTCAAGCCAAAGCGATGTGGATGCCACCGGGGTCTTACTGGACTCAACCGGCCGGGGAAGATCACATTACGTCCGCCAATGCACCGGGCAATATGATTTACCTTGAAATAGACAAAGGCCCTTATCTGGTTAAACCCTCTGCACAGCAATTTGACAATGGCGAGCGGCCCGTTAATCTTCACTATGCAAACCTGACCTGGCTGGATCAGCATACGTCAACGCAGCTCGAAGGCGAAGGTATTCAACTGGCAAACCTGTGGCAGCAAGCACAGCTGACAGGCGTATTGGTGAAATTGCCGGCAGATACAAAGGTGACCCTGTCCAGCACGGGTACAGAGTTTAAAGCGGTGGTGATCCAGGGGGCCATTACTGTCTTGCAGGCAAACACGCAGAAAAGCCCGGAGTTGCGACCTGGCAGTTATCTTGCTGCTCAGGATGCCGTAAAGATGGCGTTGAAAGCCAAGGCACCTGCCCTGCTTTACGTGAGGACAAATCAGGCATTTCAAATAGCACGAGAATAGTTTGAGGTGTGCTGGAAAATCAGCCCGGCGCAAAACCGGGCTGACTGTATTAAGCTGGGTTGATCTCAGCTGCAATCACTGAAATCTCTACCAGCAAGGTGTCTCTTGCCATAGCTGCCTCTACACAAGCGCGCGCAGGCGCGTGGCCTTCAGGCACCCAGGCATCCCATACTTCGTTCATTTCACTAAAATACTGCATGTCTTTGATATAGATTGTGGCAGACAGGATATGCTCACGATCACTGCCAGCCTGAAGTAACAGCTCATCGACTTTCTCAAGCATAGTAGCGGTTTGTTCCTTAATGCCCTGCTCAGCGTCTTTACACACCTGGCCGCATAAATAGATGGTGCCGTTGTGTTTGACGATGCGGCTCATGCGTTGTTTGGTATCAATTCTCTGTATCACGGGAGGTCCTTTATTGAATAAATAGTGGAACACATAACAGGCATTGATGGTATCACTGCCGGTTACTCTGTGTAAGTGCTTTTGTCCCTTTATCCTCCAGTTTGTCTTTGCCAGATGTCCCTGAATTATCGCCCCAAAGCACCGATTGTTACTTCCGCCTGACGCCTAACATGGCATCCAATGTTGACCCGAATAGTGAACGTTATCTGAGGCGCAGCAAATCAGTGGCCTGCCTATGAAGCCGCTTATCTGTGGCCCACTGAAAGCTGCAACAGATGCAAATGGCATGATGGCACGTACGCAAACGCAGTTTATTTTATCGGCCTGCTTTTCTGCCACGTGGAATGACCACATTACTTGATATTTTCGCGAAAAACCTGACCCCCTTAAAAGTGAGGATTAAACGATGAGTATAAAATCTAAAATCGACTGCCCCAATTACTGCGTGCCTATCCACTTTGAATCCAGACTGCTGCTGGCTGGACAAATGCTTTCTTGTTTCAAACCTAAGTTGTGGGGTAACCATTTCAATGACTGCGACGGGTAAAGAGGCGGTGTCTGATGCGTTTGATAAGTTTGAGCAGGTGCGTAATGAAGCGACGCACCAGGCAGGTCGATACGATGCCTGAGCGGCGCAACAGTGATTAGCCCGAAAGTACAAACACGCCCGGGCTATGGCATAGCTGTTAAGCGCCCGGACCACATTCCATACAATGTTGGATGATATCCGGACCAAATTTGAGTTTGGCGTTGAGGTTTCTCAATGCAGTACGCAGGCCTTCTTCGATTACCGGGTGGTAGAAGGGCATATCCAGCATCTGAGGGACCGTCATTTTATTCTGTACGGCCCAGGCTAGCAGGTGCGCCATATGTTCCGCTGAGGGACCGATGAACTCTGCGCCCAGGAACAGGCCACTGCCTTGCTCTGCATACAAGTGCATATACCCTTTGTTTTTGAGCATCACTCGGCTACGACCTTGATTCTCAAAGCTTACTTCACCAATCGCAAAGCAACCACATTTACCGTATCGCTCATTGAGTTGTTTAAAACTCTCACCGACCATGGCGATTTGCGGATCACTGAATACGGCCGCAATGGGCGCGCGTCTCAGGCCATTACGTACATCCGGGAATCGTCCGGCATTTTGACCGGCAATGGTGCCCTGATCGGCCGCTTCATGTAACAATGGGATCTGATTACTGGCATCACCGGCGATAAAAATATGGCTGTCGCCACATTGCATCGTGTAGGGGTCGGCAAGCGGTACGCCGCGCTCGTCCAGCTCAATGCCGGTGTTTTCAAGACCCAGTTTATCAACATTGGGTACCCTGCCCGTTGCCGCCAGTACGAAGTCAAACTGCTCTGTTTGTGGTTTACCCTCGCGGTCAACATAAGTCAGCTGTGCCTTATCGCCAACCAGCTTCATATCAGAAACTTTGGCATCGCTATCGACATAAAACTCTTCTGCGAAAACGGTATTGGCGTAGTCCTGGATCTGCGGATCAGTCAGAGGTCCAATATTGCCCCCCACGCCAAATAGCTTCACATTGACGCCCAGACGGTGCAGCGCTTGTCCCAATTCGAGACCAATCACCCCCGGACCAAACACGGCTACTGACTCGGGTAAATCTTGCCAGTCGAATACGTCATCATTGATGATCAGTTTGTCGCCAAATGCCTGGAAGAAACCTGGAATATTGGGCCTTGAACCGGTTGCGATGACAAACCGTTTTGCAGTGATCACGGTATGGTCGTCGATTTGAATTCGGTTGGCATCTAAAAAGCGCGCATACCCTTTGATCCGGTCTTGCTCAGGCAGCTCATCTACAGCTTCCAGCACAAAACCAACAAACCGGTCGCGTTCGCTGCGTACCCGTGCCATCACGGCTTTACCATCGATTTCTGGCGCTGTGGTATTGACCCCGAATTTGGGGGCTTCGGTGACACTGTGTGCAGCTTCCGCAGCGGCAATCAACAACTTGCTGGGCATGCAGCCGACCCGTGCGCAAGTGGTGCCATACGCACCGGCTTCGATCATTAACACTTTGTCAGTAGATTGTTTGGCATTTCGATAGGCGCTGAGCCCGGCAGTGCCCGCACCAATGACGACGACGTCAGTTTCAAGTTGTTTCATGTTTTACCTCTGAGCAAGGGGAGTTGTGGGGCTGTTAAGCCCCTTTACACTAATATTGGCCTAATGAAGAGGCCGCTACGGGCATTAAGCGAAGTGTGCAGCCAGGTCGTCTGAGCCGCCAATGTGTTTACCGCCAATGAACACCTGCGGTACAGTTTCACGACCAGACAGAGCTTTAAGGCTGGTCAGTGTGGCTTGTTGACCTAATACCAGTTCTTCATATACCAGACCTTTCTCATCCAGCAGCGCTTTTGCTTTGGCGCAGAAAGGACAACCAGGTTTAGTGATGATTGAAACAGGCTGAGGCTTAACCTGCTCCGGATTGATGTATTCAAGCATGGTATCCGCGTCTGATACTTCAAACGGGTCGCCCGGTACGTCTGGTTCAATGAACATTTTTTCGATAACGCCATCTTTAACCAGCATAGAGTAACGCCAGCTGCGCTTACCAAAGCCTAAGTCTTTTTTGTCAACCAACATGCCCATGCCTTCAGAAAACTCGCCGTTTCCGTCCGGGATAAGTGTCACATTCTCAGCTTCCTGATCTTTGGCCCAGGCGTTCATGACAAAGGTATCATTTACTGAAATACAGACGATGTCGTCAACACCATTTTGTTTAAATACGCCAGCCAGCTCGTTGTAACGCGGCAGGTGTGTAGATGAACAAGTTGGAGTAAAGGCGCCTGGTAGCGAGAAAACCACTACTGTTTTACCTTTGAACAGGTCATCTGTGCTGATGTTTTTCCATTCGTCGTTTTCACGCACCGGGAAAGTTACCTGAGGAATTGTCTGACCTTCGATATTGTTTAACATACTGTTTGTCTCCTTTGATTTCGATGTAGCCATTATCAGGCGAATCGATTCATTTGTATAATGGGTTAAATTAATCAGTTCAATTGGAAAAATGGAATGCAACGCTCGCTCAGTGCAATGCACTCAGGCGATGGTGTTTTTAGCCTAGTTCGAATTACTCTAAAGTAAAACTGTAAAAAGGGGAAGGCGGCCGGGTTTAGTCGCCAGAGGGGGCGCGTGCTGCGAGCGGCAGTGTCAGTGTGACCCGCAGACCGCCTAATTGACTGTGAGACAGGGACAGCTGTCCCTGATGTAATTCTGTGAGTTTCTGACAGATGGACAGGCCCAGACCTGAGCCGCCTAAATCACGACTGCGGGATTTATCGCAGCGATACAGTCGCTCGGTGAGACGAGGCAAGTCTTCGTCACTGACACCCGGGCTGGAATCTTCAAAGTGACACACCAGCTGCTCATCTTGTTGGGCAATGGTGACACTGACCTGACCGGGCTTGTTACTGTAATGGCAGCTGTTACGTGCCAGGTTGTTGAAGATTTGATGCATCCGGTTAATATCGCAGGTAACCTCCAGTGTGTCTGACAGTGTGTTTCGTGCACTGAGTGTCAGGTTGTTTTGCGTGACTAATGGCTGGATTGCACTGAGTAACTCATCAAACAGTGCTTTGGCAGGTCGGGTGTGCAAATCCAGTTGCAGACTATGTGTGTCTGCCTGCGCTAACTCGTAAATATCAGCAATAAGCGTATTTAACATAGATAAACGGCTTTGCATCAGGGTGTAAGTGGCGTCCGGATCGGTAATGAGATTGTGCTGGAGTGCTTCGATATTCAGTTTGAGTACGGTCAGCGGCGTTCTCAGTTCATGAGAAACATCCGCCAATAACTGCTGTTTGAGTGTCAACGCCTGGTTTAGCACCCCAGCCTCTTTTTCCATGACTTTGCGTTTTTTCAGATGGTACAGGTAAAACATCAGGAAAAAGTTTAGCAGCACGATAATCGCAGCTGCCAGGATAACACTTTGTAGTTTGTTCTGGCGTTTTTGCTCATCCAGTCCGCTTTGCAACTGATTCACCTTGAGCGTTTCTAAATGGAGTTCAGCGTCACGTTTTTTGGCTTCCAGACGGGTCAGTCGCGACTGTTCTGTCTGCTGCTCGAGTAATTCAGTGGCCTGCGTCTGATAGCGCAGTGCGGATGCAAAGTCTTGTTGTTGCTGATAGGCAAATGCGAGCACCTTTGCGGCTTCCACCATAGTATCGGTCGGCTCGGCTTTGAAAAAAGGCATTAACTGTTCAATGGCCAGTTCCGGGCTGTTGTGACTCAATGCTCTGGCGTACCAGACAAGGTGTTGGCTGTGGAGTAGCTTATTATGGATCGGGCTGATTAAAGTCAGGCCCTGGCCGATGAGATTTGCGGCCTGAGGGTAGTTACCTTTGCTCAACTCAACACGACCCAGCCCGGCAATGGCCCAGCCCAGATTACGCTTGTGGTCGATTGATTCACTGAGGGCTTTTGCCTGTCCATATGCCTTATCAGCGGCAGTTAACTCTCCGAGTTGGAGATGTTGCTCGGCGATCCTGATCTGGTTTTGTGCCATATAAAGGCGATCATTCACCTCCTCGTCATAGCGATATGATTGCATGAAGGCGTCGAGCGCGGCCTGGTGGTCACCAAAATCGACAAAAATGTCTGCCAGACCATAATAAGTTGCGGATAACATGGCCTCGTCCGGCACGTTTTGCTGCTGCAGCCAGTTAAGCTGGGCCTGACGGCTTTCTAGTGCCCTGTCTAACTGGCCAAAGAGTTTATATATCCTGGCTTCTGTATCAAAGGCTGCATTGTGCAACGGGATATTATTGTCCAGTTCAGCATAGTGCTTTGCCAAAGCAATATGCTCAATGGCGTTCAGATCCGGGCTGCCTTTTGCAACGGCATTGGCGGCCATCCGATAGGCATGGCTGAGCATGCGCCAGTCCTGGGTGCGGGAGAAAAACTCGCTGGCTTTGAGAAAGTGGCTTTGAGCACTTTGGTTGTGGCCCAGACGAAAGGCCAGATCACCGTTTACCCAGTGATATTTGCCTTGCATAGAATCGTCAGGGTGCGCGATTAAATGCGTCGCGAGTGCATCCAGCCTGTGTTGTGCGCGGTCATACTCTCCCAGTCGTACCAGATGCAAAGCTGTACGATGCAGCACAAAGGTTCGCTGTTGCGCCGTGAGCGTTGATTGCGTGAGTAACGCCTCCCCTTCTTCCAGTGCAGCGCGGAATGATTTTTTCCCTTTCAGTGGGAATTGTTGCTCATAGGTAGCGAAATCTGCGCTGTGTGAGACCGAAGGCCAAAGTACACAGAGTTGGGCTGCAAAGGTTAAGGCGAGTAAATTTTTCAAAATCAGCGTCCAAAAGTATGACACTAAATTTTATGTGTAATGAGAATAAACGCCTATCCAACTTTTCTATTAAATTGAATAATCCTTGCCTACACTGTGCTCATTCTGGTTTCTGAAGTGGCCAGGAGGGACGCCATTCCATTGGTTAAACGCACGAATAAAGGTATTGGCATCACTAAAGCCCAGCAAAAAGGCGATTTCCTGTAACGACATACTGGAGCGACGCAGATACTGTCGGGCTAGGTCGGATCGCAGCGCGCTCAGCAGCGACTGAAAGTTTGCTGATTCCCCATCAAGTTTACGCTGTAATGTACGTTTACTGATCGCCAGCTTGGCTGCTACCTGCTCTGCGCTCACTTGCCCTGAGGGCAGTAATTCCATCAGCAGCGCTTTGACTTTTTGCGTCATACTGGCACTGGCATCGAGTTCAGCCAGACGCTGGGCCAGATCATTTTCAAAAAAAGACCACATAGCGGCGTTTTCAGTCATAAAGGGTCGCTGTGTGTCTGCTTGATGAAAACGTATCGCCACCTGATTGCTGAGTGTCAGACTGGTGCCAAAATAGTTTTCAAAATCAGCCATATTGTCCGGAAGTTGTGTCACATATAGGGTTTTGGGTATCACCTGTGTACGGGTTGCCAGGCGAGCAAGCTGGGTAAAAAAAGCCAGTTCGCACAGACCCAGCGATTTCGGCAGGGGTTTGTCGTAGCCATAGCAGTCCAGGCTGAGTAACAGGCCTTGCGCATCTTCGTGCACGTCCAGGGTCAGCGGACCGATCAATGGTTTGTAGCTGCTAAGACGGTGCATAGCGGCACTCAGATTGGCGCTACATAAGCAGGCAAAAATGGCTGGATCGAATGCCTCGATATTAAGATGTTGTGCCAATTTCAGCGGTAATGTTTCACCAAGCTGTGCTTCCATCGCATGCCACAGGTCAAAATACTGGGCCGCCGTTACTGAAGTGGGCAAGCTATGCCACAGATCTGCAGGTAGCTTTGCCTGTTTTAACAGCAGCGCCTGATCCAGGTCGAGATCTTTGAATAAGATCAGGCAATGTGGTGACAAGGTAAATTTTGCTGTTCGCTTCATTATTTTTCCATCGTACGGCGTGACAGTGCAAGTACCAGCCGACGTGGTAGCAAAGGCACTATCCAGTTGAGCATAAAGTTTAGCATAGGGTCGTTAAAGGCCAGAAGTTTACCTTTTTGCATCGCCTGATAACCACACCTGGCAACGGATTCGGGGCTTTTTCCTTGTTTAAAGACCGCGAGCTCTTCCAAGTTACCGGTTTTGGCAAACTCGGTGGCAACCGGACCCGGGCACAACGCCGTGACACTGATCCCGTGATCGCGCAGCTCTTCGGCCAGTGCCTGAGAAAAAGAAGTCACAAACGCTTTGGTCGCGTAGTAAGTTGCCTGCAATGGACCCGGTAGCAAGGAGACGGTGGACGAGACATTCAGGATTTTGCCGCGTTTACGGGTTGTCATATCCTGTACGAAGAGGTGTGTGAGCGCAGTAAGACTACTGATATTGACTTGTATCATGTCCAGATCAGCCTGTAATTCACGTTCATGAAAAAAGCCATGACCCCCAAACCCGGCGTTGTTGATCAGGATATCAATCTCTATGCCCTGGCGTTTTGTTTCATTGTAGATGGCCTGCGCCGACGCCGGTTCGGTGAGATCGGCAGTGATCACACAGGCGTTGACACCATGGGATTGCTCCAGCTCTTTTTTCAGGGCATTGAGCTTGTTTTCAGAGCGGGCGACCAGAACAAGGTCACCGCCCTGCTGTGCGTGTAAGCGCGCCAGTTCTAAACCAATACCTGAAGATGCGCCTGTGATCAGGGCTGTGTTTGCGTAAGTCATGATGTCACCTTGTTAGCAGAAGTTATGCGCTCATTGTAGAAGCTGAGCGCACACAATTCACTGGCAAAAGGTGACACTTTGCTTGCAAAAGGTGTCGTTGTGGGCGCGGTTAATCTCGAATATTGACTTCGCCACGGATCTTTTCAATACGCTGGCCGCCGGAGGAATCACCGGTGATGGTAAGGCCACCTGCCTGAATGACTTCGATATCGCCGGAATCATCGTCAATAGTCACATGACCTTTGATGTTTTGCAGCACCAGGTTGCCACTGCCATCATTGACCTTGGCATTGCCCTGCAAGTCCTGAACCCGGATAAATCCTGAGTCGTCGCGTAAATCAAGTGAATTACCGCCGCGGATCTCAAGGTTTCCGGAGCCATCTACAATGGTCAGGTCACCGCTCATATCGGTCAGACTGATGTTGCCTGATTCATCATCCAGGGTAAGCGAACGCCCGCCAATAATTTGGATATCGCCGGAACCGTCCTCAATATCCAGGTCCCCACGCATGTCGGTAATATATACCTGACCCGACGCGTCATCGAGCTTCAACTGGTTGCCACCCTGAATGGTAATGTCGCCTGAGCCATCTTCGATATCCAGCATGCCGCTGACGCCACGGATAATCATTTCCCCTGAACCATCATCAATTTTAACATTCGCTGCACCATTGATGCTGATATCGCCCGAGCCGTCCTCCAGCTCTATGTCTCCTGTCATGCCTTTGATAGCAAGGTCGCCTGAGCTATCGTCAATATCCAGTGTAAGATTGTTGGGTACGCGGACAGTCAGATCGATTCTGGGGCTATTGCCGCTGTACCAGACGATACCAACCCTGGCATTGTGTTTTGCGATCAGTCGTGCGTTGTTGCCGTCCTGTTCAAGCGTAAGCTGATAACTGTGATCTTTGTCTGTCAGTATTTTTGCATCAACTTCGATTTGTGTAAGCGTGTCATCACCGATGATATCCAATGAGCCTGAACTGGTATCTGCCATCAGGCTGTTTAAATTTGTGGCGTCCAGCGTCAGGGTTTTGTGCAGCTCCACGTCTGCTACTGTTTTACTGTGACCATCAATATGAATCACACAACCACTGAGTGCGAGTGCTGCGAATAAGGGAGAAAGTTTTTTGATCATGGCGCAATTCCAATTTGTTATTTTTTTCATTTGACTGGAATATAGCAAAACAAATGCCAAAAAGGATAGTTTATTTATATCAGTACCTTACGTGTTTATGGCGATTGGTGGTTTGGACGTAAATTGATTCAATTTAGCGATATTAACTAAATATTGGTGTAACCACCTATTCGCCAAGTATGGCCTTGTCACGGGAATGTCAATTATTACATCTAGCATTGGGTTTGTACCGAGTGGCGAATATTGACGAGCAGACTGATGTTAGATTCGATAGTGGCCCGGCCAACACAAGATAAACCGCATCACACCCATCGACAGGTGCCAGTGCCTGATTGTGCGCTATTTTTGGGCGTTGGTGCGGCCAGTGCGGCAGAGCTTGGTAATGCAGCATGTGTAATTTGCTGTGAAGACACTCCCTGGTTATTGATTGATTGCGGCCATGATACGCTGGCGCGATTCAAACGTACTTTTGGCAGCCAATCTTTGCCTCAGGCCGTATTTATCACTCACTTGCACTACGACCATGTTGGCGGCCTGGAGCAGTTGTATTTTAAGGCGGCATTAAGCGGACAAAAAGTGCGTTTATATGTACCAGTTCAGCTTATTCAGTCTTTGTGTGCGATGTTGGCATACACCGGACTGGCGGAGTTACGCCAAGATATCTGGCATACTTTTGAGTTGCACCCCGTTGGTGAGCACTTTTTTCATCAACAGCTCCGACTGAACTGCTATCCGGTTCGCCACCAGGCGCCCGGTAGTGCATTTTCTTTGCATCTTCCCGGGCGATTCTTTTACAGCGGTGATACCCGCCCTATTCCCGAGTTACTGATCCATCAGGTGACTCAGGGAGAAATCATTTTTCATGACTGTGTGGCATCTGGTAACCCCAGCCATGCCGGGTTGGACGACCTGTTACGAGAGTACCCGCCAGCCATTTTAGACAGATTGTGTGTATACCATTATCATTCACAGGAGGATGTGCAGGCGTTTGATGACGCCGGCATTCGTTACGCGAAACCACAGCAACTTATTCCTTTGTGTTAAGCCCCTTTACAGTGGGCTAACCTGATCTCAGCAAGCATTTCTTCTTCCTCTTCATCGAAGCCCGTTTCTACAAAGCCAAAACTGCCATAAAAGTCTTTGGCGACCGGATTGTCCGGTACATAACAGATGGCGATTTCTGTTACCTCTGGCAGGCTACGGATCTCTTCCAGTGCCGCTTGCAGCGCTTGTCTGCCTATGCCCTGTTGTTGATAGGCTTTATCAACCATCAAGCGCCAAATTGAAATACGATGCGGTTTTTCAGGGACCCACATCAGTAACCCGACTTGCTTATCCTGGTAGTTGACCGCACGCACTTCATAACCCGGATTATAGGCTGCTTCCAGTAAAGTCCATTCGTTTGGGGCCACCAACGGCTGTTGAGCTTCATGTAGTTCAAGGTCACCCAAATGTTCGAAGTTTTTTTGCCACACTGTGCTGAGGTATACCTCCGGCAGAGGCGTGTCACGATGCCACTCCATCAGATAAGCAGTGTCTCCCCAGCGGCCTTTAAATTCAAAAGACATGTCACTGAACAAACTGCGCATTCTTTCATTGCCCTCTGCATAGACGGCAGAAATTACCTGACAATCAGACTTGGCTCTGAGTTGTGTCAGTAACTGTTTCAGGGCTTGTCTGGCAAATCCCTGACGACGGAAGCGCTTGTCTATTGCCAGCTGTGTGATGGTATATTCATGTTTTGTGTCCTCAGGCTCCATGGGGTGATACTGTATAAACCCGACCAGCGTTTGATGATGGTAGATAAGCAGGTTTCGGTAGTATGGAAAAAACGCTGATTCGGCCAGAGTTTCGGCTGGCGACGCGATAAAATTCAGGTCTTCAGGCAACAATTGTAGCGCAAATACATCACTGTAATTGTCTTTATGGGCTGCTTTTAATGTGATCATGATACCTCCTTTTTTCCTTATATAGGTCCGTATTAGCGAAAACCCAAGCTTTTGTGTTTTTTTTATACAAATTAGCGGAGTTGTTTAAGTTGCTGTATTGTATGAAATTGTACGTGCTAGCCGGACTATTGGCCTAGTTTTTAGGATAATATTTGCACTATTTTCTGGTGTTTTGGGTCATTTTTTGCTATCTATGTTACTACTTTTGGTTGTAGTGCATTCTCCTTTATTAATACTTTTGTGGTTTTTACGTTGGGGGGAAGCATAGGAGAGTTGTTTATGTTGTTTTCACAATCAGACCGTACTGGTCAGAATCAGTGCTCACTGCTTTTTACCACGGTTGCCACCATACTGTTGCTTGCTATCACCCTTTGGCTAGCCTGAATGGTAAGATGCCATGGAGGGTATGAATGGCTATGTACCCGACAGACGTGACACCGTCTGACATTCTTCGTTAATTACATGCTGCAACATGTTTCCTTACCATTTAATCTGAATATATTTAGTTATATTTCCTGCAAAGTACGTTAAAATGTCCTTTTAGTTTGTCGCACCAGTCATTACGCTTAACCTGATTACGTGTCGTGTAAATGGGGTCTGACTGGGCCCGGAAAGTAACTGTCAGTTGAAAGGAAAATTATGCAACTAGTTGATTTAAAACCAGATGATCAAAGTGTTAGAGAACTATTTGCAGAAATTGACCGCTTGATGAATACCCTCTACCCCATTGCCAGCGATCAGTCTTTAGCTCTGGAAGAGCTCAATCAACCCAATGTACGTGCTGTTGGGCTACGCAACGAAGAGGGCATCGTGGCTTGTGGCGCCATCGTTAAACAATTCGATAAAACCTTATACGGTGAAATAAAGCGTTTGTATGTCAAACCTCAGTATCGGGGCAAGGGCTTGTCTAAGCGTATCATGCAAATCTTGTTGCATTACGCGGGCGATGCACAAATTCCACTGATCCGCCTTGAAACGGGTGTGAAGCAGGAACAGGCAATTAATTTGTACGAAAGCCTGGGTTTTGACCGTTGTGAACGCTTCGGTCTGTATCGTGATAACCCACTCAGTGTGTTTATGTCTTTATCACTAAACAAAGAATCAAATTAAGAATTTCCCTGATCCTTGCGAGTAAAGTCGACTTTGCTGATATCTTGGTCTAATTTTTATTCTTATTATCGGTGAAGTTAAGGAGAGACAGGTGAAGATACTGGTTGTTGATGACATGGCGTCAATGCGGCATGTGATGATAGGTATGCTCCGTCGGCTTGGTTTTACAGACATAGATGAAGCGACAGATGGCAAACGAGCACTGGAGCTACTCGAGGCAAAACCCTACCAGCTGGTGATTTCTGACCTGAATATGCCACACATAGATGGGCTGGCTTTACTCCACGAAATTCGTACCAGACCGGCACTAAAAAATCTCAAGCTTGTGATGGTGACCTGTGAAAACGGTCGTGAGCGGGTACAGCAGGTGTTACTAGAAAAAGTAGATGGGTTTATTATTAAGCCATTCAGCATGGCAACATTGGAAAAGCAATTTAAAAAGCTGCACTTACTAGAGATCATTGAGTAGCGTTTTAAAGATCCCGTTTGTAAGGGAAAGCCCTGTTATAACAGGGCTTTTTTGAATTCAAAGGTTACTTATCTGCATTGACCGGGAAGCCGCGATCTAACATCAGGGCTTCTACTGCCGCATCACGACCACGGAACTTGCGGTACGCCTCTGCCGGGTCCATTGCGTTACGGACAGAGAACAGGTAGTTCACCAGGCGATCGGCAACTTCTTCGTCATAAAAGCCACCTGGCGCGCTGGCAAATGCCTGTGCAGCATCTGATGTCAGCACTTCGGCCCACAGATAGCCGTAATAGCCGGCTGAATAACCTTCACCGGAGAAAACGTGACCAAAGTGTGTGGTGCGGTGACGCATGACGATCTCTGATGGCATACCAATGGCAGTCAGTTGAGATTTTTCAAATTCAACCGGGTCGCCAATCTGAGCTGGATTTGTGGTGTGGAACTTCATATCCATAATGGCTGATGCCAGGTATTCAGTGGTGGCGAAGCCCTGATTGAAGTTGGCTGCTTGCTTGATTTTATTCACCAGTGCTTTCGGCATAGGTTGACCTGTTTCATGATGAACTAGGAAACGATTAATGACTTCATCGGTGACCAGCCAACGCTCCAGCAGCTGTGACTGGAATTCAGTGTAGTCACGTACGCCAGAGTTGGAACCTGGGTATTTCACTTTAGAAGACAGAGAATGCAATGCATGACCGAATTCATGGAAATAGGTTTCTGCATCGTTCCACGAGATCAGGCTGGCCTGTCCTGCTGGTGCTTTTACGAAGTTTGAGTTGTTCGAGCTTAATACGTTGGTTTTGCCATCAAAGGTGGTGTGGCCACGGTATGAAGTAGCCCATGCACCTGAGCGCTTACCCTGACGGGCAAACGGGTCTAAGTACCATAAGCCAATGTGCTCACCGCTGGTTTTATCGGTGACTTCCCATACGCGTACGTCTTCGTGGAAGACAGGCACTGAGCCTTCAGGGACTTCGGTAAACTCAAAGTTAAACAGGCGACCTGCGACGTAGAACATGGCGTCACGCAGTTTGTCCAGCTGGAGATACTGTTTAACTTCGTTAGAGTCCAGGTCGTATTTGGCTTTACGTACTTTTTCAGAGTAAAAGCGATAATCCCATGGCTCAATCTTAATATTGGCCCCTTCTTTATCTGCCAGTGCCTGCATGTCTGCCACTTCTTCTTTTACGCGGGCAATTGCAGCTGGCCAGACTTTATCCATCAGCTCCATGGCATTCTTTGGATCTTTAGCCATGCGATCTTCAAGACGCCACTGGGCGTAGTTTTCATAACCCAGCAGTTGCACCCGCTCGTGACGCAATGTCAGGATTTCATTGATGATGGCTTTGTTGTTGTGCTCACCTGCGTTGTTACCACGGCTGTAGTAGTTCTGCCATACTTGCTTACGTAGCTCACGTTCAGTGGAGTACATCAGGAATGGGGCCATGGAAGAGCGGGTGTTGGTAACTGCATACATGCCTGGTTTGCCACGCTCCTCAGCCGCGGCAGCCGCAGAGGTAATGTAGGACTGAGGCAGACCAGAAAGCTGATCTTTGGTCAGGTATACGACATAGCCTTCTTCGTCGGCCAGTACATTATTGGCAAAGTCTGCGTGTAGCTTTGATAAAGCCAGGTTAATTTCGGCGTAACGTTCAGCGGCTTCACCTTCCAGTGTTGCACCGTTACGAGCAAAGCTGTTGTACTGTAGCCAGGTGATACGCTGTTCTTCAGCACTCAGTTGCTTAAACTCCTGGCTGTCATACACTGTTTTAACGCGCTCAAATAACGCCTTGTTTTGCGTGATTTTAGAACGGTATTGAGCGTACTTTGCCATCAGGCCGCCCTGCATTTGGCGAAATTCAGGTGATGAATTGTTGGCGCTCCAGATACCAAAGTAGGTAAAAAGGCGATCCAGTGCCTGACCTGAACGCTCCATCGCAACGATAGTATTATCGAACGTCGCCGGAGCGGTGTTGTTTGCAATCAGGTCAATTTCGCTTAAATGGTCAGCCAGTGCGATGTCCAGTGCAGGCTCAAGATCTTTCAGTTGTACTTTATCGAATTGAGGTACGCCTTGATAAGGACCAGTGAAAGGCTGTAACAGCGGGTTTTGGTATTGTTTTTCCGCAACGGTTGGCGTGGTTGTGCTGCTTTGCTGCGTGCTGCTACAGCCTGCCAGACCGATCGCAACGGCGGCGCTAAGTAGTGTTAGTTTGATTTTCAACATAGTTGGTTTTCGCTTGTTGGTATTTTATTGCCAAGCATACTAAAAGACAAATTCATGAAAGTGCAATCAGATCTCGATTAATCGCCAAAATCAAAGTGTAAATAGATATGAATGGTTAAGATCTGCGCTACACTAAGGGAGCTCAAAAACTTCCTTATTCTGGATCATTCAATGGAAATCGGTATTTTTATTTACGATGGCGTTGAAGTCTTGGACTTTAGCGGCCCATTTGAAGTGTTCAGCACGGCTGCCCGTTTTGTTGACGAGCCCGTAAATGTAAGCCTGATTGCTCCCAGTCATGCACCCGTCAGTTGCCGTGGTGGCTTGTCTGTAAACCCGCATTACAGTATTCATGGTCATCCCAGATTTGATTTGTTGATTGTTGCTGGTGGACAGCATCAGCAGGTACTCAGTAATACCTCAGTGTTAGCCTGGCTGGCTGAAACGGCGACTCATACCCGTCGTTGCGCATCTGTGTGCACCGGGGTCTTTTTGTTTGCTGAAGCTGGACTCATTGACGGTAAATCGGTGACCACTCATTGGGATGACCTGGCGCGGCTGCAAACCAGTTATCCGCACCTGAAAGTGTGTGAAGATAAACGGTTTGTAATGGATCAGAATTTTACCAGCTCGGCAGGGGTGTCAGCAGGTATCGACATGAGCCTTGAGCTGGTAAAGCTGCACTTTGGTAAATCACTGGCGATTAAAACGGCCCGCCAAATGGATTATAACTGGCTCTAAAGTGCCATTGATAAAGCGGTGTCGTAAATCCAGTGAATGACGGGTCCAGTGGCTTTGTCTCTACGCCTGACCAGGCCCATGTCTACGGTCAGAGAGCCGGGAATATGCCGGGTGGAAAGCGTGATAACTGCCTCGTTAAACCAATGAGATTTTACGACATGCTCAGGCACCAGTGCCCAGCCCACCCCTCTTAACACCAGGCCAGCGATATAGTAATAGCTGTCTACATGCCAGTGAAAAGAAGAAATCGCTTGAGACTGGCTGTTGCCAATACGGTCCCGGATCACTAGCTGCCGATGCTGATTTAATTGTTCTACGGTTGGCTGTGAGTGTGATGCCAGCGGGTGATCGGGGGCGACTATCAGACGCTGCTCAAAGCTGCCCAGCGGCGTAAAATCGAGACTTTGTGAAAGTGGCTTTTGGTGAAATAAAATGCCCAGATCGGCTTTTTGTTCATCAACCCAGCCAGCAATATCGTCCTGTGAGCCGTTTAATATAGACAGTTTCAGGAGAGGAAACTGATGTGACAGCTGCTCGAACAGAGTTTCAAAGGCATTGATGGGCACAGCCTCATCCATGGCGACGGTCAGAGATACTTCCTCACCGCAGCTCATAGACAGCGCTCTTGATTGTAACCTCTGGCATTGCATGAGCACAGCTTCTGCCTCTGCGAACAGGTCATGCCCGGCGGCATTTAACACTGGTAACCGGGCTGTGCGGTCAAATAACTCAAAACCCAGATCGGTTTCCAGGTTGGCAATGGCTGTGCTGACACGGGACTGGGCTTTACCCAGCTTGCGGGCGGCAGCAGAAAATGACCCCGTTCTGGCGGCAGTCACAAAGGCTTCCAGTTGATCGAGTGTCCAGTGCATAACAAACTCCAATGTATCCGAAAAGCGGATAGTAACTAACTTTCTTTCATCCGATAGTTAAGCATAATAGCGGTTATTCGCAATGAGCGGGGAGTTTTATGCAAACGCATGATGTTGAGCTGACTGAGCTCAGTCAAAATCAAAAAGATCCGACAGGCAAGCAGAGTGATTCGGTTACCAGAACATTTTGGCGTTACACCATACCGGCTGTTGCCGCCATGATGGTGAATGGGCTGTATCAGGTTGTTGATGGGGTCTTCGTTGGTCATTTTATCGGGGCAGATGGCCTGGCTGCGGTGAATATTGCCTGGCCTGTAGTAGGCCTGATAGCGGGCCTCGGTACTTTGGTAGGCATAGGTGCCGGGAGCCTGTTGTCTTTGTTTCGCGGTGCCAAAGACAGCGAACAGTCGCATGCTGTGCTGGCAACCAGTATCTGGTTGCTGCTGATACTGGCAATGACAACCAGTCTGGGTTTGTATGCCAGTGGCAGTCTGTTGCTTGATTTGCAGGGAGCCAGCGGTGAGGTGCTGAGGTTTGGTTACAGCTATTTGTCGGTATTTGGCTGGGGAGCGTTAGCAACTATGGCAGCAGGCGCGTTACCTATGTTGATCCGTAATGATGGCAGTCCGGGTGTGGCTACGCGGTTACTGATACTTGGGGCGCTGACCAATATTGTTCTCGATTATGTGTTTATCGTGTTGTTGCAATGGCAGCTTGCAGGTGCAGCCTGGGCCAGCGTGGTATCGCAATCCCTGGTGGGCATATTGGCACTGAGTTATTTTTGCTCTTCAAAAGCGGGTATCGGACTGAGCTTAAGCAGGCTGACTTTTTCTCAGAAACTGGCGGGGCGCACCTTAGTTCAGGGCGCATCGGGGCTCGCAATGTTTTTGTACTTTGCATTTATTACTGCACTGCACAACAAGCAGCTACTGACTTATGGTGAGTCCTTGCACGTCGCAGCTTTTGCGCTCATCGGTTATATTGGGGTAATTTATTACTTTTTCGCTGAAGGGGTTGCCAGTGGTATGCAGCCACCGGTGAGCTATTATTACGGTGCGGGGCAAATCGAGAAGATCCGTGCGACCCTTAAGCTGGCATGTCAGGTGAGCTTGTCAGTGGGTCTTGTGATTGTGCTGTGTCTGAACGTGTTTCCCGAAGCGATCGTGTCCTTCTTTACTCGGGATCAGGCACTGCTTAATGAGGCGCAACATGGTGCGCGTCTGCATTTGTCTATGGTGTTTCTGGATGGGTTTATTTTTCTTGCCGCCATGTATTATGTGGCATTGGATCAGGGAGGAAAATCTCTGCTGATCTCGCTGGGTAACATGGTCATTCAGGTGCCATTTTTATACTTGCTGCCATATCAGCTTGGGGTAGATGGAGTATGGCTATCTGTGCCAGTGTCTAATCTGGTGCTAACCTTGATAGTGGCACCAGTGTTGTGGCGGGATTTATCGCGATTAAAACAAGCCGCAGAGGTCCGCGGTTAGTATTCTAAAAAAAGGGGGGATGGAAACCCCCTTTACACATCATAACAACCGCTTGGTGGGAACATATTGGCGGGCTGTGATGAGGCTGATAGCCACCAGAGTTATAATTACACCGGCGAAGCTTGCTACAATGAGTGTCAGACTGGGAGAAAATGCCATTAAGGAGTCGAACCAGGGCCAGCTCAAGCTTATCGCAATCACTGCAAGTGCAAGGCTGAGCAATGCGGGCTGCAAAAATGCTCGGATCCTTGCCAACAATACCTGACGACGTTTTGCTCCCAGCATCAAATGAACTTTGACTACACCTTGCTGAAGATAAGCTGCGTAGCTTTGCAGGCTGTATATGCCATAGGTGGTAATGATTAGGATCAGCAGATTGACAACGACCAACAGCCAGGTTGTGATACGCCGATACTGATGGGCATGGGCGACTTCCTCTGCCAATGCGCGCCACTGAGTCAGGACAAATTGTGGATGCTGTTGTTTTAACCGCGTACTGAGTTGTGTTTTGCTCAGAGTCACCCCAGGTGCGAGTTTAACCAGCAGGTAAGTCGCTGAGCCAAAGTTCGGCAGGTAAAAGCGTGCCGGAGGAATGGGTTTACCTGGCAGTTGCAGGTCGTCGATGACCGCGATGATACGTTGTGCTTTTACCCCATCAATATTCAGCGTTTTATCCAGCACCTCACCGCCTAGCTGACGGGCGAATGTACGATTGACGATCACCACAGGACGTTGTTCCTCAATGTCCTGTGCGGTGAAGGTCCGCCCTGCAATAAGACGTTGTGCCAGTACCGAAAAGTAGTCTTGATCCACATTGCGATGAAATGGCAGATAGCGGGTATCGTTCCACGATGCGGTGACATTGAACTGAAAGTCATCTTTAAGCGGAGTACGGGCGAAACTGGCTGCTATTACACCTGGCTCTTGCAGCAAAGACTGTTTAAACGCTTTAGCCATTGGCGCATAAGCTGGCCAGCCCTGCCAGTCAAGCGTTGCAACATTGAACTCCAGTTCATAGATTTGTTGGGTATCGAAACCCAGCGGGTGAGTCAGCTGCTTCAGGTTGTCCCAAACAAGCTGAGTACAAGCCAAAATGGCCAGGGAAACCAATAATACCTGAGAGGCAACGAAGCGCCTGATGGTTGTCTGCGATAGTTGCGCAGCCTGACCTTTGCCGCTGCGCTTGAGACTGCTCAGCAACTTTTCTGGCTGGCAATGTTTGTGGCTTAAGATCATGAACAAAGCCAGGATTACACCCCCCAGCAGGCATGCCAGCGATACGATCTGCCAGTTAACGGTTAGTTGTGCACTTTGATAAATGAACTGTGATATCCATGTGTTGCTGTAGTTTAGTGCCAGATGCGTTAGTCCGAGGGCGAATGCCAGTGCTGGGACTATTAATAAAGTCAGCTGACACAGCAAGGTATTGCGCAAAGTTGTGTATTTTGCACCAACCACAGATCGCACAGCCAGCTGATGTCGGCTTTGCAGCAACTGGAGTAAAAACATTTGCGCCAGATTCAGACTAGCTAGCAACAATAACGCCAGCGTGCAGGTAAAGACAATAACAATAACCGGATGATCACCACGCAATGCCTTGGTCAGAGGATGTCCGGTCAAACGGGTTTGCCAGTCTCTGAGTTGCGCTGGTGCATGCAAGGCTGCTGATTCATTGGCTCTCGCTTGTAAGTCCGCAAGTTGTGCTTGAGGTGTCGGTGTGCGTAGCAGGACGCGAATGTGTGGATCGGGGCTTTGCCAGTAGCCTTTATATTCAGAGTTGTTGAAACGCAAGGGCAGCCAGAGCTCTGGCTGCCAGCCGGGTTTTAATAGCTCAGGTGGATGATAATCTGGACTAACTACTCCTTGGATAGGGTGGCGTACCCCATTGATATTAACATGGTATTTTAAAATATCTGGTGTGCCACCGAATGCGCTTTGCCACAGCGTATGGCTGATCACCGCACCGTGTGGTTGAGTGTCTGGTGCGGTTAAAAACGCATTACTATGGCCATGAATGAATTCAGCCCCCAGCATAGTTTGCCAGTCGCCACTGACATACGCGGTGTTTATTTTTTCCTGATAGAGGGTGTCCAGGAGGACCTCTTCGGCATAGTAGAGGGTCAGTAATGTGTGTTTACCCGGTGCTGATAACAGCTCAGTGAGTGCCGGGTAAGGCCAGCCCTGATCTGTCAGCTCTGAGGTACTCCCCTGACGGTGATGATCCAGCAGGTGGAGGTGCTGTGGCTGAGGGTAGGGAAGTGGCTTAAACCAGATGTGGTAAAGTACAGTAGCAACACAGAGTACGGCACTGAGTGTCAGTGTCAGCAGGACAAGCATGCTCAATGCCCAGCGCGGTTGCCTGTGCAATTGCAGAAGTGCTGGCTGTAAACAGGTGAACCAGATAAAGTCGCGATAGCGCTGTGACATGGTCAATATCCCTTGAACGGTCGGTGATCAGGATTTAGTCTACAGCAAAGAATGAACCAGAAAAATTGTATAGTGATAACAATTGGTTATATATTTCATGCTGATATCAATTGCAAAAGCGGACCAAAAGTCCGGAATTGCCATGTTGCCATTGCTCAATCAGGCAGGGAGAAACCGTGAAAATACATAAATTACGTGCTGTACTGCTACCTATGGTGATGGCCCTGACAGCGGCTTGTCAAAGCACGCTAAGCGAGCGTCATTTGACACAGTTTAAGCCGGGCGCAGAGCAGGCTTGTTATGACAGGGACACACAGCCTTATACGTTTGTGGTGGATGCCCATGCTCATTTTCGCCCTTTCGGTGGTGAGGCGGTTCCTTACCCTGAACTCATAGGCTATTTTCAGCCTGCTGGTGTTTTATTTGTCAATGCCTTTGGCATCGGACAAATGTTCAGCGCGCAAAGTGGTTGTCAGCGCTTTTCAGTGTGTCCGACAGGTGAAATTAAGCCGACCATCAGAAACGATATTATCAATGCATCCAATGCGCTATTGCACCCAAATACAGATGTTCATCTGACCCTGTCAATGAGCTTTGCCGACCTCAGTGAGCCGCAGTATGTCGCGCAAAAAATGGCATTACTGGACGATGAATTTGGACCTGCATTTACCTGGATGGGAGAGGTGAATCTGGTGAAGCAGGCATTGTTTGCGCATACGCACCGGGCAACGCCGCCGCAGCGAATCGATGACTGGGCGCCGTTTATGGCCCGGCTTAGAGCGCCTGAAGGCGGCAGGGCACCCATGCCTTTGTCCATTCATGCTGATATCGGCTCAGATCAGGCGCCAACCAAGTATTTGCATCTGATGGAAAGTGTGCTGGCCCGTTACCCGGAAAACCCGATTGTTTGGGTCCATATGGGGTTGTCACGGGAGCAAACTAAGCTGGATCCACAGCTGCATATCGCGATTTTATCGCGTCTGCTGGATACCTATCCTAACCTGATGCTGGATATTTCCTGGCGGGTTTTATATGAGGCGTATTTTCGTCATGCGGCAATACGAGAGCAGTATGTGGCTTTTTTTAATCGTTATCCAAAACGTATTCTAACCGGCAGTGATTTTGTGGCAGCAAAAGGCTACCAACAAAGGGATTACAAGCGTGAAGTTGAGGTCAACAGCCGCATTAATCAATATTTGGATGACGAGGCATTTCGATATATCGCACTGGGGCAAAACTACTTTGATTTAATGAAGCTGGACTATCAGGCCCCTGAGGTATGCAGATAAATTAACGGAATACTGACAGACCTTACAGAGCAATCCCTGCTGCCGCCATGTTGCGGTAAGTCATAAACGCATGGCAGGCTTTATTATTTTTGCTTTTTGTTGTTGATACACCAGTTGTTCTTCATGCGCATCAAGTGCTTGTTGGTACTCCTGTGCTGAGATTTCTCTGAGCTGAAAGCGACGCTCTAAAATCAGCACTTGCTGGATGTAACGCATACTGGCGATAAAGGCCTGAGGGGCAACCTGCTTTGAGCGCTGCAATGTGATCAGGTGCTCGTTCAGCTCACTTAACCCTTCCTGTGACAAGTTTTTACTGATCAAATTCTGAGTGAGCATATTATCCAGGTAGTGCGGGTAAACGAGTGGATTGCGGGCAAAAAAGTCGCCCTGTTTACCAAATTGTTCAGGGTTTTCCTGGTAAATTTCATTGAGTTTGACGCTGTAGTCCAGGCTTTCCTCAACCACCGCTTCGGCGGCATAAAGTACCTTAATTAAGTCTTTGATTTCTTTTTTGTCTGCATCGTAGTTGCTGATCGCTATTGCCAGCAGTACACCGACTAAGGTGGCAACCAGGGTCAGAATAAAATTACAGGCTACTTCGTAACGGAGCGTAAAAGCTTTGAATGAGGGGGTAAACAGTAAAGCGCTGAGCGCCAGCAGTGCAATGGTGAGTATGATGTACAGCATGATCGGGTATTCTTTATTGTTATATACCTAAGGTATTGATTTTGTGGTTATCATGCAACTAAAAAGTGAAAAGAGGGTGAAGCTGGCTTGCTGCTTCACCCAGGTTTGAACCTATAAGCGCTGTGATGGAGCCTTGTGAGCCTGTGTATTCAGCCACTCGACCAGTGTGTCCAGTGCGCCTGGAGCAAAATCATCTTCCGTTAAATACAGTGCTGCTCGCATCGACAGCTCGGTTTTAAGCAGGGCGTGGGAGGCATTGCTGATCACCTTTTGAGTCAGTTTGTCTGACGCACCCAGGGTATTGGCAAATACCTGCTGGCTATGTTCAATATCAACCCGGATATCTGAATCACCAAAGAGCGCCAGCATTGGAAAGCGGATCTGGGCAAATCCAACACTGACGTCGGAGTCAATATTGGCACGTACAAAGCGAAAGCGTGCTTCATCCTCCAATGGTCGTGCCATAAATGGATGCAAGTGTAGGTCACTGCCCAGATAGTCATTGAATCCGCTTTTAATGAGCTGATATTCCAGCTCGTTGAGCTCTTCAATCTCTTGCCACACGGTCGTGTCGTCAGGATGAATTTTTTCTTCCTCTATCAGGCGCAACCACATGGTATATTTACTTTGTTCCCGCCAGTTTGCAGCACCACCTATCAGGGCGGCAAAGGTGATTTCGGGTTCATCGCCTAATTCGGCCAGCACCCAGCTTGCCTGGCTGAAGCCAACGACGCCAATGGGATTATTCGGATAACCATTTTGTCTCAGATAGCGAATAGCACTGCGGACCTCTTCTGCACGTTGTGACATCGTTTGTGTCAGCCAGTCGCCATCAGAATTGCCAACGCCAGGTTTACTCCAGGACAGAGTTGCGTATCGTTGCTCGTTTAACGTGGTGATAATTGGCTCAAAGTAGCCATTGGCGTTGTGATCCATCGCGCCATCACCATGTACAAGCAAAACGATAGCATCGTTACTTTGGTGCACTTTAGGTACCACCAGTCTGGCCTGTAACGTGTTTTCGTCTGAACTGAAGGTGATGACACGGTCTTCAACCAGCTCCTGGTTACTGTTATGACAACCGCTGAGTGAGCAAAGTAGGATAAAAAAGAAGGCAGTGAAAAAAGTCGGGTTCCATCTGGGCATTATGATCTCTCCTTTAATTGATACGTCCAATAATCAACAGACTCCTACCATATAGACTGACCCGCTTTAAGGATGTAAAGCTCTGTGGAAAAGTTGTAATTAGCTGTAAAACTTCAGCTAAGGTAAAGGTAATTTCTGTCTGAGCCAATGGATTTGGTCGCATCAGGGACTGATATAAACAGCCTGTAACTTGTACGAAATGACTTTTGCAGTATGGCAAAAGTGTTTGCCAGTTACAGCCATTATCATTTTATGAGAAATAATCTACAGTGAGTACACACCACGCAATGGCCACGAAATATGCCAGTACTGCGCACACAGTTCAAATAACTCAGGAGGGTAAAGTACGATGAAAAAAGTTCTAATTCCGGTCACTAACCACGCAACCCTAGGCGAAACAGATCAGGCAAATGGTACCTACGCCCCGGAGCTGACACATGTCTGTCATATATTAAAAGCACAGGGAATTGCCTTTGATCTGGCGTCTATTGCGGGTGGTCAGGCGCCTTTATATGGTACGGACGCAGAAGGCGATGAGGTGAATCGGCAGATGCTTGAAGATCCTGAATTGCAGGCAAAAATAGCCAATACGCTGAAAGCTTCAGAGCTGAATGTGAGCGATTATGATGCGATTTTTTATCCGGGTGGCTTTGGTCTGCTCAGTGATCTGGCAAGCGACGACCAGTTTGCTGCTTTGGCAGCAAGCCATTATGAAGCGGGTGGGGTGGTAGCGGCAGTGTGCCATGGTCCTGCGGCCTTATTGCCGATCACCCTGAGCAGCGGGGAGTCGCTCATTGCGAATAAGTCAGTCACTTGCTTTACCCGCGAAGAGGAAATTGATTTTGGCACCATCAGCGATATTCCGTTCTTGCTTGAAGAAGCCATTGCCCGTAAAGCGGCGCAATACCGAAAAGCGCAGCCCTGGCAGGAGCTGGTGGTCGAAGATGAACGCCTGATAACGGGTCAGAATCCGGCCAGCGCACACGCTGTGGGTGTGGCACTGGCTAAGCATCTTACACAGTAATTATTGTTATCCTCGTCGGTCGTTTTTGATATGTACGGCCGACTGTTCTCGAAAAGGGATCCATGTTTTCATGATTAAAGTACACCATCTTAATCAGTCACGTTCAACTCGCGTACTGTGGCTGCTTGAAGAGCTTAGGCTGCCTTACGAAGTGGTACACCACGAGCGTGATCCGCATACCCGCCTGGCACCAGCAAGCCTGGGCCAGGTTCATCCGCTAAATAAAGCGCCGGCCATTGAACACAACGGTCTGGTGCTGTGTGAGTCGGGGGCCATCATGGAGTATTTACTTGATCAGGCTGAGCCGACAGCGCTGCGCCCTGCAAAAAGCGATACCCATTATTATCAGTATCTTGAATGGTTACATTTCGCCGAAGGATCTCTGGCACTGCCAGTGATCACGACTTTGTTGTTGGGTATGGAGCAGCGTGATGGAAGCACGCCAATGGATGGATACATTGCCAAAGAGCTGGCACTGGATCTGGGCTATATTGAAGCAACGTTGTCGCAACAAACGTTTTTTGCCGGCCCGCAATTTAGCGCAGCAGACATTATGATGACCATCACACTGGAGTTTGCGGCTAATCTTAAGCTGCTGAATGATAAACCACAGATACAGCGCTATCTTAACCAGGTACAAAGCCGCGAGGCTTATCAGGCTGCCAGAAAGCAAGGGTAAATCGTGATTATGGCTGCTTTGTTTTATTTGCGCAGAGCAGCTGTTTTTCTGGCGCTGACCACTGAACATCGCGTTTTATTATCAATAAAGGTAAAATACTGATTGTTTATTTTGCCCAATAATAAATCTTTCCTAAATAATCTATGCTGTATCTGTACCGTGAGTGCGCTCCGGTTCTTTTTAATCGACCCTATTAACTTCAGTGAGCGATACAGTGATGACAAAAACCATATTAATTACCGGCGCAACCGATGGGATTGGACTGGCCACGGCGAGAACACTCCTTGAGCTGGGCCACCGCGTGATCTTACATGGCAGAAATGCTGAAAAGCTATCGGCGCGCAAAGCTGAACTTTCGGCGCATATCGAGCCGGAACGTGTTGCGACTTACACCGCAGATCTGAGTGTGATCAGTGATATCAAGCATCTGGTCAATGCGCTTAAGCAGGCAGGTACTGAGCTGGATGTGCTGATCAACAATGCCGGTGTATTTGTGATACCAGAGCGAATCACGCCTGAGGGGATTGATGTACGCTTTATGGTGAATACCATTGCCCCTTATCTGCTGACCCGAGCTTTGCTGCCAGATATGAAGCAAGGTGCCAGAGTGATCAACTTATCATCGGCAGCGCAGGCATCTCTGATACCACAAGAGATAATTGCATCCAGTAGCTTGTCGGACAATGCCGCGTATGCCAAAAGTAAGCTCGCCCTGACCATGTGGTCAATGCAACTGGGCGCAGCCTCTGATGATTCCCGGGCGACGGTTGTTGCGGTAAATCCGAAGTCATTTCTGGGGTCAAAAATGGTTGAGCAGGCCTATGGTGTCGCCGGGGGCAATGTCCAGGAAGGCGCGGATATATTGGTTCGGGCGGCGTTGTCGGAGGAATTCTCCAGGGCGTCCGGCCAGTATTTTGACAACGACCATGGCCGCTTTGCACGGGCCCATGATGACGCATATGATGAGCAAAAAGTGACAGAGCTACTCAAAGTCTTAGAGCATTTTCGTCAGCAATATGGGTTTGCGTAATGCATTTGCCACTGTGCTATGACAGTGGCAATCAATATGGAATGACTATTCGAAGCGGGAAAATTGATTGAAAAACTCAAGCTGAGCCGGGTGATTTAACGCTTTTGGACGCAGTGCTTGTACCTGAGGGATGATGTCCGCTTTATCCAGTCCAAGTTGATACATGATCAAACCAATGGCCAGTCCTGTGCGTCCTGAGCCGCCTTTACAGTGCACTGCAACGGTACCCTGTTCAGACAGGATGGCATTAAGCTGCGGCCAGCTCTTCACAAATGCCTGCGTAAAGTCTTCATTAGGTGGGGCATCATCTGCAATGGGCAACTGAAACCACGACATGCCAAGGCCTTCGCACACCTGAGGTAAGGCGTTTGCCTCGTTACTTTCTAACTCCGAAGGGTACATGAGCGTCACAATCGCCTGTGCTCCGGCGTCATGCAATTGTCGAACTGACTCATCCAATGTGGTGCCTTTAGTGCCCGGGCAAGGGGTAAATAACAAAGCTGCGCCATTACCAAGGCGCAGCGTATCGAAAGGGTGTGAGATCATTTAGTCTGTCACTTTATACCGGTCAATTAATTCATCCATATCCATTGCGGCCTCTGCGATATTAGAGGCTGCCACGGCAATTTGTTCGGCCCCGGTTACTGTTTCGGTGGCCTTGGCAAATATTTCTACTATATGTCGGCTGACTTCGTCAATGGCATTGCTTTGCTGCTGGGTATTCACTGACACCGAATCCGTCACTGATTCCACCTGCTTCGCCTGTTCGACTATTTTGCCTAACGCTTCTTTAATGAGCTCGGCTCGTTCGGCGGCCTGCATGGCATTTTCTTTGCCCTGGGTAATGACGTCCGAGGCAGACTTGGCACTGGTTTGTAGTTCGCTCACCAGTGCCGAAATTTCTTCTGTGGACTGCTGAGTGCGACTGGCCAGACTACGTACTTCGTCGGCAACCACCGCAAAGCCACGACCCTGCTCGCCAGCCCGGGCTGCCTCAATAGCCGCGTTCAGTGCCAGCAGATTGGTCTGTTCGGCAATACTCTGGATCATATCAACCATGCCCGAAATGCTGCCCACCCGCTCGTTCAGCGCATCAACGGATGTCGCAGACTTTTCCATATCTAAGGATGCTTGCTGGATCACTTGCACCGCGTCTGTCACGACCTTCTGACCATTGACTGATTCCTCCGACACGGACTTTGCTGCAGCCGCGTTTTCTATCATAGAGTTGGCGATGACCTGAATATTGGCACTCATTTGCTCAGCCGCTGAGGCAATGGTTTGCACACCGGATTGCTGTTCAACCAAATTGGTCTGGCTCTGGCTGATGGCACAAGCTGTTTCGTGGGTTGATGTGGTGATTTTTTGCGACGCTCGACCAAACTCAATCAGATCTTCAGCAAACTGTCGGGTCAGGCTGTTAATGTCGGTTGCCGATTTACCAAGCTCGTCTGAGCTAAGAACACCGATTTCATGTGCCAGGTTGCGTTGATTCATTGCGATGATAATGCCTTCTGCAATCTTGGCAGACTGCTGATGGCGAAGCCGGATGGATATGAACAGCGCAGCTGTTATCAGTAAGCCTATCACCAGAATAATCAATTCAACCACCAGAACCGTAACCGCTCCTTCCTGAATCTTGATGGCCGTTTTATCGACCAGTGTCAGCGCTTTTTCTTCAGCTTCTTTAAGCGCATTAATCCGTTGAGTAGCGGCTGAGAACCAGGCTTCGGGCTCTTGCCCAAACCCCGAATCCCGATCTGCGACGGTGGCTCTGAAAGCGTCAACGTTTTTCATGGCTCTGCTGTTTAATGCCGCAGAAAACATGGCTTTCATCTCTGGGGGCGATGCTTCGAGTGCTTCAGCCAGATAGACTTCTTGTTTGGTGTGAAGCTGGGTATAGCGGGTGCGAAGTGCCGGGGTAAATCTATCTTGTGCAAACACATTTGTCAGCACTGCACGCTCTATGCCTGCAGATTCTTTGGCGCTGGAGAAGTTGTATATCGCCATTAACTCAGTTGCAACGATGTAATCGCGGCTCAGTCGCGCTGCGGTGATAACAATATGCAGGCCCTGATTGTTAATGTCGGTGTAGTATTTTAATGCTTCAGGCAGGCTCATAGAGAGCGAGCTGACTTTGCGCCTGACAGTGTCGAGCTGGTCAAACTTTTGCAGCAATATGTTGAGCTCGCGCGTCATGTCTTCCGATAAGTCCCAGTGTATCACCTCGCTTTTCAGCTTAGTGAGCTGGCTTTCGGTCAGACGGCGTTGCTGTGTCAGGTTGCTTTGAAATTTTTGGCCTTGCGAACCGATGAAGCCTGCGGAAGCACCCCGCTCTTTTTGCGTTTCGTGTATCAGCGCGAGCACAGCATGGCTCAAAAAGGAATTGTATTCGGCGTCATAGGCGTCATTCATGCGTTTTGCTGACACTGACACGTCATAAAAAATGACGCCGCCCAACAGCAAGCATGGAAGCAGAACAACAAGGGTAAGGTGGCTGGATATGGTTTTAGCTATTGTTTTGAGCATGCACGACTCACTTCTTGGGGTTTTAGCGTAAATAGCTGTTTAAATATAGTGCGAAGTGACAATTTTGGATCACTTTACGCACACACTATTGCATAAAGTTTCGTTGTTGATCCAGTAACTTCATAATATTTAATAAGAAAAAAATACTATGATTCTGTTGTGGGTACACAGCATTTCTATTACGGGTATGTTAATGGAGAGGGGCTTTTTGGCGGTGTATGGGGTAAGTGTCACAGACAGGTGGCTTGCTGTGACACTTTTTTGGTCAACGCAGTCGTATTTTTAAATTCTGATTTTGTTGCGTGACGTGTACCGCCAGTTGCGGGAACTGGGGGGCGCCTGTGAGCATTGCATTATTGCTAAAACCATAAGGTTCAGTTGGTATACCAAAGCGGTTTCGATTCAGCCTGCCGTCGTTGTTGAGGTCCTGATAAACCATAAAGCTGTACTGTCCGGGTTCTACGTCGCGTAATATGAGTTCAGGCTGGTTGCCTGATACGTGCTGTTGCGCCACCCGCCATGCTTGTTGCTGTATAAACGCGGCCGGAGAGTCATAAGCGACGAGCTTCAGGGTACCAGATTGGTGTGCCAGGCCACTGAATGTGATGGTCAGATCTTGTGCCATCGCACTGGTCGAAAGTGCGGCAAGCATGCAGGCCAAGGCGGTGGTGCGAGTCAGGTGTTTAGTCATGTTAGTTATCCTTTGATGAGTCATTGTTTTGATGGGATAACTTTACGAAATGGCATGGGTGATTACGTGTGTGATCTGTCATGACAAGGGCATGACAGATGTCATTGGTGCTTAAGTGACAGGCTTTTCTTACACATAGTGAGCTGATTAAATCCGGTAAGATGGCAAGGGCCTTTACACTTACTAAGGTTGTAACAGGGTTTTATACCAAGCCCCATTTTCATGCTGGTAGAGTTCGCGCACATGGAGCCTGCTTTCTTTGAAGGTCAGAAACTCGATACTGAGCGGTTGTATAATAAAACCCCCCCAGTCGTCGGGGAGTGGTATCGTTTGTGCCTGATAGTCATTACTAAGTGTTTCGAGTTTGCTGGTAACGGCTTGCATTGATACCAGCGGCTGGCTTTGCTGACAGGCTAAGGTGGTGAGCTGAGCGTCATGACTGCGGCTTTGCCAGTAACGCAGTGCATCGGCACGGCTGATCTCGGATGCCAGTCCTTTAACACGGACCTGATAGCCCAGGGCGTCCCACCAGGCTGTCAAAGCCACTTTGGGATTACGTCGCAAGTCTTGTCCTTTGTGCGAACCCAGGTGCGTGCAAAAAGTAAAACCGGCATCACTCACCGCTTTAAGGTCGACAAAACGACCACTGGGGAAGCCCTGTTCGTCCAAGGTAGAAATACAAATGGCGCTGCGTTGCTTGAGATTAGACTGAGCTTTGGCCTGTTGCCACCAGGATAGAAACTGTTCGATAGGATTATCCATCACGGCTCCTTGTTGAGTTGTTTATCTTTACCATGGCATGTTCCTACTTCGGTTTCAAATGATCCGTACAACGGTTGCGTGCGTATGAATTTCAGGTCCCATTGCTGCGATGTGACCAGCAGGTAGGGCCTCGATAATTTTATTTTTAATATCTTTGCAAGGTGTTTCGGCTTACCCTATGTTTAGTTTGGTTGAAGCCTTGGTGATAAGGAAATATGAATGGCTGATTTAATGGTAAAAGGTGTGATTTTTGACCTGGATGGTACTCTGGTAACCTCCTCTCTTGATTTCGCTTTAATCAAAGCACAGATTGGCTGTGATCGTGATGCAGACTTACTCGATTTCGTCGAGTCTTTACCTTCTCCTTACATGCGTGAAGAAGCCATGGCGCTGATCCATCAACATGAGATGCAGGACGCACAGCATGCAGAACCAATCCCCGGAGTGGTAGACACAGTGTCGTTTCTTAAATCCATCGGCATGCCTATGGCCATAGTCACGCGTAACTATTCCAAAGCAGCGCAGCTAAAACTTGAGCGATGCCGTCTGGATTTGGACTATATGCTGACACGCGAAGATGCGTTACCTAAGCCGGATCCTCAGGCACTGCATATGGTTGCTGATAGTTGGTCTTTACCTTATCAACACTGTGTTTATGTGGGTGATTATAAATACGACATTGAAGCTGCACAACGTGCCAGTATGCATGCTTGTTTGTTTGCCCCCGTTGGCCTGCCAGACTATGCTCAGCAGGCTGATATCATCATTGAGCGATTTGTTGACCTGCCTGCGGCACTAGGTCTGCATCATCGCGCTCGAACTGGCCAGTTTGCCTAAAAATCTCAGAGTAAATATCGCAATATCGGGCAATTCTCGTCTGGGTATGGCCCAAAATGCAATGTCTTGTTAGAATCTTGTCCAATTTAATTTGCACAAACGAGAATTAAGATGGGTAGAGCATTTGAAGTCCGCAAAAACGCCATGGCAAAAACGGCAGCGGCAAAGACCAAAGTAAACTCAAAATATGGTAAAGAGATCTATGTAGTCGCAAAAAATGGTGGCGCTGATCCAGACACCAACCTCTCCCTTCGTCGTTTGATCGATAAAGCTAAGAAAGACCAGGTTCCGGCACACGTTATTGAAAAAGCGATTGAAAAAGCGGCCGGTGGTGCAGGTGAAGATTACTCACCAGCACGTTATGAAGGTTACGGCCCTGGTAACTGTATGGTGATTGTGGACTGTCTGACTGATAACCCGAACCGTACTATCAAGGATGTACGTCTGCCGTTCACAAAGACAGACTCAAAAATTGGTAGTCCGGGCTGTGTTGCTCACATGTTCGATCACTTTGCTATCCTTGGCTTCGCCGGTGATGACGATGAAGCCGTACTGGAAGCGCTGATGATGGCGGATGTTGACGTGACGGACGTTGAAGTAGAAGACGGTCAGGTTTCCGTGTTTGCACCTCACACTGAGTACTTCAAAGCGAAAACAGCCTTGATTGAAGCGTTTGACGGTATCACTTTCGAAGTAGATGAAATTACCTGGGTTCCGCAAACACACGTTGAGATCACAGGTGAAGACGATCTGGCAAACTTCGAGAAGTTTATCAACATGCTGGAAGACTGTGACGACGTACAGAACGTGTACCACAACGCCATTGTGAAAAACTAATCTGTTGCGACAGATTAGTTGCCATTCTTAGGCACAAAACTGAGAAGCCGGGCTAATGCGCTCGGCTTTTTTGTTTTATGAATGACCTGTTTAAGGTGAGGCCTTCTTTGAACCTGGCTGTTGACAAATAGTGTAGCGCCACTAGTATGAGCGCCCTCCCCATAACTTAGGAACAATGATGAAACAATTATTATTGTTAATTGCAGTGATATTTGCGTTTAATGCTAATGCGCAACATTTCGCCGTAAGCAATGCAAAAATGCTCAGTATTTCGATGAGAACTGTAGAATATTCAGACTCACGATATGCCGATATGGCATTGGTGAAATTTGATAAAAATTTCTCGGATTCGGCATCAGGCTGTGTCAAGAATATGGCTTATTTGCACCCTGCACAAGATGCCGCTATTTTTTCGGCGTTACTGGCCAATAAAGCAATGGATATTGCTATGACCGTAACGATCGACTCCAATATGACCAAAATTGGACCGTGGTGCAAGCTGGTAGCAATCGAGTATTAATGTCAGACCATGCGTGCTGTTTGAACATGCACTTTGATGTGTGATTGCACAGCAAAAACGGTAAAAAACGGGTATAAACTAGCCCGTTTTTTGTAGGTGCTGGACTGTACAGGCAGGCTGACTTAAACAGGCTTTATAAGCCAAAGTAAAGCCTACATACAGCGTGCGTAGCGCTATTTCGGGGTGTCACTTAACCCCGTGGCTGTTAACACATCCTGCCAGCTAACGTATTTAAAGTTTTGTGGTTTATCCGGAAAGCGGTTACGACCATCCTGGATCACCAGCAGGCCTTCGGGGTAGTCTGGTGTACGCAGGCGGGTGGACAAAGCAAGGCCATCCGTTTCTGATGCCCCATCAATGCCGTTAAAGCCATCCAGACCGACGCGAAACCCGGCCAGATGTCGGTATGGGGGCGTTGCTTCGTATAGTTGATAGCTGTTGTTGCCCTGGCTGGAAACGACCAGAACAGGTGATTTGCCAAACGATAAGGCAAGGCCTTCGACGTCATCAACAAGGTGCTCACCCACTTTGGCTACTGACACAGGCTGACTGTTATCCGCCGGGTTCAGGCTGGTGGCCCAGATCCCAACATCTTCTTCGCCAATAAACAAGCGGCCGCGCTCATCATCTGCCACACAGCCTTCCGGTTGTGAGTTCAATGATATTTGGCGTACTTTTGCGGCGGCAATTTTGCCTGTGTTAGCTTGTAATGCGTACTGAATTGTCAGACCGGCTTTATTATTGGCAAATACATAATGGGTGCCTTCAAAAGCGGCCATACAGAGACCATAAATTTCATCAAGCCCGGCTGGCACAGTTCCTAGCCTAAACACTGTGCCATCAGCTTCAACACCATAAAATGCGAGACTATCATCATTGCGCTTGCTTGCAGCAGCGATACTGATGGTGCGACCCTGCCAGCTGAAACCATCGCGCAGGTCGACATTATTGAGTCGGCCATCTTTGAACTGTTGCAACAGGTTACCTTTGAGGTCATAGACTTCCAGGCCTTGTTTTTTGTGTGTCCCCAGTACCAGAGAAGCAGCGGGGTTACTCGGATGCACCCAGATGGCTGGGTCATCCATCGCATCGCCAAACTGTTCAGCAGGGTGGCTTTGTGCTTTGGGTCGAACTATTGGCAGCGTTTGCGCGGTTGGGGCAGACTTAAGTGCAATATGTGCACTGGCATAACTGCCTTGTTGTTCATTGGCAAAGCCCAACTCGGCAGTTTGTTGCCCCGGTGACTGGCTGAGGTTCATCATTGTGGCTTGGTAATTTTTGAGCACTAACGTGTCAGCGGGTATCCAGCTGTCTGCGGCGTCTGGTGTATCCCAGTAAAGGACCTCCTGGCCATTTTCCAGTAACGCAAATAGTTCGCCAGAGTGACTGGTTGCCAGGCTTATTGCGGGTGCTTGCTGCTCGCCGTATGGGGCAACCAGAGAGACCGGATAATACTGTGGATTGTCTTCAATGCGTGCTGAATAGCGCCAGATCCCCAGTGGTTCGCTGATGTAGAGGTAGCCATTACCAGGGTCCACGGCACAGGAGTCGGCATCGTAGGGCAAAGATATTGAGCGTAGTAGTAAGGGGGCTTGCAACCAACGCCGCTGCTGGCGAAGCAGCCATTGTTCAGCCCTGCCACGACCATCGGAGACAAAGATAGACAGAGTCTGATCTGCCGGATCTGCAAATAAGCAGAAGTTATCAACCAGGAGTCCGGTTTGCGTGAGCTCAAAGCGTGGTTGCAGTTGTGCATCAGTAGCATCCAGCGTGCCCACAAATACACTGTCTTTGCTGCCTTCAAGTGCGGCATATAGCCACTGGTTGTCACTCATCGCACTGAGGCGGAGTTGTTTAAATTCGCCCGGGAGTTGCGCTTTGCGTACATTCCCCTGAAGTAGACTGAGTCCATGGTGTTCTGATGCCGTTAATACCTGATCTGTTCCGGGTAAGTGCCAGCTGTCAACAATCGCCTCGACGGAGCCTTGTATTTTGGTTGGTAGTGTTTGCGTAGCTACTTGTTGTGGCTGCTGGCTTTGGCAGGCGCTTAAAGCGCCCAGTAGACCTAAGGTAAGCATGGTTTTGGATAAGGTTTGTATGTTCATATTTTTGCTCCGACATCACAGAGAACTGACAGAAGCGAGCCAACATCAGGTGTTGTGTGCAGGCCGCCAAACCATCAACGGGTGTAAAGTGAGCGCTACCTTAAGCAGGTAGTGTGACAGTTCTGTTTCACCCTGAGCTGGGTTTGGCAGTCGATGGACCTAAAACGATGCAGATAGAACAATATAGTTGTCATGGTGAGCTGCTTTGTCTTAACAGTATCGTCTTTATCTCATATAAAACGTAATAAAATCATGGTGATATTCAGTTTTATTCAGAGGGCTGTATAAACTGGGACAAGTTAAGTGAGCCATTCTGGCCGGGTCCAATTAGCTCAGACCATTATTGATCTTGCCTTAAAAGTGTCATATATCCGAGCTAGGATACCTAGATGAATGCGCAATTGGCTAAAAAGATGAAGAATGTCAGCAGCTTATGTTTAACTCTCTGTGTCAGTATCTTGCTGACAGTGTTGGCGCTTTTCATCGGTGACCTGAAATCTGTAAATGACATCGATTGGGTTGACGCCGCGGGCGAGGCCACTACGTCGATGATGTCAGCTATTTGGTTTATCCTCTTGATGTTGTGTCGTCCAAGAGGCCGGGTTACCACGGTATTGCTGCTGGGTTCCGCAACTTACTGGCTTACAACCTGGCTGGATCTATTGGATGAGTTCATTGCTTACCCGCTACAAAGCCACCTGTTTACCTGGCTTGAGTCGCTGCCTGCTCCAGTCAGTATGACCTTGCTAACCTGGGGATTAGTCACCTGGTATCGCGAACAGCAAGCGGTCAATCGTCAGCTGAAACAAAGAGAGCATTTTCATCGTGAACATAGCCTGATTGACCCCGTAACTCAGCTTTACAGCCTACGCTACTTGTTGATCCAGCTTAACCGTGAAGCGATATTGCATGATAAACGCAACCAGCCGCTTTCGTTGGTGATGGTTGATATAAAGGGTTTTGCTCAATACAACCGGGTACATGGTGTGCAAAAAGGCGACGAGTCTCTCAATGAGGTTGCCTCTGCGCTGGAAATTGCGCTGCGAGAAACGGATCTGGCGTGCCGTTACACCAGTGATCGGTTTGCGGTTTTACTGCCCGAAACACCACCGGATGAGGCCAGAGTCTTCTCTCAGTTGATCCAGGCGTGTTGTAACTCAGCGCTAAAGGGGACGTTGACGGTGACCACAGTACAGGCCACCCGAATTGCCGGGGAATCAGAGCAGGCGCTGTTCGAACGACTGAATCAGCAGCTGGCGGGAGCGAAACGCACGAGCTCCGTGGCTATGGACGGGGAGGATGGGCGATGTCTTTGAAATTTGCCTATTTGCATGATAAGCGCATGCCGGCACACTTCCTGATTACCATATTAGAGCTGGCTGAACACTATCAGATAAAACCACAGCACCTGATCCGTGGGTCTCAGTTGTTTCTTGAAGATTTGGCCTATCCGGGGGCCCAGGTTGCCCCAGTCAACGTACTAATTATCCTGAAAAAGCTCAAGCGAGAGCTTGCTGAGCAGCCGCAATTAGCGATGGAGCTGGGACAAAGAATCGCGACCGGACATGGTCATGTTTTGTTTGATTTGTGGCGGTATGCCCCTGACCTGCACAGCGCACTGACGGCCTGGGCAAGAGTACAAAAAGGGTTTGAGACGCTGATCCAGTTTAATGTTGAGCGACACCAGGGCAAGCTGTATATCAGGCTGACTGAATCAGCGTCGTTGAGCACTCAACAACGAATGGTGTTTGAGATTGTCCTGTCGGCTTGTCGCTTGTTGCTGAAAGAGCAGCTAGGCGCACAGACCTGGATACAGATCGAGCTGCCCTGGTCGCAACCCGGGCAGGATTTTCATTATCCGGTCTATCTGGGTGAGCATGTGCGGTTTAATGCACCGCGTTGCGCGATTGTGCTGTCAGACGAGGTGATGTATCAGCCTTTCAAAGAGGCCAGTGCACTGCGCTTTGCTCAGGCAAAACGCAGTGCCAGTCAGGTATCGCACCCACCGCAATTGCTTCAGGCACACTT
Organism: Pseudoalteromonas rubra; assembly: GCF_000238295.3. NCBI lineage: Bacteria > Pseudomonadati > Pseudomonadota > Gammaproteobacteria > Alteromonadales > Pseudoalteromonadaceae > Pseudoalteromonas > Pseudoalteromonas rubra. The sequence continues at coordinate 137,603 of NZ_AHCD03000044.1, forward strand.
ACGTCGCTTGTTTCGAAAGAACCTTGGACAGGCCTGGTCGCTGGAATATACCGCCAATTATCTGGGCATGAGCCCGGCCACACTCAAGCGTCGTCTCAAACAAGACGGCACCAATTTTAAATTGTTGGTTGATGAAGTGAGGGGGCAAGAAGCGTTGCACTTGATGGACCTTAATCAGTGGAATAACAGTCAGCTTGCCAGCACCATGGCGTTTGCCGATGTGCATAGCTTTCGACGCGCGTTTAAACGTTGGACGGGCGCTGTACCAAGTGCTTTTCGTTGTGGTTCGTAAGGTGACAGTCATGAAATCTGAGTAGGTGTATATAGGTTTATTTGCAAAATAGCTTTATTTAGGCAGCGAGCTGAACTCGCCAGCTGCCTAAGTGTAAAAATCAATAATCACCTGTATTAACACCAAACACACGATTCTTTGGTGACCTCTATACACATATCAGAATCACACATGCACCCTGACTCACAAGTCATGTCAGTTTCTACTGGTTCAGGGTAGTTGTCATCTTGTCCACCTGCAATACGGCGGGTTTTATTGAGCATAATGAGCTTTTTATCCATTGAGAGGCGCTTGAGGTTAGTCTTCTTAACTGTAAATTTCATAAGTGTTGTATCCTTGTTTTGTTATAACATGTCATTTTTGTGACACTATGAAACTAATAAAATGTTAACCTGTAGTCAATCTTTTGTTTTTAATTTGAGTCCATAGATATCCAGCTGATTGTCTTGATCCCAACGCTAAACGTACTAATTAGAGCGCACTTTTGGTGTTTGTTCTGGCAGCAAAACGCTTGTTGTTCTGATTGGGACGAGTATTGAGTTTGATGAGCTTTAACAGGGTGAAATAAGGAGTTATTGTCATTTACTGCTGAGGTTAACAGAGTAGCAATTAGCCAGGCACTTATGCGCTAAGTGCCTGGTTGTTTAGAGATTACAAGTCAAATGTTCTTGAAATCGCGAACACGAACCGGTCGTCGGAATGTTCGCCATCAATCGTGGTGTCTTCCAGCGTAAAGGTCAGATCGAAATCAAACTGGGTGGTGGTATAAGAGATATAATAGTGTGTATAGGAGCTGTCTAGCCCGAGTTCATCCCAGGCATGTTTATCTGCATCGAATGAATTAGATACATCGCCGCTCAGGGTAATAGAGTGGTTGTCGGCGATATCAAAGGTATGCGACAGCATCATAATGGTATGACCAACATCTTTACCGGCGTAATCCCAGCTGTACCACAGGTTGATATTCGTCGTCCCCAGGCTACTGGCATAGGCAAACTTGGAATAGACTTCTGGGTAGTTAAAGCTGCTGGCGTCGGTGAAGCCGTGGTAGCTGTAATAGGCAATACCATAGTCCAGTGACCAGGCACTTGAAAGGTCAGTGGTGTTACCAACGTAAAAATCGAGCTCATGGCTGGTGTCGTCACCAAAATCTACCCCTGATCCCCAAGTACCCACATACCAACCCGCATCATCGGCATAGTCCAGGCTGCCCTGGATAGTCGCATCGCCTTGCGTCTGTGAAACACCGTTAAAGGTATAGTCAGACGTAGCAGTAATGGTGGTCGACAAACCTGCCACAGCGAGATTAGATAGCATAGCCAAAGGGAGTGCGCAGAGTGTTGTTTTTAAATTTATTTTCATTTCTTTTGAACCTTAGTTTACGGTCTCGATACGGCTGAAGTCGATGGTATTCTCTTTCGGTGAACGGGTAATGTTGGCCACTGTTTTGAATTTGCTATAGCAAATATAGCCAAAGCAGCCAAAAAAGAGCGCAATAACCAGTGCACCAACCCATTGTATCTGCAAAAAGTTTAGTTTAAATAGCAGCGTCAGCAACGACAGGGCGGCAATATTAAACAAAATATAGTTGCGTTTCCCGAGTTTTTTAACCGTCAAACCCAGGTTGTCGGTATACAGTCGGACTAATGAGTCCAGAGAGTTGATCACGAAAATCACGCCAACCACTACCATGGCAAGGTTCTTGATGCCCGCAGTGTCGATCCCCGCTTCATGATAGTGATACAAGACACTAAACCAGACAGCGATGGGAATAGACGGGAACACCAGCATCGCAGCCAGTACCTGATAGGTTTTCAGGCCACCGACAAAACGCGAGGTGAACTGACCTATCATAATGCTCCACGCAAACCACCAGAACAGATAAAATTCGTGGTAATCGTTAAGTGGCAACACAAACTCGTTGATATTACTGAAGTAGCTACCCAGCATCGCAATGTTATTCGTAAAGGCGCTCATCTCACTGTCACCAAATACGAACGCAGAGGCCCACATAAAGGCGATCAGGGCGATAAACATCCAGGTCGTAGAGATACTCAGAATGCGTACATACTTCAGGCTGGTGCTTGAATACACCGCAAAACAAATGGCGGCGAACACGATGAGATAAAAGGTTGGCACGATGGACTCGCCATCGCCCACACTTGGCATATACCAGGGCAGGTTAGTCAGCAACAGATAGGCCGTAAAGGCGCAAGTACCAATAATAACGACATTATTGATAAATTTAACCCAGGGAATTTCGAAGAACTTCACCTTAGGTTCTATTACGCAGAAATAAAAACACGTCAGAAAATAAAATCCCCAGATCAGGAAGCCCCAAAAGCCAAATTCAATGGCGAGTGGATTGGCAAACGCATATTCTGGGCTTGCTTTTATGTCTGCGTAACCCGCAAACTCCGTCAGCGGAAACATGATAAGTCCAACATCCAGGCCGGACGTAAATAAGATAGCAATAAAGGTAAAAGTTTTAACCGGTGTCACACCGACACAGCGTAAATTTCCCCATTTTAATAGAATAAAAGCGATAGCAACCAGGGTGAATACAATGCCTGCACTAAGCCATACTGTCATTGTCACCCTCCCAAAATAAGTAAAAATAACTCATTGTCTCTCCGTTTTTTATTGTTTCCGCATTAACCCGATACAACCAATTTGTATCGAGCACCACTGCAGACCCCACGACCCGGTTGGGCCGCAGGTGGCTTTGTTAAATCTCCGTGCTACGTTGTACTGTCTGCCATTGTCTCGCAATGGCAACCTGAGCGTTGTTTGCTTTAAGGGCTGGCTGACCCAAAATAATGTCTGCGGCTTTCTCTGCGACCATAATGGTTGGCGCGTTGAGGTTGCCGTTAGGGATTGTCGGGAAGATAGATGAATCCACCACATTCAGTCCCTCAATGCCATGCACCTGAGTGTTTGAATCCACCACAGCCATGTCATCTTCACCCATTTTGCATGAGCAGGATGGGTGGTAGGCGCTTTCAACCGCCTGGCGCACAAAGGCGTCGATTTCTGCGTCGCTGTGTACGTCTTTTCCTGGCTGAATTTCACCATCGCGATAAGCATCAAACGCCGGTTGTTCAATGATCTCACGAGTGAGTCGGACACACGCCCGGAAGCCTTCAATATCACCCTGATGGGCCAGGTAGTTAAATTGGATCTTAGGCGCCTGTGTGGGGTCGGCTGATTTAAGGGTGACTTCACCGCGGCTTTTTGGCTTGTTATGGCCGATATGCACCTGAAAACCGTGTCCGTCAAATGCACTTTTGCCGTCATAACGAATGGCAGCGGGTAAAAAGTGATATTGCATATCCGGCCACTCTACGCCTGCTTTAGAGCGGATAAAAGCACAGGACTCAAAATGGTTGGTGGCGCCAAGACCTGATTTATTAAGGAGCCAGCGAGCACCGATCAAGCCTTTGGAAAACCAGTCCAGTTTGCCATTCAGTGTGATCGGCTGCTTACATTTATACTGGAAATAAAACTCCAGATGATCTTGCAAGTTCTTACCGACACCTGGCAGGTGGTGCTGAACTTCAACACCGACGGCCTGCAAAGTTGCCTGATCGCCGATGCCCGACAACTGCAACAAGTGAGGCGAGCCAATTGGGCCGGCACTTAAGACGACGCGACGCTCGGCGCTGGCGCTGTGGATTTTACCTTTACATTGGTACTCAACACCGACTGCGCGTTTACCTGCCAGCAGTACTTTATGCACCAGGGCGCCAGTCACGATTGTCAGATTGTCACGCCCCTTTACAGGGTCAAGGTAGGCACGGCTGGCGGAGCATCGGCGGCCATCTTTCACTGTCATGTGCATCGGGCCAAAGCCTTCTTGCTGCTCGCCATTGTAATCTTGTGTGGTGGCATATCCAGCTTGTGCACCGGCTTCAATAAATGCGCGGTAAAGCGGGTTGGCCATCTCATTACCATTGTTGGTGCCAAGCGGACCCTCACTGCCCCGGTACGGGTCTTCGCCCAGATACCAGCTTTCGGCACGCTTAAAGTATGGCAGGCAGGCCTGATAATCCCACCCCTGCGCACCATGTTGCTGCCATTCATCAAAATCTTTGGCGTGGCCACGCACATACACCATGCCGTTAATTGATGATGAGCCGCCCAGTACCTTGCCGCGTGGGCAATGCATCACCCGGTTGTCCAGATAAGGCTCGGGCTCAGTATGAAACTGCCAGGCGTATTTGTCGGTGTTCATCGGAATTGACAATGCCGTGGGCATCTGAATAAAGATACTTTTGTCACTGCCACCGGTTTCTAGTAGTAAAACCCGGTGTTGTGGATTGGCAGACAGTCTATTTGCCAGTACACAGCCCGCTGAGCCAGCTCCGACAATGATGTAGTCGAATACTTTTTTCATAGTCTGGCTCCTTGCTTAAAATGGGCTTTCGATTTGGCTCATACCTACGTAAACAGACTTGGTCTGGGTGTAATGATCCAGTGTTTCGATACCATTTTCGCGGCCAATACCGGATTGTTTATATCCCCCAACTGGCATTTCGGCCGGAGAATTACCATAGGCATTGATCCAGGTAATACCAGCTTGCAGTTGGTGGATAACACGATGTGCACGTTGAATATCACGGCTAAACACGCCAGCTGCGAGGCCTAAATGGGTGTTGTTAGCGCGCTCAATTGCTTCTTGTTCGTCATCGAACACCATGACGCACATTACTGGACCAAAGATCTCCTCGCGAACTATAGTCATGTCTTCATGACAGTCAGTGAAGATGGTCGGTGCGACAAAGTAGCCGTTAGGCGCCGAAGCCGGGCTCAGGGCATGACCGCCGGTAAGCACAGTGGCCCCTTCTTGCTTGCCTTGTTCGATGTAATCCAGCACCAGCTGCTGATGTTTTTTCGAGATCAATGCGCCCAGGTTCACCTCGGGGTTTAGGGGATCGCCGGCGATGATATTTTGCTCTGTACGGGTTTTTAGTTGCTTAAGGAACTGCGCATACACCCCGCGCTGTACATAAACACGGGTGCAGTTGGTGCAGATCTCGCCCTGAGTGTAGAAGTTGCCTAGCATAGCGGCACTGACCGCCTGCTCGATATCGGCATCATCAAACACCAGTAGCGGCGATTTACCGCCCAGTTCCATAGTCACGTCTTTAAGATTAGAAGCCGCGCTTTGCATGACTTTTTTACCGGTGCCCACTTCACCGGTGAATGACACTTTTTCAATTGCCGGATGTAGCGTGAGCCATTGTCCAACTTCAGCTGCACCTTGCACGACGTTAAAGACACCCGCAGGCATACCTGCCTCGATAAAAATCTCGGCCAGTTTCAGCGCGCCTAGAGGCGTTTCCTCAGACGGTTTAAAGATCAATGCATTACCTGCCGCCAGTGCCGGGCCTGATTTCCAGCAGGCAATTTGCAGTGGATAGTTCCAGGCACCGATACCCGCGCAAATGCCTAACGGCTCTTTGCGGGTGTAGTAAAAATCATTGCCGACCATTTGTTGCTGGCCAACCTGTGCAGGCGCCAGTCCAGCAAAGTACTCGATTACGTCAGCACCGGTTTGAATGTCAACACACTCGGCTTCTTGCCAGGGTTTGCCTGTATCCAGCACCTCAATTTTAGCCAGTTCATCATTACGTTCACGTAACAGCACCACTGCTTTATTCAGAATTCGGCTGCGCTCAATGGGTGCCATGGCAGACCACTGCGCAAACCCGGCTTTGGCACTGTCAATGGCGGCTTCCTGAATGTGCGCATCGGCCACTTCAACGTGATAAATGACTTCGTCGGTCGCAGGGTTTTTTACCGCAAACTGCTCGCCGGTCTGATTGGCAAGGTAGCGGCCGTGAATAAAGTTCTGGTAGACAGGTGTGGACATATTAGACTCCAAGTTGTTGGATGAGGGACTGGATATAACGCTTGGCCAGATCCTGCGCGCTATCAAACTGCGCATCATCGGCTTTATTGAGAACGGCTCTGAGCCACAGGCCGTCGATCATGGCGGCACTCAGCTCTGCGGCTTCGCGCGCTTTGGCTGGGGCCATTAACTGTTTAAACGAGTACAACAAATTGCTGTAAAGTCGGCGAGCATTGACGCGTTGTAAGCGATGTAATTCAGCATCGTGCATGGAATGCGCCCAAAAGCTTAACCAGGTACGGGTGGTGTCTCGCTGTTGTTGCACCACGGCAAAGTTGGCTTCGACAATAAACATCAGGCGTTGCTCCGGCGTACATCCCTGAGCTGTGCGTTGCAATAAGCTGCGTTGCAGACTGCTCAGCAGATAGCGCACTGTGGCTTCTATGAGACCTTGTTTGCCACCAAAATAGTGGCTAATGATCCCCGAAGACATGCCTGCCTTTTTACTGATGCTGTTAATTGTGGTGGCCTGTAATCCAAGCTCAGCTACTGATTGCAAAGTCGCCTCAATAAGCTGCTGGCGACGCACAGGTTCCATTCCGACTTTTGGCATATTTTTATTAATTGATCGTTCAATAAAAATAAATTTTAAGGTGAACAAAGAGGAATATCAAGGTTGACATTTTGTAAGTGTTGCTTTTTGAAAATCAATACCATCACCTAACCATTTAATATATATGAACTTTATTGTATCGAAAAAATCAATGAAACTTTATTTTGGCTGTTTGTTATTTCAGCATGAACCGAACTGTTTGTGGCTGTATGTAAGTGGTTTATGCGGCCATTGAACCTCTTAATGAAATTTAGATGATTTGTTAATGAACACTTTTCTTCACTATTCCAACTTACCGGATTGTTGATGTTTTCACCTCTTCAGATGGCGGGCTGCCCTTGTTTTTCGGGTTATTTTTTGCCGTTGTATGTACCTTTATTTGCTGCTAGGTTAAAAATTGATTGACCAAAAGGAGATTAAAAATGATAAAAATAAGGAACTTAGCTATTGCCTCTTTGGTGGTATCAGGGTTTTGTACGGCGCCGGCTGTAATGGCGCAGAGCACGGAGCATCAGGCGGATGGCACCTCACTGATGCCACTACCCGAATTGAAGCTCGACAGGGCGTTACTCAAAGATGTGAAGCAATTCGTTAAACTGGCAAATAAAGTGAGGTTTTTCTACCCCAGCCAAGCGGTCGCGGAAACGGATTGGGATAAGTTTGTTGCCGAGACAGTGGTGGCAATGAGTCAGGTCCATTCATATCAAAGACACCAACTCGGCCTGCAAAAGCTACGTGAAATTGCGCCATTTATAAATGACTTGTGGCAGCAACTGCCGGAATTGTCCGATAGCGATCCGGCTGTGGCCTGGAAGCAGTCGGCTGCCAGAACATTTTATGCCTATCAGCGGTTACTTTCGCACCATACATACAGTGAAATAAAACAAAACCGGTTTCTGCCAGAGCGTGACTTTGTCCGAGTTCGTTATGGCTGGCGCACGGTTTTACTGCCTCTGGTCTTGCCTCAGCATGCGAGTGAACAGGGGCAAAGTTACCGCGATTATCGTCGCTGGCAAGTCGGTACGGATTTCAAATCATTGCCTGTTTGTATGTCGACTGTGTCGGGGATGTGGAGTGAAATTCAGCATTTCTGGCCTTATTTTGAGCAAATAGAAGTCAACTGGCAACAAGCGCTTGGTCGCTTGCTAAAGGCCTGTGCAGCAGAGACGCAGTTTGAACGGGCAAAAGCCATCCAGCGTGAGTTTAAAAAGTTGCAGGATAATCATGTCTATATTTACTTTCCCGATGGTTATCAGCCCAAAAATACCTACGAATATCCCTTTAGAGTCAGGTGGGTTGAAGATAAGGCGGTGGTAACCGGGATCAGCGAGACCGAAAGTCAGTTGCTTGAGATTGGTGATGAACTAATTGCGATTAATGATGAATCTTTTGCGAGTATGGTTGATGACAGAGCCAGTTGGCTTGCTCGCAGTGAGCATATCAGTGCGTACTCGGCCACTTTGCTGTTGAATTATACCGCTTTAAATGACCCTATCCGTGCTGAATTCAGAAAAGCGGATGGATCAAGCGTTCAGGTTGAAGCCACGCCCATACCGGTTGGTGAAGCAAACTATACAATACACCACCCCGTTGTGCCCAGAGAGTCCAGTGTGGTGACAGAGCTAGAGGAAGGGCTATGGCAGCTTTCACTGTATAACCTGACTCAGGAAAACCTGGAGGAAGCGAAATTACAACTGCAAAAGGCGCGCGCTGTTGTACTCGATTTGAGACATTACCCGAGAGATTTTTTAGCCTGGCATGAAGGGCTATCCTGGTTTATTAAACAGCCTGTCACTAATCATACTTTGTATGAGTACTGGCAAAAGGGACCCGGGCGACGTGCCAATTATCAGCTGCCGTTACCGTCGACGATCGAAGTGTCAACTTCCCCACTGCATGTACCTGTAATTGCTCTATCATCAAAGACTGCGCGTAGTCAAACTGAGTATGCACTGACTTTTGTTAAGGAAGCGGGGATCCCTGTTTTAGGTGTGCCCACGTCAGGTATTAATGGAGACTATATGCCCGCCAGCTATTTTAGCTCAGACCCAAATGGTGGAGTCACTTTAATTTATACCGGTCTGCGTGCAGATAATGCAGATGGCTCTGCCTTGATTGCGCGAGGTGTGCAACCTGATATTTATGTTCCCCGCACGCTGGATTCGATTATTGTTAACGAAGATAACCAACTAATGGCAGCAATTGAGTATCTAAAAGACCAACTTTAAGTGACCATATTGAGTTCGATATAAATAACAAGCCAGCGATATAGCTGGCTTTTTTACTTTAAAGCACATCAGACTGCAACCTGAGTATTCATAGAGTGAGCATATGCAATGAGCAAAAAGGAAATATACTCATCGCATCGTTATGACGAAATATTAAGTGATTAAGGCGGCTTTTTTGCATCCAGGTTTCACTCAAAAGTCAAAATGCTTAGCTATACTTGCCAAAGGTGCTTTGTTCAGTAAGCAGTATATGACTCGATTAGTTACTTGTTTGTTTTTCTTCGCGATATTGCCTTGTTCGCTGGTTGTAGCACAGGCGCAGGAGGAGTCGGTATTTGCGATGTCGTTTGAAGAGTTACTCGATCAGGATGTGACCGTTGCGGCACGTAAAAGCGAAACCTGGCTGGCGTCATCCGGTACCGTGTATGTGGTTAGTCGCTCTGATATCGAACGTTATGGCTGGCGCGATTTAAAAGAGATCCTCGCCTCTGTACCCAATATGGATTATTTCTATCAATGGGCCTGGTTGCCGGGTGGTCAGAGAGGCTTTACCGGCAATATGTCGGGTACTTTGATGCTCATAGATGGCCGGGAAGTACAAAATCTGCTGGCTAACGAAGCCTTCATTATGAATAACTTTCCCAGTGCCAGAATTGAGCGTGTTGAAATTTTGCAAGGGCCAAACTCAACTCTGTACGGTGGCAATGCAACCCAAGGGGTGATCAACGTGATCACTCGCCTGGAAAGTGGTGTGAATGAAGTCGCTTTAATGCTCGGTGAGGTGGGGACACGTCACGGTCACGGCTTGCTTCATTTTCAACAAGGCGAGATTGAGCTGGCGGTATCGGCCAGTTATTTTGAAAGTGATCTGGATTATCGTGAAATACGTGAATTTATCGTCGATGATGAAGCGTTTAGTCGAAACAGCAAAGATGGGTTAAGAAACCATAACCCGGATGATTTTCGCAATCGTGAGAAAAACATCACGCTGGACACCCGGCTCAGCACCCCCTGGTTTTACTTTGGCAATAACCTCACCCGCACAACCAATGTGAGTGGCATAGAAGCGGTGGCGTTCGATTATATTACCGGCGATGACGCTTATCGCGGGTATAGTAGCTACTATCTGGGTAAGCAGATGCAACCGTCGGCAAACTGGTCGGGCAATGTTGAGCTGAGTTATTTTCGTGAGTACAAAGAGAAATACCGTCTTAGTGTTGATAATTCTGAGCAGGCAAGCCGGTATGAAGCGTTGATGTTATATACAGAGCGCGAAGATATTGGTCCGTCGGACAGAATTCGGCTCAATACCCAATGGACCTATCAGGCCAGCGCCGATCAGGACTGGATACTGGGGTATGATGGCTGGCGTACCAAAATTGGTCGTAAAATCAAATATCGGCAAACTGAAGACGGCGTTAAACTGATCACCCCTGACTCCTGGCCGACAGACAAAGAACGTTCTGATAAGCATGCTGTGTTTGGGCAATATTCCAGGCTGTGGCACTTTGGCGAGCGCACGCTTAAGGTCAATGCCGGGCTCAGATATCACCGCCAGGATTACACCAATGCCAGCTGGTTGCCCCGGATCAGCATGGTTTATCAACCAGACCCAGACCAGGCACTCAAACTGACCTATGGTAAGGCGTTTCGTCCGCCAACCATTTTTGAATTCGATTTGGTGGTTGATGACGAGATAGAGTCCCAAAGCATGCAGATGTATGAGCTTAACTGGAGCCAGAAATTTCGCTGGCGCGAGATTGAATTTGCTAATATTTCTGCTCTGTATAGTATGCAGGCGAAGAACTTCTATCAAAAAGTACAGGATCCGAATACCCAGATCTGGCGCACTATAGTCGCAGGAGAACACAGAGTCTCAGGTTGGGAAAACCAATTGCGTTGGCAGGCCCGGCGCTGGCACGGACAACTGGCCCTGCGCTATATTTCGCCAGACAAAACCCAGGTGGCAGCGCAATCAGTCAGATTGGATGTACCCAGTCATAAGGTCAAGCTGGGACTGGGTTACACCCTGGATCAACACTGGCAGATCTCAGCTTTTGTTGATCATTGGGATAAAGTAAAGACCGAAGCTAACCGTTTTCAACAAAGCGGCACTGAGATAGTCACCATACCTGCATGGACCACTCTCAATGTGAACCTGACCTATACACAAGGAGAGAGCACCCTGGGTTTGTATATCGAAAATCTGTTAGACAAAACCTATTATCATGGCAATGCCCGGGGCGTCTCTCCTGTGAAGTATATTCAGGCACCCCGCAATCTGCGCCTGAGCTGGTCATATCGATTCTAGCGGGTAACGAAACCACCATTGACAAATAAAGTCTGGCCGGTGATCCAGCGTGCTTCTTCACTGACCAGAAAATCAATCATGGGCACCACATCGTCGACGTTACCCAGGCGATTCAGAACACTGGCTGCGCTCAGATAAGCCACGGATTGTGCATTTTCCTCGCCATGAAAAAATGCGGTATCTATCGGGCCTGGTGCCACGACGTTGACAGTGACACCACGGTTGCCAATTTCCTTTGCCAGTGCCCGGGTAAAGTCTTCCAGCGGCGCTTTGGCACCGGCATAAGCACCATACAGGCCAGTAAACGCTCCGAGTAGAGAGGTGCCCATATTGATAATGCGACCCTGATCCTGAATATGTCGGGCAGCGTGTTTCATCATAAGGAATGGGGCTTTGGTGTTGATGGCAAACAGCTGGTCGTATTCTTGTTCTGAGATATCTGCAATGGCTTTTTTCAGGACTTTACCGGCATTGTTGATCACAATATCTACCCGGCCGAAGGTTTCCAGTGTTTGACTGTAGAGCGACTGAACCTGGTTTTCCTGGCTCAGATCGCCCTGAACCACGAGTGCTTGCCTGCCAATCTGAGTGATCTCGGCTGCGGTCTGCTGTGCGTCACTCAGCGATGCATCACTATGATAATGCACCACAACATTCGCGCCTCGTTCGGCCAGTGAAATGGCAAAGGCACGACCCATATTACGCGCAGATCCAGTGACAATGGCGACTCTGCCAGTCAAATCAAAAAGCGTGTTTGAGGTGGACATAATACTTACTCCTGTTGGATTAGTTGACGAAAGTAAGCTTAGTTGCTTGCGTTTATTTCAGGTATCCCATAAATTTTCATTTATTAATTGCGAAAAATGCAAAAAGTAATGAATGCAAATGAGCTGACATTCCTCAAGGTCATTGAAGCCGGCAGTTTGAAAGGTGCTGCCGAGCAACTTAACACAGACCCTTCTTCAGTGAGTCGTAAGGTGGCGGCATTAGAGCAGCACTTGGGTGTTAAACTGATTAACCGCTCCACGGTCCGATCCCAGCCGACGGAAGCCGGATTGGTTTATTTTCAGGGGCTAAAACATATTTCGGAACAGCAGATAGAATTAGAAAATCGTCTGCGGGGTTTGCAGGACCAGCCCAGCGGGACTTTAACCATTGCCGCGCCGGTCGATTTTGGCAATCAATTTGTCGTGCCTGTACTCAGTCAGATGCAGGCGACTTACGATAATCTCAAGGTTGAATTGCGGCTGGGGAGCCATTTCGAAGACCTGACCGAAAATGGCATCGATGTGGCTGTGCGTATTGGTGTGTTGCCCGATTCCGGGTTGATCTGTCGAGGGCTGGGTACTGCTGAGCGGGTATTGGTTGCCAGTCCGGATTACCTCACCCAAGTGGGCGAAATGAATAACCCTTCTATGCTTGAGCGATGTCAGTTTGTGTTTTATTCCCGTGCACAGGGTAATGCTCAGGTGAAAGTGCTCAAAGGCAAAAAAGCGACCCAAGTCAAAGTGTCAGGGGGGTTTACAGTGAACAGCGTATCTGCTGTCAGGCAGCTTGTACTGGCAGGCAAGGGGGTGCATCTGGGACCTAGGTGGGCATTCAAAGAAGCGCTGAACAGTGGCAAGCTGGTGGCCTTGTTACCCGATTATCAGCTCGAGGGGTTTCCTGTGCATGCTGTTTATCGACCCGGAGGGTATGTCCCGGCCAAGATCCGATGTTTTATTGATCTGATGAGTGAGCATTGTAAGCGTGCCCTTTAAACGCTGAGCGAAAAACAGCCATCGCAGCAACCTCCTAGAGTCAGTCAGCAATATTCTTCATTTTATTCTGTCAGACATTTGGTGTTTAATGATTGACCAATACCACGATAAGGAGCATTTGGTTGCTATTATGAGTCATCTTAAGCTTTACTATTTTCCACTGTCCGGGCACAGCCATAAAGTGCTCACACTTGCGTCAATGCTGGATCTGAGCATAGAGACTGTGACCGTTGATATTAAATCCGGTGAACACTTGTCTGAGTCGTTTGTCCACCTCAATCCGGCTGCCAGGATACCTGTTTTGGTTGATGGGGACACGGTTATCACCGACTCTCACGCCATTTTGTTTTATCTTGCCCGGCAATATGATCCTGCCAGAGCCTGGTATCCTACCGATCTGGCGACTCAGGTTGAGATCCAGCGGTGGTTTGCCCTGTCTGCCAGTGAGTTGTGCACCGGTCCCGTGGCACTGCGCGGGATCCGGGTGCTTGGGAAGCCCGGCAATGAAGCGCATGCCATGCAGCAGACGCTGAGGTTATTTTCACTGTTAAGCACTCAGCTTGAGCAAAGCCCCTGGCTTGCTGGAGAGACCCCAACTTTGGCTGACATTGCCTTGTACAGTTATACTGCGCTGATTGCCAAACTTGAGCCGAGCTTACGTGATTTTCCACGCGTACTTGACTGGCTGGCGCGCTTTGAGCAGTTACCCGGATACCGGGCACTGCCTGCAAAATAATCATAGCCTTGGTTAAGATACACTGCTGGCTTCGTCAATGTGCCAGTCACAGAGAATGGCGCGTTGGCGCAACACCTGACAGCAACCAGGCTTGTCTTGCGGTCGCTGCGCCAAATTCAATCAGCCCTGTGCTCTGCAGCGCGGTGTGCTGATAACCCAACTCAGTCAGGCTCAGTTGCAGATAGTGAGCAAAAAAGCGCATATAAAAGTGTTGTGAACCCATATTATCGAATAAATGATAGATGGCTTGCAGTACTTCAGGGTCGCCATTGAGCGTGTCGTGTCCATTCAGCTTGTGCATGCCTGCTATCAGATTGTCCAGATCTGCTTTTAGATCCGGGTGCATTTGCATCACTCGGCCAAGCGTCGGACCTGATTTGCTGCGCCAGTCTCGTTCTTTATGCGCGCTGTCATATTGTCTGAGTTGTTTCAAACGTGTGGCTGCAAGTTCAATCAGGGTAGCGGCGTCTGACTCGTCGGCACTGAGGTAGTGTGCAAAGGCTGGTGCATAAAAAGCGCTTCTTAATAATGGATTGGCCCGACAGTTAGGCATCTGAAGGTGACGAGGCAAAGCGGCTGCCAGTGCCTTGGACAATCGGGTCGAGTCCGCGTTTGCCAGTGTTGGCAACAAGTCACGAAATACATCATGAGATATGGTGAGTGTCAGAGTGACCTGAATATCTGTCTGCGCTTTGAGCTTGTGATAGAGTTGTCCGGCAAGAGTATCGACTTCACCGGGTGGAATGAGTCCCCAGATCGCTAACTCATCAGCCAGCTGGCAGGTTGCTTGTTCGCTAAGGCTGTCCTGATGTGTGCTATGTGCCAGGGTCAGCGTTAGATCAAAGTCCTGCATTGACACCACAACCGGGGCTTTAAAGGTTGGCATAGCCGCTTCAAAGTCGATATAAAACTGGCGTTTCTCTTCGTCCGTTTGGTCCTGATAACACCGCAGGCCTTGCCCGGACAGCTTGACTTCACCATGAACATTTTCCTGGGTGATAATCTGAAACTTGGTATCTTCGCGGCTCATCGCCTGCCAGGAAAAGACGTTGAAGTGAAAACCCCAGGTGTGATGTTGCTGTGTTAAACGCTGATTGAAAAACTGCTCAACATTTATCTGTTTCAGGTGTGTGTCCAGTTGACTCATCAGTGTGCCGGTCACTGTGGCTTCATGCAATGCCGGTGTGAGTGCGTCGTCGCACACTGTCAGTTGCAAAAGTGCCTGATGCATCTGCACACGATGGTAATGGTAGTAGAAGCTTAGCTCAACACCTGATTGAGCGGCTGTACAGATAGAGGTTTCCAGGCACTGCTGAATTTCTTTGATCCGCGGTTTTAGTTCTTCGAGTTTGTCCAGGCCCAGTCGTTTTAAGAGCGTTGTCGCAACGGGGAGCAGTTGATCTGGCAGGGCATGTGGAGGCAAGTGGGCTGTCAGCGCCTCAATCTCTTCCTCAGAGCGCTGAAAGATAGCCTCGACGATAGCTGTGTATGCGACCTGAAACGCATCTCGGTTACTCAGTTTTGCAGTGATATTGGCATTTACTGTGCCTTGTGTGCTGTTTGAGGTCGATTTGACATAGCTAAGACGTAGTATATGAGGTGTGTCGACAGGCCGGAAAAATATCACCTGAAAACCTCCCTCGATGGAGACCTCAAGGTCGGCGTTCAGACTGGCATTGAACGACAGATCCAGCAGCTCTCCTTGTGCAAGCCAGCGGCTGAACAGATGAAAGTTTCGACACAGCAACTCACTCCATTTTATGGAAGTATGGACCGTTAATGTACCCTGCGTATCAAGTGCGAGAGACTCGCCGGGCTTGAGCGCTTTGACGTCCTCGCAGGAATAAATGCAAGGCAAAGTGGTCAATTGCGTTGCGAGTGTGTCCGCGATGATGTTACCGGGGCGGGCGCTCAGGCAAGCTGTCAGTTGCATTTGCGCACTGGCCTGGCCCGATATGTTATTTGCTTGCTGGCGGGGTTGCATCGTGGTGGTGCCAAGTGATGCTGACAATTTATAATTGAGCCAGCAGGTACGGGGCTCAGCGCTGCTTTGGGTCGTTGAGTACGTAGTCTGAGAGGTTGTCTGACTTGCCGGTGCTTGACTGTGCACCGGGTGATCCAGCAGCGTCACAATCAGTGCACCACTCGCAACGGCATGTTCACCCAGCACGTCAAAGGTTGTGCTGTCGTTGAGCTGTTTGTGCAGCAAACGAGCGGGCCCGCTGTAGTCATCAAATGAATGGCTCAGGCGCTGTAGTAGTTGTGATTGATTGTATTGCACATGTATTGGCATGCCTTACTCCCTCAAGATAAGAAACAATGCAGGTAGTGAGTATTTACATTGTTTTGTTGGTGCTTTAGGTGCAAGCTTCCTACCCTAAGGGATCATGCCTAAGAGCGCAACTCAACCGGGTGGTAATTCAAACCACAGCGCCTCAAGTGGGGCTGTTGCGGTTAGCTCAATAGACTCTTCTTCTGTGAGGCCCACTGCATCACCTGTGTGAAGATGTGTTTGCGAGGTTTGAGCCGCGCCTTTAATGAGGTGCAGGTAGCCCCAGCGCCCAGGTGTGTTCAGGATCACATTCTCGCCAGCAGATAACTGCAAACGATAGAGCCTGGCATCCTGATGAATGACCAGTGAGTCGCTCTGTCCGTCCGGGGTCACAAGTGGCGTAAGGGGCCCTTTTTGGTGAATCGTAGCCTGTGCGTAGCTGGGGTTGAGCCCTTTTTTGCCAGGTCGGATCCAGATCTGTAAAAAGCGGGTTGGCTCAGTCGCAAAATAGTTGTACTCGGAATGGGTGATCCCAGTACCGGCGCTCATCAGCTGAATATCTCCGGCCGGAATAACGTGATGATTGCCCTTACTGTCTTTGTGTTCCAGCGCACCTTGCATCACATAAGAAATGATCTCCATATCCCGGTGGCCATGGGTATCGAATCCCATACCCGGGGCCACTGTATCGTCATTGAT
Source organism: Pseudoalteromonas rubra (assembly GCF_000238295.3). Lineage (NCBI taxonomy): Bacteria > Pseudomonadati > Pseudomonadota > Gammaproteobacteria > Alteromonadales > Pseudoalteromonadaceae > Pseudoalteromonas > Pseudoalteromonas rubra. Next base: position 154,368 of record NZ_AHCD03000044.1, read on the forward strand.
AACGCGTAACATGGAAAATCCCATATGTTTTGGGTCGTAGTAATGACCAAATGAAAAAGTATGCAGGCTTTGCAGCCAGCCCAGGTTTACCTGACCCCGCTCTGAGCCACGACGAAGTAATGGCATAGTGATGACGCTCCTAAGCTGTGATAGCCCCACTTTACGGATTCTGAATAGAGAACAAAATGTGCGAATTTCGTATCTATCATTCTGTAAAAAAGAATGGTTGTGTGCCTTTGCAGAGCACGCGCTTTTACGCCCGTATGCTAGAGTTATACAGTCAAAAGTAGATTGCTAACCCAGTTTCAGGGAGTGTTATGTCGTCTTTAAATCAGTTTATTCCATCGCCCGTGATTGCCGTTGCTTCAGCTTACCAGACACATCTGGGCGGCATCGATGTGTTCATCTGTTTTGCGCAAATTGACGATGACAATCAACTCCTTCTCCAGCTCAGGGAAACGCATGCATTGCAGGCTGGAGATTTGGTCACGGTACATCTGGATAATCGCACCGGTGTCAGTGAATATGACGCTGAACTGAGTGTTTATCGTTTGTCTTACAAAGGTCGGGTAACTGCACTGAACGAGACAGAGGTAACCGTTTCTCCAATTGAGTATCAGGTTTATTACGGGATTTCGGTGGAACTGGAATACCGTGCGCCGGGGTATGAGTTTCCAGTCGATCCGCGTGTGCAAACGCCTTTGTCATGCACGCCGTTAACGACAACCCCTGTGATGGATGATGAGGAACACGACAACAAAGTCGGGGTGTTGATCACTAAGGCGCAATCACAACCGCACACCACAGTGATGGCGTTTTTATCCAGTACCGATGATGATGTCTTTTTTATTACTCTGCCACAAACCTTTAAATCCAGCCTGATGAAGCGCGATAATCAGTGCTACTTTGCCATCGACAATCGTGCCAGTTTTACCTTTGAAAACTATGTTGAATGGAACTACTCCATCATCACCGGGCGGGTGCATCAGATAGCCACCAACAGTGCTTTGTTTAATGAAGTGAGAGAGTTGTTTATCTCTAAAAACCCCTGGGAAGTGGGGTTTTTCAGTCATCCGGATATTGAAATGTATCACCTAAAAGCCGAGAAAGTGGTGTGTCCAAAGCGGTGATGAAATGCTATGACATATAGCTAAAATAAATCTCTGATAAAGCAGTTTACGCTAACAGCCATCCTTATTAGGATGGCTAAGAGCTTATTATAAACTACCTTAGATGGTGCCTCGACATCCATCAACACCGCATGTGAACTCCAGGCAATGTGTTAAGCCGATTTCACTGTTGTTTATAGCACAACCAGTGGTTCTGACTCTTGCACCCGCAACATTTGGTGTCATATTAAATGGCAGATTTGAGTTGTCAGCTGACAAAGTCTTCATCTTCTTTTTGCTTAACTTTAATTTCATGTTTGTTTCCTTGTTTGTTAAAACTGTGTGTGCAAGTTGTTTGAATTGGCAATTTAACTCAACCATTTAATGAGTGCAAGGCTTGTTGGGATGTTTTTCGGGACATTTTTGTTTAAGGTGGTTCTTTGGTTTGCGTATTGCTCGGCACTCCAATCGCCCGCAATCTGATACCTGCTCAAGGCCTGCATGACGGGGAAAGTTGTTGTGACCATGTGGTGCGCTTTCTTATTCTGGCTGGTGTTTGGGTATTTCGAATAGCCATTTCAGGTGTCTTACGGTAAAGCACAAATCTGACCCTCTTCATCCATCATCCCACGTTCGACACGGGCTCTTGTTCTGGATGAACCCGTTGATGGCGTTTTGCGTGGCATCACAGCCGCCTTTCCCTCTGCACTATAACGGCCCATAATCACGGTCGTACAGTCAAAGTAACGCCTAAGCCACAATCAAGTGTGATAGGAGTACCGATGGGCGCTGACTCAGAGGTTATCTCACCAACAGAAAAACGCTCTGTGTCCGTGTTTTGCTCATAAGCGCTGCAGGCATAAATGACATACCAGTGTGCGCCTTCATGCCACAGTGCAGAGATAGTCGCCTCGAATGTTCGCCGTCCAACTTCGCCGCTGAATGTAGCCGCCTCTTCTGATAACAACAAATTGCCGCCTGGCCATTCAACGACCTTGGGTGGCGGTGATACACATGCCATTAAAGACAAAAAGAGTGGTATCAGCCAGCAAAATTGTGGCTTGATTATCGGCATGATTGGCCTCTTTGTTTGCACAAGTTCCGGTTAAGATGACACAGATAAACGTGCTTTTCCAGCTCGGAAATAAGACGGATTCTGTAGCCTGTTGTTAAGCAAAAAAGACCATGTTAATGGCTTTGAAATGGGCTGTTTTATCATCAGTTAGAATAACCATTGATCAGCCTTCATAGGGCTCTCGTAACCATTCATCACTTTTTCATAAGCGATTTTATCCAATACTTATAATAACTTGCAGCCCATCAAAGCAAAGCAACAAAATGGGTGGCCGGATATGGAACAGCAATTTAAAGATCGCAGAGCAGAACTTTTGGTACAAAAAATGCGCCGTACCGAGCGCTTTATGCGTCATCAGCAACTCGAAAAGACAGCGGTGTCATTTGGCGACGAGCAACTCGAATTTATCGAGCATGCTATGGTAGATGGACTGAACGAAGATACCATCCGCACCATTGAATTTCATCGTCGTTGTCTGGCGGCGGGGATAGACAATGGTCGTCACTACTGGTGCTTTAAACAAGGCGAACAGCTGGTTGGCATGTCCGGTTATCATTATCGCTTATGGGACCCAAAAAGCATTGTCTGGGGTGGTTGGTTTGTAGCTGACCAAGATGTCTCACCTCTGGTAAAAATGGCAATGCTGCTCGATACCCTAAAGGTCTTGCTGGAAGAAACCAACTATGAAGAGCTGTATATTGAGGTGTTTGCCGACACCACGCAGTCCAATATTCTCAATATCTATCATTCTTTGCAGTTTACTTCTTTGGGTCGTTTCGAAAGCTTCTATGGTCCGCAACAGGATATGGTGGTGATGAAGCTGGAGTTGGCTGAAGTTAGAGCTTTATGGCTTAACACCACACGTCCACTTGAGCGGGTTCAGTAGCATGCTCCTGTTATATGTGGAGTCTGGCGCGGGGTCACGAGCACTGGCAGAGGCTCTGGCGAGCGGTTTTCGTAAACAAGGCAAAACCGTTGAGCTGATGTCAGTGTCCGATCTTTTGCCACAGTGGCTGTCCGACTTACTGTTTGGTCAGTATTACCAGTGGTGCATGTCGGGTAAGCAACATCACAGCAAGTTATATGCAAGCCGCTGGTTTTACCCGTTTCTCTATCGACTGTTACCGCTGTGGCTGGCGCTTAAAGGCAATGACAAGCTGCAAGAAGCGAAAGCGGTGCTGCGTCGCCATAACCAAGTGGTTGCCTGTAGTTATTACGGTGCATTTTTTGCCCGTTATTTTGCCAGACTGGCAGGGCATAAGGTCGAAGTCAGTGGCGTGCTGGGTGATTATCAAATCTCTAATGGCTGGCGGACCCCGTTAACTCAATTGTTTGTTTCTCATCAGTACAGTCATCCTGTGTTGGACTGGCATCGCGCCAGAGGGACCGACATATTGCCGCTGGGGATCCCGACTGAGGTAGCCCGGGACTTAACGGTTACAGACAAAGATACCGCGAAGAAAAACGAGGCTGCTCTGAACATTTTACTCTGTGGCGGTGGCTGGGGGTTGGGCATTTCGGCTTCAACAGTGGCGTTGTTATTGGCTCAGGATCCATCGGGTACGGTAACGGTCATTTGCGGCCAGAACGAGACTTTACAACAGCAACTACGGGCTCGTTTTGCACAAGAAATAGCCCAACATCAGTTGCAACTGGCCGGGTTTGTGTCGGATATGCAGCCTTACTACGCCCAAGCGGACATCATAATTACGAAAGCCGGTGGTCTGACCCTGACCGAAGCGGCCCTGGCCAATACCTGCCTGATCATTCATGGCGCTTTACCCGGGCAAGAGCAACACAATCGAGCGGTGTTTGTCGCTCAGGGCGCGGCATTGAATGCACGCAATGATCAGCAGCTCAGTGACTTGCTCAGCCAGATACAGGCATCGGCATCACTGCGCAGCCAGACCATCATGAAGGCTGCCACTTTAGTGAACGCCAATGCATCAAACCAGATTTGTCATCATTTACTCGCAAGTAGCAAATAATATTGTAGGAGTCGATTATGTGGACTAAGAAAGCCACGCAACTGGCGGTCAGCGAATTACCGCAGGCACATCAGAATTTTATGGTCAGAAACCCAGGGTTTACCGCCCATCATCAGGCCAGCACCGAGCGAGTGGCTAACGCCCTCAGACGCTATGCAGCGAGCGGAAAAATCGAAGCAGATAATATCTGCAAGCTGGTCATTAAAATGACCAGCAGCTGTAATTTGCGCTGTGAACAGTGCTTTCAGTGGCGTGAAACAGGCTTTCACCATGGCCTGGATCCCACGGCCATCCCTTATGAGCAAAGTGGTCATTTGTTTGATTTTGTCGAGCGTCAGCGCTGCGACATCATACTGACCGGGGGAGAGCCCACTTTACACCCTGATTTTCCTAAGTTTCTTAGCCGCCTGGCTGAAGCCGGGTGCTTTATTTACATCTGTACGAATGGCCTGATGATTAAGCGCCACTTTGAGGTATTGAGTAAGTATCATGATCAGCTGGCCTTTTTGATTTCCATCGACGGACCGAAAGACATCCATGACTCGATCCGGGGTAAAGGCACCTATAACAAAACCATGGCCGGTATTAAGTTGCTGGCTGACGGTAAAAAAGAGGGCAAGCAGTGGCTGATCGGGGTAGAGAACACCATGATGGCCAAAAACCTGGACCGGGCGACTGAGTTACTTAATGAGTGCGAACAGGCCGGTGTTGACTGGATGATCTACAACCACCTGTGGGTCGTGGACATGATGGCGCGCAGCGAATACCACCGCTTTTGTGAAGACTTCGACACTGTGCCTAACTCCTATACCGGATTTGATATGGGGGACTTTCGCCCGGATTATATTGAACACGTCATCGACACCATAGACACATTGCGTGCCTATCCGGCACAGATCCCGGTGTTGTTCGGGCCGGATTATGATGCGGATGAAATCCGTCAGTACTATCGCGGCAAAATGCCAGCACGGCCACATTATCTCAAAATGGGTGTGAAACTGGATGTTGATATTGGTGGCAAGCTGGTGATGACCAAGCAGTTCCCTGATCTGGTATTTGGTAATGTACTCGATACCCCAATTGAGGAGCTCATTGCATCTGAGCCATACCAGCGCGCAGCTAAGACGATGCGTGAGCAAAGCCTAAAGGTGCTCAACGCATGTCCCGACGCGCATAACTTTTTACTCTAGAGGTGCGTATGTTGTCCGTGATCTTGCCTGCTCATAATGAAGCAAAAACGTTAGCAGTGACTTTACCGCTATTGGTTGAGCAGTTGCCTCTGGATGCTGAGCTGATCGTGGTCTGTGATTCCTGCTCGGATGCTACCGTACAGGTGGCGAGGGCCTACACTGAACAGGTCTTTACTATCTCAGCAGGCAGTGCCGCTGCGGCGCGTAATTATGGCGCTGCACAGGCAAGTGGCAGCATGCTGCTATTTCTCGATGCTGATACTGTGTGCAGTGCACAGCTACCAGCGCAGATTGCTCAGTTTACCAAAGACAAGCACAGAGCTGTGTATGGCACTGCGCCACTGAGGAGCGACAGTGGTCACTGGCTCGGTCGTTTTGTCGCGACTGATATCAATCGTTTTAATCAGCGTCATCTGAGCATGGGCGGCAATTGTTTTGTTTCGGCCGACTTGTTTAAAACCGTTGGTGGCTTCAACACACGTTTATTGCGTGGCGAAGACACCGATCTGGGCGTGCGTTGCCAGCGCGAGGGGGGACATTATGTGTGGCTTAGTCAAAGCTACTTTGTTCACAACGAGCGTAAGTTCCGCACTCATGGTTATCTGCGGTATTACGGCTCGTTGTTGCTCGGTGGCGTGTTATGGCAGCTTTCACCGCGTTTGTATGCCCGCAGTCTGGGAGGACAGGCATGATAGAAAAATGCAGAGCCTTGTGGCAGGTGCTGTCACTCAAACTGGTTTTATTGAGCAGCTTAAGCGCTTGCACCACCATTTTGATCCTACATACCTTCACCATGGCACTGCAACTGGATAGCAGCAATTCGGCCAGCCTGGCTCAGGGCGCTGTGTGGTTTTCAGTGGCATTCATGGGTTTTGTGGTGGTGCAGCTGACCTTTCAGCGTAGTGTGATCCGACTGACCGAAACCACTATCAAGACTGTGCGGTTGGATATTCTGGATGCGGTGCGTCACGCCCGGTTACAGATGATTGAGCAATTTGGCCAGGAGCGGATCCTCTCGGCGATTGCTTATGATGCCAACACACTCAGCCAGCTTAATCAGTTCGTCGCGTTAAGTGTGGGACACCTATTCACCGTGATAGCGGCACTGATTTACATGTTTGTGATTGCCCCTATGGGGGCATTACTTGCACTGGGTCTGATAGCGATTGCAGTGACGGCCTATTGCTTACGCTTTGCCCGCATTCATCAGGGATATGAACGTGCGCGAGAGGCTGAGGACAGCTTCTTTACACACTTGCACGATCTGCTGATGGGGATCCGGGAAGTGAAGCAAAATGCTGTGCGCAATGACTCGCTGTATCAGGAACATCTGACCCGGGATGCGACTGCGGTCCAGCACAATAAAATCATGGCGGAATGTCGTTTTGCGCATAATCAGCTGATGTTGATGGCCGCACTTTATCTATTGGCTGCCGTGGCAGTATTTGTTGCGCCGCTGTGGTTTGCCTTATCGCCCCAGCAGAGTATCAGTTTTGTGATCATCACTTTGTTTATGGTGAGCCCGTTCCACAGCAGTATGGAGTTGTTCCGGGTGCTTAGTCAGCTCCAGGTTTCTCAACAAAAGTTATCTGAAATCAAGCAACTGGCCAGTGAAGCCGGGGAGCAGAGTGTTGCGCCATCTAACGTGTCGTTTTCGCATCGGCTGACGCTCCACAAGTTAATGTTTGAGTACCAGCAAGGGTTCACTGTGGGGCCGATTAATCTGGAGGTTAATCAAGGCGATATCGTGTTTATATCTGGCGGTAATGGCTCCGGAAAAACGACCTTTATGCGCTTACTCAGTGGCTTGTATGCGCCGCGAAGCGGCCAGATCTGGCTTGATAACACCCAACTGGATGATGTTCAGCTATTGGCTTATCGCCAGCTGTTTTCCGGCATCTCCGCCGACAGTGTGGTCTTTGCCAATCGCTATGGTCAGCCGATGCATGAGGCCTTGATCAATCAATGGCTGGACAAGCTGGCGTTGAGCGACAAAGTGCAGTTTCGTGACGGCTGCTTTACCAATACCCGCTTGTCGACAGGCCAGATGAAGCGCCTGGCTTTGGTGCAGGCCTTGATGGAAGAACGTCCTATTCTGGTGCTGGACGAATTTGCCGCCAACATCGACCCGGAAAGTCGTCAGGTGTTTTACCGTCAGTGGTTACCGACATTGAAGGCCATGGGCAAAACCCTGTTCGTGATCACCCATGATGAGGCGTACTTTGATTGTTGTGACTGCCATTACCTGATGCGTGATGGTCAGCTTCATCCCTATCCGGCACAGTCGTTGTCGCTGGTTAAATCCCACTAAGGAGCTTGCTATGAAAGATTATCAGTTAACCTGGTTGGCACCAAGGGTGACAACGCAAACGACGGCAATATTGGTGCCGTTTTACAATGAAGCGGGTGATAAAACACACTTTGCCGAGCGACTGGCTTACTTTGATGGGCTGGCAGCCCGTCATCCCGAACTTGATATTATCCTGATTGATGATGGCTCTACCGATCAACCCTTCTTGGCCAACACAGAGCAGCTAACACATCTTAGCCTCAGCCGGGTGACGCCAAATGGCCAAAAGATTGGGGCGCTTTACACTGTGATCCAAGCTTTGTCTCATCAGTACATCATTTTTACCGACTTTGATACTGAGCTTCAGGGACTGGATAACCTGCCTGATATATACAATAAGTTAGCGGCGGACGCCACTGCAATGGGTTGCTATTTCAGTATGCGCCCCACAGCCGGGAGCACGCCTGCGGTGCAGTTTCAGATGCTGGAATATGCGCTGGAGCGAGCGAGTTATCAATTCAGTAAGAATGAGGGCAGTGTGCCAATTATGCCGGGTGCGGGCTGCTTGTATAAGCGGCCAGTCATAGAAGATCTGTTGTCCCGGCACAGCGGGCTGCGCAGCGGTGAAGACAGAGAAACGTGTTTGCTGGGTCTGGAGCTGGGCTATACGGTGTTTTACGCACCTCAGATCGAGGCGCTGACACAGCCGCCGCAAACCTTCGGTGCTTTATTGCATCAGCGTCGGCGCTGGTCGCAAGGGTTTGTGGAGGTCGCGCTGCATAAAGCGGCGTTTTATCGCAACCAGATGGCAGAGAAAACCGTATTGGGACTGCGCCATCGGATCGATATGATTTCAGTGAGCATTTTTTTATTAATGCCGCTGATCTTACTGCTGGCATTTCTCATCAGCAGTACTGCCGGCGTGGCCCTGGTTTTGACGTGGACGGCACTGGGCTTTGTTGAAACCTTCTGGTTGTACAGCAAAGCCAGCGACGAGTTTCGCACCATTCCCTACCATAAGCTGAAGTTGTGTCTTATTCCATTTGCACGCGTACTGCTGGAAGTGCCAACCTGGTGGCGGGTGATAGGACGAGTTTGTCTGAACAAACTACAAGGTAAAGGAGCGTGCGCATGAGCAATCACTTTGTAGCCCAAACTGGTAACCCTTTCATTGCTGGGCAGTATAGCCGTGTACACAGTCTTGGCATGGATTGCCGTCCCCGTCATTTGACCCGTCAGCTGGAGCTGGGCTGTCGGCGTGGACCATTTGACTGGATCGGTGGTCGTTCTGTGGCCGATCTCGACAAGGCACTGCAAACGCGGTGCAAAGAGGTACTCTTACTGGAGAACCTGGAGCCTTATGAACCTGATTGCAAAGAATATCGAAAATATGCCGATCGCTCAGCGGGATATCTTTCTGCCCATGACTTTGCGGTTGAAAATCATGATCTGGTGCGTGAGTATCCCGCATTTCGTGAGAAGTTTGATGGTATTTGCAATCGCTTCTTTTCTGAACTGGCCGAACTTGACAGTGTGCTGTTTTTTTTAAGTGTGGCGCTGGAAGAAAATGCCGACTGGCAGTTTGAAACGCCGGACGAGATCCTGGCTAACACGCTGCAATTAAAAGCGACGCTTGAGCAAGTGTGCCCAAATGCTCAGGTCGCTCTGCTGGTGGCCACCTTTCATGACGAGCTGGTTGAACACAGCCGGCCCGGGCTGGCGTTTACCCGTAAATATACCTTTGATAATGATGAGCCCTGGATGGAAGGTCAGGAGCTGATACATTGGAGCAATATGCTGCTCGGTGTCAATGGCTTTACCGGGCTTGCACCCCACAGGGAGTCGGCATGAGCGTAGTCAACCTGGCCGATATGGTCGCCAATATCCTGAATCAGCCGAGTCAGGCTGTGGCACTTCAGGGCGATAACTGGACCTGCAATTATGGCGAACTGCGCGGGCAAGTGATGAGATGTGTTAAGCAGCTGCGCAGCTTGGGAATTCAGTCAAATGATTGTGTTGCTGTGTATGGCGATGATCCGCGCTTAAGCGCCGTGGGGATAATCAGCGTACTGTTGCTTGGCGGTACTTTTGTCTGTCTGGACGTGCATTTTCCTGTTACACGCAAGCAGCATATGTTGGCACGCAGCCACGCGCGCGTTGTACTTTATAGTCAGGATGACCCAGGTTTAGGTGGTCCAAGTTGTCGAGTCGAGCTGGATTGCGTTTTGGCCGATGATGCATCGGCGACTTGTAATGTATCGACAGACAATCAGGATGAGACTACGCGCGTTGCCTACCATGTGTATACCTCTGGCAGCACAGGCCAGCCAAAGGGCATCGCGATTTCGCGGCACAGCCTGGCTCAGCAGATCCAGGCCGCTCAGCAACAATACCAGCTGACACCGGGCAATCGTGCCTTATGTATTTTATCCAGCTCAACAGACGCCTTTTTGCAGCAATTATTGATGTTTCTGTCAGCCGGAGCTTGTGTGTGTTTCACACAAGGTTCAGTACTAGATCCGGCCGAGTTTGCAAAGGTCTGCATCTCGCAGGCAATCACCCATATTGATGTGCCCCCCAGTTTGATGGCGAACTTTTTGGCAGACCCCAAAGCACGTCACTGGCTGTCGAGCATGCACCTGAGTACGGTGATCCTTGGCGGTGAAGAGTTCAGTCACAACATAGTACGTCAATGGGATAGGCTTAATTTGTTTGAACACATTGCATTATATAATGAGTATGGTCCATCCGAAGCCACAGTGACCTCCTGCTTACATCAGGTAACCCGGGCAGATTTAAAGCGCAGTCGGGTGCCCATTGGCAGGCCTTCGGCGGGCAGTATTTTGCTGATTGTGGACGAGCAGGGCAGACCGGCCAGACAAGGTGAGTTACTGATCGGTGGTGCAGGGGTTGCTCTGGAATATCTGGCAGAGCCGCAAAAAACAGCCCAGCAGTTTATTTCAATGGCGCGCCTTGGCAGGACGCAGCGCTTCTATCGCAGTGGCGATCTGGTGTGCCGGGATGAGCAGGGGCTGATCACCTATCTTGGGCGGCTGGACAATCAGGTTAACTTGCTTGGCCATCGGATTGAGTTGGAAGGCATTGAAGCCGTGCTGGATCAGTACCCGGGCATCCACAGTTCGGCGGTATTATGTGTTGACACTCAGCTGATCGCTTTTATAGCGGGCGACCTCAATGATGCGGATACGACCGCGCTGCGTAAAATGCTGAGCGAGGCGTTACCTGCCTATATGTTGCCAGCGCAGTTTTTTTATTACACGCAGCTGCCAACCACTGCGATTGGTAAAATTGATAAGCCAGCTTTAAAGCGTGTTGCCGAACTTAGATTACAGCAACGCGAACAGGTGGCAACGTTGCCAGAGCTGGTGGCGCGAAGTCTGAATGTATCTTTGGCCGAACTCGATAGGGACAAAGGTTACAAAGCACAGGGAGGTGACTCGCTGAAAGCGCTGACGTTACAAACCCGTGCCAGACAACATGGCTGGTCAGTATCGTTAAGTCAGTTGCTCAGCGATGTACCTTTGGCCCGGTTAACGTCTTCATCAGCTCGCACCTCATTACGTTTTGAGCCAGCGTTGCTTAACTTTGCTCTGCCTAATAAGCTGGCCATGATCCATATTGATGGGATTGAGCGCTGGCAGGTATGTACTATGTTGTTTACTCAACAACAGCTGAGCTGCGAAAAAGTCCATCAGGTTGTGCGTATATTACTGCTGAAATACCCGGCTTTAAGGTTGCGCTTTGACCCCGTAAACATGACGCAGCATGTGAGTAAAGGGGCTTTACACCTCAGTGCTGAGCTCACGGTATCGAGCTTTGATGATTTTAAACAGCAAGCCCGAGCGGCATTTAAAGCTTGTTTGGCAGAGTCTTCGTTGACTGAACAGTTGGTTTCCATCGCCAGCTATCGCAGTCGCTATGGGCATATAGTCGCGGTAGGGATCAGCCATTTGTTGGTGGATGATATCAGCTTGCAAGTACTCAGTAGCGACCTCGAAAGCCTGCTGAACGCCCCCAAACACTTCGACAGACAGCGAGACTGGGCGCTATTGCATTGGCAGCGGCAATGTCACAATGCAGTCATGGCGGGCCATTTTAATGCCGATCTCAGCTACTGGCGGGAAGCGCTCAGCACGCGTGGTGCATTTTGTCAGGAAGCGGAGCGTAAACTCACAAAGCTTCACAACAATAAGCCTATTTATAGCCAGGTACAGTTGGCCAATCCACAGCAGCTAGCTCTGCTATTGCCGCGTTTAGCCCGTCAGGGCACATCACTACAAGTGGTGTTATTTGCTGCCCTGGCACACAGTTACCATCAATGTAGCGGTGACAATGCCGTTGCGGTGGCACTGGAAAACAATGGCAGACAGCCTTTCACAGGCGATGACAGCGGGATCTCGGTGGAAGTGGGGCAGGCTGTGGGCTGGTTTGCTCACAGTGCGCCGTTGCTGCTGCATGCGGGTGAGGAACCTGGTTCACAATTGGCACAGACGCAAGCGGATTTAGCCAGATACCCGGTGGGTGGGCACAGTTATGGCTGGCTAAGTATGTTTAGCATAGATGAGGCATTTAAAACGCTGGTGCAAACCCAGGCACCCAGAGTGTCGGTCGCTTTTGCAGATCAGAGTGAATTGCCGGAGCAGCAGTTGTTTGCTCAGCCAAGGTTTGGTCTGAGTGGGCAGGACTGGCTGACAGATGAGCAGGTATTTGCGTTCGCGCAGCGCTATCATTGGTTACAGGTTCGTTTTGTTCGCACGCAAGAAGTGGGTTTGATGGCTGAGTTGAATAGTGATGCCAGCATTGTGAGCCAATGCTGGCTAGATGCGCTCACGTCGCATATCAAAAGGGCTTATAAACAAAGTTGCTGTCTATAGCGCTTATTTATCGGAACTTGCCTGACGCGTTTCTAGCAACTGCTTTTTAAGCAGCTCCTTAGTAATCTCTTTCGCCAGGACGCGCATATAGGCTTTATTTCCGGCAAAAATAGTTTCCTGCGCTTTGAGTACACCCGTTGCTGTCATGGCAACGGCCTGATCGCCTTTATCAATCATGGTAATTTGAAACTTGTTCTCGATATTCGTGGTCGTGTTTGAGCTGAAACTATTAAAACCAAACTGATTGGCACTCATTCTGGTACTGGTTATGGCCATTTTTTCTTTGGATAGCAATTCTATCTGCAATCTGGCCTGTGCACCTGAGCCTTCGAACTGTGTACGCCACTCTTGCTGTGTGTATTGGCGTGTTGGCGGGAAATGGTCTGTTGCTTTTAGACAAGTGACTTCGCTGAGCTTTTTAGCAAACTGGTCACATACAGCCGTTTCCAATGTTGATTTCATGGCGAAGTCTTGCATGTTTGCATCCACCAAAATATTGGCGTATTTTACAGAACGAAACTTAGGGTCAACATAACTGGTGATGTTGACGGATGTGCACCCACTGAGTGCGATTGCCACAACTGCGCTGGCAATGAGCTTTTTCATTGTTTTTCCTTTGTTTAAAAATAAAATCCTAAGAGTAGAGCATTAGCTTACCCAGTTTATGATTGTACCCGTGATGGGGTTTCTATAAAAGTCATAAAAATCATTAGCTTGATTTTATTTGTTGTGTAAAGTTTATGACTTTATAAAGTGGTCGATTAAAGAGAATGCTATGTTATAAACAGGTAATTAGTTGGTGAGGTGGGTAAAATGCGACTTTTTCGTCATTGTGTTAGCTTTTTGCTGACCAGTATGCTGATCTTTACCCCATTTCTTTCAGCGGCACAGACCTGTGCGCAAACCGTTACGGTCAGTGCCAGCGACAACTGGCCACCCTATTCTTACCGGGTAGACGAGCAATATCACGGGCTGGATATTGAGATCCTCGAGCTGGTCCTGAAAAGTGCCAATTTATGTTGGCGCTATGTATCATTTCCCTCATCCAGCCGTACCTTTGAAGAATTTAAAAAAGGCAAAGTCGATGTGATTTTTGCAGCCAGCTTTACCCAGGAACGACGTCGGTTTTCGGAGTTCAGTTTGCCGTACCGGGATGAGGTGATGCAGTTATTTCGTCACGTTGATAACCCTTTGAGTCCTCAAAGTGCATTTGCGCCAACCTTAAGCTTTTTAACCAAATCTATCGTGGCCGTGAATCGCGGCAGTGTCTATGGCGACGCCTTTTCACGCATAGTTCAGCAGTGTCCGGATTGTGTGGTGGATATTAACCTGGCCACAGAGCGTTTTGATTTGCTGGTCAAAAAGCGTGTCGACTATGCGGTGGAAGATTTGTTCACGGGTATTTATTTAATAAATCGTAACCCCTACAAGGCGCATGTGAGAGCAAGTCGTCTGACCGTCCATAAAAACCCCGCACATTATATGATCCGGCCAGGCTTGTTCAGTGAACAACAATTGCAGCAGTTCAATCTGGCCATCGTGCGCAATCAGGCAGCCATTGACGGACTGATTGATTTACATTTTCAGCGTCTGTTATCCGGCTCTGTGCAAACTAAGCAGTAAATTTACTCTGTGCTGGCCGGCGCATATGATATTCAAATTCGTCTTCATCATAGGTTCTGAAGCCCAGTGAAAAATATAAATGACGGGCCGGATTATGTTTAAGCACAGTCAGGAGAAAAGTGTGTTCGGGATATTGCGCAAACATGTGCCTGAGTGTGTTACGGCCAAGCCCCTGCTTTTGGTATTGAGGATCAATTTGTAACTGCATCACTTCCACTTGCTTGTCTCTCAGTCGGAATTTGAGGGTACCGACCGTTACCTGATCAATGATCAGCAAGTGAGAATGAGCATAGTCTTCCTCAAGCCGACACAAATGTGCCTCGTCACTGAGAAAAACCCCCTCCCGTTCCAGGTGCTCCACCATAGTTTGCAGGCGTAGGTTTAACAAATAGGGTTTGTCGATATCGCAGGCCTGTTTTAGTTCAATATGCATGGTCCTTTCCTTGTTCTGATTCTGATCATTTTGTCAGAGTGCGTGGATATGCAGCAATACTTTATGTATCGGCTAGTGAGGACCCTATTCATGCAGCCCTGAATTCATCTAATCCCAAAGTCATCGGGGTTGCAAGCAGAAATTGTTCAAAGAAACAAAACTTTAATGAAGCTGAATAGCCATGACCAGGACACACAGATAATGACCGAATAGGGGTGACCTTCGCGCCAGAGCGACTATATTTTGTGCTTTGTAGTTGAATGTCTGGTTTTAAAACCGTACCATAATTGCAAATGATAACGATTAGTATAAATATGAGTTTTATTGCAATTATCCCGCTTTGGCTTGCTGCACTGAGTTTGTATCTCGGCAGTCAGCGACAAATTGTCATCCCGCGTGCACTACCCAGACCTTTAGCTGGATTTGGTGCTATGTCTTTATTTTTACTTGGTATTGTAACTTTTAGCTTTGATTACCCCTGGGTTTCGTCGATGTTGGCGGCGCTGGTGGTGTTTATGCTGAGTTTGTTTACGGTGACGATTAGCTCGGGTTATTCCAGAGGGCGCACCTTGTCGATTACGGGAGGCGTGTGTTTGTTTAGCCTGCTTTTTGGGGGAGCAAGCTATGTGGCCTAAAACACTATCGGGTTTGTTCATTGGTCTGTTCTTATCCATTTCTGTGGTGCTTAACCTGAATTTACTGTTGCCATTTTCAGAGGGAACCCGTCTCTTAATTGGCCTTATTCTGGCGTTTCCCATTTGGGCTGCGGCGCTGGTATGGGCTTACTCATTTCCTTCGGCCTGGAAGTCTTTCAGGGCCTTGATGTTGGCGCTGGTGCCATCCGTTTTACTTAATACTGCCCTGATGGTGCTGAGGTAAATCAGACAATGAACAATCAAACCCTTAAATCACTGACCAATGCGCATGCCTGGGTCGGTCTGATCATTTCTACCGTCTTGTTTGTGGTGTTTTTTGCCGGTGCTATTACTTTGTTTAAGGACAATATCACCAGCTGGGAACGCACTCCTTTGTTGGTTGATGCTGCTCATAACACTGAGCATCCGGCTTTTGATAAAGCCATTGCCACTATTGAGAAAAATTATCAGGTGGATATGCATGGTGGCATGTTTATATATGCCCCTGACCAGCACAATCCGTTTATTGAGGCCCGGTTTGAGAGCGAGCTGGCTCAGCCAGATCCTATCACCGGTGAAGACCATCTTCATCAGGCCTTATTATTGGACGCTATTACAGGGGAAATCGTAGCCAGCAGCGATACGCATAACTATGCTCACTTCCTGTACAAAATGCACTACGACCTGGGGCTGGGACGCGCAGGCTTGTATTTTGTTGGTCTGGTTACCTTGTTCTTTTTTGTGGCGATCCTGAGTGGCATAGTGATCCACTGGCGCAAATTGTTCAGCAAGTTCTTTCAGTATCGAAAAGACGGTAATAAAGATAAATGGCTTGATGCACATAACCTGATAGGTACTATGGGCCTGCCGATGCACCTGATGTATGCATTTACTGGCCTGGTATTTAATTTGGTGATTATTTACCAGATCTCCTACGCGGTAATTTTGTATCAGGGCAATCAGGAAGCCTTGCTGGATGCGGCCGGGTTCGATCAGCCTCACCTCGAAGAAGTCGATAAGCGTATGGCCATGACAGGCGTCGATGACATGTATCGTCGAGCTATGGCTACTATGGGTGATGTCACTATACAAAGGATCAGCATTGAGCACTTTGGTGATGAGAATGCGATTTTGGTGTTCGCCGCGACCAGTAACGAAGACTTTTCCTTGTGGCGTGAAGTGCGCTATCTGATGAGCAGTCAGGAGCAAATTTATCTGACCATGGACAACTATGACAATGCCGTGCGTGGCGGCTTGTCGACCATTGCCAGTCTGCATTTTGGTGATTTTGCGGGTTATGGCATGCGCCTGGCGTTTTTCTTGTTTGGTCTGGCGACTGCCTATGTGATCATCACAGGTAATCTGATGTGGATTGCTAAACGCGCTAAACAACGTAACCAAAGCCAGCGTAGCCTTAATTTTGTAAGGCGCTTAACCTCAGGAAGCTTTATTGGTGTTGTGGCGGCTACTGCGGCAGGGTTCGTACTGGCACGAGCGCTGCCGGTTGAGTATCTGGGGCGGGTAGAGTTGATTGAACTGAGCTTCTACCTTATCTGGGTTATCAGTATTGTGGTATCGCAACTGATGAGCAACCAAAAGCTGTTCTGTAAGGCGTTGCTGAGCGCGTCTGCTGCGCTGTTTGCAATTACGGCTATCAGCGACTGGACCTTGTTCTACAGCACGTCCAGCCTGCTCGACGGTGCTGCGCTGCGGGACGTTTTGCTGGTGGATACTATGCTGTTGCTATTGGCTGCTATTTGTATGGCCGCAACGAAACGCGTGTATGCGCAGGAAATGAAGGCACAGTCAATTGGCGCTGAGCCCATGACCTCTCAGGCATAACACCCATAATGAGAAGGCGCTGCGATCAGCGCCTTTTTTTGTGCCTGAAATAAAGGCATAGTAGTAAATTATCACACTACACAGGACCCTGTGCCACTATGAAAACACAGACTTTTTTTTCCTGGATCTGGCGGATTAACGGCCTGATCATTTTGCTAATGGCGTTGTCTTTGGGCGCACTCTTTGTTTATGAAGTCAGCAAGGACCTGTTCAGGGAGCGTAATGAGCAAAACGTACCGTTGAACCTGGCTGAGGATAAAGATCAGGAAGAGAACTGGGACCTGGGTTATCCGGTACAACTGGGAGACTACGATTACTTTTTAATCCCACTGGAATCTGAAAAGCTGACTGTCGACGCGACAGAGCTCTCTATGGTAGAAGGTTTTAATCGCCAGAGTGGGCCACACAAAATGTATAGCAGTTATCGAGAGTCGCGTATGAAAAACGCCATTTTGGTCAACGCCAGTACCAATGAATCACGTTGGCTGTTCGACTCAGTGGATCAGCTTATCTATCGCTTCGGTACCCTGGAACAAGAAGGCTCTCGGCTGAATGAGCAAAATGAGGCGATTTTCTACGAGCTCATCAATGAAGACAGTAATGCGGATCAGCAGCTGGATTACAATGATGATTTTATTTTTGCTTTGAGTCGTCTTGATGGCTCCGGCTACACCGAAATCATCAGCGGTTACAGCGAGCTGATAACACAGGCTGTAAACAAACAGGGCAACTTATTGATAGTGTATCGCCGACAGGAACAGGTTTTCAGTGCCCTGATCGATTTGCGTGATTTTAAACTGCTAGATAAACGCGCCTTACCTAAAGTGGGTGATCAAGTAAGCACGCGTTGAGTTCAGAAATATGAGGCACTGACAGCGGTGCCTCAGATTACTTTTTAAGTTTTCTAGTGGCAGGTTACTGGGCAGTTATCAGGGCCCAGCGGGTTCTTTCTGCGTTGACTATCTAACTGTATTTCCAGCGTGTCAGAGAGCTTAACGTTTAAAGAAGCGGAATGCGTGGTATAGCCCAGTGAATTACCCGAGACTGAAATACGGACGGACTGGCCACTGATGATGTGGCGAATCGCATCTTTTGCCTTCACACCCAAATCTTCACCACCGTAGAAAAATTCACCGCTCGGGATCGCTTTATCCAGGGAGAAAATAGTACGAGAACCGGTTAACTTATCACTGTTAATGGCGGCATATGCCATGCTCGATAGCTTGGACTCAACAAAGTTGTCTATCAGGTTTGACAGGCCTGGGATGCTGATCCCCAAAAAGCGCGTTTCAAAGTCAATGTTCAGGTTCACCGGGTTCACTCTGATATTACTCACTTCACCACTGAAGGCATTGTAGTCTGCGGTTGCCCAGATTTCGGGGGAGTTGATCCTGCCATAGGCTTTAAAAATAAAAGATGGGGTATTTTTTAAGGTAATTTTTGCCGTAGAGCTGATACCGACACCACCCACTTTTGCTAAGATACGGCCGCCTGATTCACGTAGCTCAAATACCATAGGGCCATTGAGGTTGGTGTTAACATAGTCAAGGTCAAAGCTGCCATTCAGGTTAGCGTCGACGCTCTGATAAATCTTTTGGCGGATGTCTGCCTCAAGTGCATTTCTGCGCGCAGAGGTTTTTGCCAGCACAGATTTCACATAGTTGTTTCTGTCCAGCGCACAATCCTGATAGCCTTTGTAAGAAACAGATGCGCTAACCCGGGTCACATAATCGTCCCGATTGTATTGCTCAAATAAGCTGTAGAAATCACACTCGCCAATATTGTTGTTGATAGCGGCTGATGCCATACCTGGCACAAAACCAGTGCTTAAAACCGCTGCAAGTGTGAATGCTTTAACTTTTGTGATCATTTTTCATTTCCTTTGTGTTTTAATTTTCGGTAACAAGCTATCTACTTTTGTTGCCTAATGTCAAAGGAATAAATATTAATTTTTAACTAAATTAAATCTAGATCATCTTTTTCAGGTTCACGCACAGGAGGAGTCATGTCGTTTAGCTCTTCTTTCAGCAGACGTAGCAGTGCTCTGAGCCCAGGATGCCGCTCTAAATCACGACAATAGAGGTAGTAATCTACGCTGGGCAAAGCTTGTTTTATCGGTATGAAATCAATGTGCTTGTTGTCTGGCTCAGACAATGAGGCCGGCACGATTGCAAAACCAACCTGATTAGCAACCAGCGCCAGTGTGGCTGATTTGGTTTTGACTTGCTGAACCAGTTTGGGACGCACATGTGCGATGGCAAATGCCTGGTTAATTTCATCATACAGCTCAGGGTGCAAATCGCGTGGATAGCTAATATAGGGTTTCCTGGCCAGTGCTGACAGGCACAGCTCTGCTGCGGTGAGTTGCCATGCTCGCGGCACTGCCAGTACGTAAGGCTCTTTTTTCAGAAGATATAAATGCTCATCAGACAGGGCATGTTGATGCAACCTGATAACCGCGGCATCCAGCAACTGGGCGTGACATTGTGAGATAAGTTGCTGGGTGGTGCCTTCTTCCAGATCGATCAGATAGTCCGGATGCTGTTGGTGAAATGGCGCAATACGGGGCGCAATTAACACGTCGATTGCCAGACCGATGGCACCTAAGCGCAAAGGGAGTAGCTCACTTGACTGCTCAGCTCCCAGATAACGCATTAACGCATAATGACTTTCCAGTACTTTATCAGCATGTTGGATCAGCCGCTCACCTCTGCGTGTTAATGAGACCTGACGTGTTGAGCGTTCAAATACAGTAAACCCCAGTTGTTGTTCAATTTTTTTGATCTGCTGGCTTAACGGGGGTTGGGCCATATTCAGTCGCCGAGCTGCTTTGCTGAAGCTGAGTTCCTGGGCCACGGTAACCAGATAGCGGAGTTTTCTAAGGTCGAACCAATCTATATTCATTGGATATAAATTAAGGTGATTTATATATTGGATTAAACAATATGCTTTGGGTAACTTAGATGCAAATAATAAAAAGGAATAATGATGATGCAGAGACTATTAACCACATTGCTGGCATGTGTAGCCCTGGTAAGTGCAACTGTTCAGGCAAAGTTGATACAACACGCTTACTATTCTCAGGCCATTGAAGGCAGTTATATCGACACCGACCCAAACCGAACTATCAGTGTCTATCTACCCAAAGACTATGACACCAGCACACAAAATTATCCGGTATTGTATTTTTTAGGCGCTTATAACTGGCCTGCTCGATTTGCTCAGAGTCTGGCCAAGCGTTTTGATACATTCGTGCAAGACGGACACAGTATGGACTTTATTGTTGTCATGCTAGACGGGGATACCCCTTTGCGTGGTAGCTTCTACGTAAATTCAAAAGCGCACGGTAATTTTGAAGACTTTGTGATGAAAGAAGCACTGCCTTTTGTGGATGCAAATTATCGGATCAGCAAGCAACCTGAAGACACCGCCATTGCCGGGTTTTCTATGGGTGGGACAGGCGCATTGCGTTTTGCCGCTAAATATCCGCAGCACTTCGGCCATGTTTATGCAATGAGCCCAGGTATGTTTTCCGAACAGGGCATGCAAGACTCCTATCTGGCTGATGAGAAAGCGGTGGCAGGTTATAAGCTGTTTCGTCAGCAACTGGCAAAAGCGGCCGACCCGGCGGCATTTATGGCAAATGCATTTGCCGACTACCAGGGGTTAAAACTCTGGCAGCAAGGGGTCGATCACTCAAACCTGGCGCTCGTGCTTGCCTATGGCAGTGCGTTTGCAGGCACACAAAGTGAGGTGTTTGGTCCCCATTATACTGAGGTTGAGAGCAGCAAAGGCGCCTGGCAAGGCGGGTTTGGTGAGTTACTCAGGTTATATACAAACCCGAGTGTTCTGAGCAAGCTGCAATCTGTACATGTAGAGGTGGGTAATAAAGATGAATACCCCTGGATCTCAGAAGGGAATATGCGCCTTGGCGAGCTGAGTCGGGCCAGCAATAGCAAGGTACAGGTAGAAGTGTTTGAAGGCGACCACAGTAGCCGCTTTGGTGAGCGCATCAGCCAGCGAGTGCTGCCACATTTTGCGACCGTATTTAGTGAACGTGCTGAGCTGTAACACTGTCAGTAGATATGTGCTACAGCAACCTATCGAGAACAGCAAACAGTTGTTTTTGTGAGTAAGGTTTTACCAGATAATCATGTGCACCAAGCTCAAGGCAAGTGACTTTGGTGGCTTCATAAGCATCTGCTGATAACATCACGATTTTTGGTGTGGTCGGCAAACTGAGTGCTGTGAGTTGTTTAAGCACATCATAGCCGCTCATACCGGGCATATTGATGTCAAGCAACACAACGTCATAGTGCGGACCACTTTGGAGTTTGTTAAGGGCTTCTATCCCATTTTGAGCATTGTCTAATAATGCACAGTGGCCTTCTAACATTCGGTTTGCCACAATCAGATTGATGGCATTATCGTCAACCACGAGCACATTACCCAGTTGCAAAGTTAACTCAAGATTGTGCTGTTGATGTTTCTGCTCGCTGTTTCGTTGTGATAAATCCTGCTGCGCCGCCAAACCTATGGTGGCTGTAGTGCCTGTGTTTACTTCTGATTGCAGCGAAAATTCGTAGCCGAGCATATCACACAGCTGTATAACTACATCCAGCCCCAGGCCGGAGCTGCCAATTCCAGTGAGATCCGCATGTTTTTCCTGCGAGTAGGGCTCACACACTGCGACTATGTCTTTTATACCAACACCGGTGTCGTGAATGATGAGTTCACATTGGCCATTGTGATAGTTGGCTGAGAGTGAGACCTTACCTTGTTTAGTATATTTTATGGCGTTGCTTACAAGATTGCTGAGGATCTGAGTCAGACGGACCTTGTCAGTTTGACAAAATAATGTTTCGCAATCCGCCTGTGCGACTTCTAAGGTCAGCCCTTTCTTTCTTGCCGTGTCGTCATAAAGCCGCTGAAGGTGCAAAAACACGTGCTGCAATGATACGGTTTCAAGGCTGGTGGTCAGTTTTCCTGCTTCCAGTTTCGTCAGTGTGAGTATGTCATTGAGCAGCGATTGTAGTTGTTCACCGCAATCTAAAATAGTGTGTAAATCACGTAAAATATCGGGGTCTTGTACGCTGCTTTTTAGTGATTCAGCAACGCCCAGCATACCAAACAAAGGCGTGCGAATTTCGTGAGACATACGGGCAAAAAAGCGATCTCTGGCACGCAAAGCTTCAATGGCTTGTTGCTCGCTTTCTTTCACTTTGGTGACATCCGTGTGCGCGCCGAGCATACGTATGGGCTCTCCCTGTGCATTTCTGAGGATCATCCCCCTGCAACGGATCCACACAGTTGAACCATTGGCATGCTGATAACGCACGATTTGGTCGTAAGGGTGGTTTGGGTCTTCGGCGTGGCGGTTAAAGTTTTCCATGGCATTTGCTAAGTCGTCCTGATTAATAATTGACTGCCACTCAGATACATTATGTGTTTTTGTGTCGGGATCATAGCCCAGCGTCCGCCAAAGTTTATCACTCATCCATTCTTCTTCGGGGTTTTCAAGATCCCAAAACCAGATCCCGTCCAGCGAAGACTCCTGAACAAACTCAAACAGCGCAGGATCACTTTTAATGCGTTCGTAAAGTTCCTTTTCTAGTCTGTGCATGTGTTTTAATCGTCACCTGATACTTTAATTCGATAGAGTATAGTTCTAGATTTACTCGTACGAAAACCTAGCTTTTGATATCAAAACAGCTTGGTTGTCAGTAATAAAATTCTACCTATACGATTTATCAGCATGAGTAGATAAGCTTGAGTGCCTGTGGCGATATAAAGAATGGAACAACACGCCTGATGAACTAAGCTTAATGCACTAGGTGGCAGAAATCATGATGAAATGCTGTAAATCCATGCAACCTTATTGCTGTTTTCCCCCAATAGGTATTGAGTCGTGCGCTCATTTATATCTAACACTTTACTCCTGACAACCTTGTTGTTCGTCGCAGTGTCGGTGTGCTCATCTGAACCTGATCATGTAACAGAGCTGGAGCAGCAGATACAGACAAGTAAGCAAAGCCAGAAGGTGGATGCGATTATTGCTTATATGAAAGTGTCTTTTTTCTTTAAGTCGAAATTGGCATTAGCATACGGCGAGCAAGCATTGAAGCTTCTGGAGCGCTACCCAAATAATCGACAGGCTGCACTTGTATACTTATACATGGCACGCGCCGTGTTGTATGAAGACGATTTGTCGCAGGCTAAAATATGGGCTATGCAGTCCGAAAAAATTGCTCAACGCAGCGGACTTGGGGGAATTGAAGCGTCAGCCGCACTGGTACGCGGAGAAATTGCCTTCACACTCAGGGATTATGAACAAGCTAAGAAGTTGATTAGTTTCGCTATTGAGCGGTCAAATCAAGTGCAAGACAGAGCCGTTGAGGGGCGTGCTCATGGGGTGTTGGGTAAGCTTTATAAATCCCTGTTGCAGTATGACTTATCACTACGTCATTATTTGCAAGGGTTAGACATCTATTTAAAACTTAACGACAGGCTTAGCGCCTCAAAAAGTCACGAATATCTGGCTTCTTTGTATCGAAAAATGGGGGTATTTGAAAAAACACTACTGCATCAACGGGAGGCGCTCAAAATGGCCAGGGCGCTTGAGGATAATCGCTCGATTGCCGTGATCACAAGTAATCTTGGTACTTACTATAAAGATGTGAGGGATTATGAGCGTGCTATTGAAATGCATCAGGAATCTTTGAGGATTAAACACACGCTTAACTATCAGCGAGGGATAATCCATTCATATAACCAGCTGGGTAATCTCCACTACCTGGCTGGAGATCTCGAAAGTGCCGAATATTACATAACCCAAGCCATTACACTAGCAGGCGACCTGGAGAAGCCGACACACGTTGCAAGTGCATACCTTTACTTGGGGCGAGTGTACAGAGTGAAAGGGGACATGTCTCTGGCTGAATCCCACTTGCTTAAAAGTCTTGAGCTATTCCGCAAAAGCTTCAGAGAAGCGAGTTTGGCTAAGGTCCGCCTGGAGCTAGCGCGTTTATATACGCAAAATGAGGCGCTTGAAAAGGCAATTATTCAGCTCGATAACGCAGAGCGCATCGCCAGTTTGCATGGTTCAGAAGCGTTGCTCACCAATATCTACCGTGAACAGTCAGATGTATATAAAGCAACAGGGGATTACAACGCAGCGTTGATGTCTCTCCATTCCTATTTATCTTTGTCTGAGGTGTTAGCTGAAAGGAGTAAACAACATCGAATTCAGTCCCTGATTATTGAGCATGATCTGGAAGACAAAGCGCTTGCGATTGAATCATTAACACAAGAAAACAAAATCAAGGCGCTAGAACTTGAGCAACAAAAGATTCAAAATCGGCTCTACTTAATTGGCCTTATGTTGGTTTTTCTGGTGCTATTTTTTCTCTACAATTGGAGGGCGAAAAACACCCAGTTGAAGATTGAAGCTGCCGCTTTACAGAAAGTAAAAACGGCTAACCGACGTCTTAGTTTGGCACTTTGGGGGAGTGGCGACACTTTGTGGGACTGGGATCTAGTTAATGGGATCATGGTTCGGGAAAATCAATTGGAGGGGCTGCGTTTACCACCTGAGGTGATCGGGACTCATATCGACGTATTCAAACCCCTTGTTCACCCAGACGATTTTGAAGAGTTGAAACAGAGATTTACGGATCACCTCCAAGGGAGAAGTGAGTTTTATGAAGTCAGTTATCGGGTACTCACGAATACAGGCGACTGGTTGTGGATTTTGGACAGGGGACGAGTTACTGAACGTTCCGAACACGGCGATGCTTTACGTTTGTCTGGTACCTTTAAAAACATCTCCAAAATAAAAGCTTCGGAATATGCGCTCTCGGAGCTTAATGCATCTTTAGAGCAGCGAGTGGAAGAAAGGACAGAGACCCTGAAACGCTCGAGAGATGAACTTGCTATGGCGCTTGAAGAGCTGACGAAAACGCAAGAGTATTTGTTTGAAGCGCGCAAAATGGCTGCTCTGGGTCGATTAGTTGTGGGAGTTTCTCATGAACTGAATACGCCGTTGGGCACCTCGGTTACTGCAAATTCCTTGTTAAAGGACAAGTTTAAGCAGTTTCAAAGTCAGTTAAATGAAAGTACGTTAACACGCAATGATACTGAGCAATTCATGGAAGTTGCGTCTTCATGTATAACTCTGTTGGAAGCGAATATCACACGCGCTGCAGAACTGGTACAGAGATTCAAGTTAATTTGTGTTGATGATGGTAGCCAGCCTGAACAGCGATTTATGATGAGTGACCTATTGGCTGGGTTTCAAACGCTGCATCGAAGTGACGATAAGGTTACGGTTCACTGTGATTGTCCGGCGGATCTGGCGATCACCTCAGATCGTCAAACACTGAGCACTGTATTGGAAGGGCTTTATCAAAATTCGGTTGACCACGGGTTCGTGAATAAAACTGAGGGCAACATCTGGATACAAGTAAAGATTTGCTCACAGAAAGTCATACTTTATTTTTCGGATGACGGCGAGGGGATCGAAAGCGAATCAGCGTCTAGTCTATTCGATCCATTTTATACAACCAAGCGACACGATGGCCATGTAGGTCTGGGTTTGTATATTGTTTTTTCTCAGGTGACTCATCTGCTGCGTGGGCAAATTACTTATCAGGCTCGCTCAGAGGGCGGCGCATGTTTTGTTATCCAAATACCACAAATGATTGAGACAAGTTAAATTTCTACTTGGAAGTTGATTTTCGAGGCTTTATAACTATAAAACAGTCTCTTTTTCGGACAATACAAAATAATGGAATATCTCTACGCAATTATCCTCTTTGCGATTTCGTCTTCTGTTACACCTGGCCCTAACAACATTATGGTCATGACCTCTGGCGTGAACTTTGGCGTAAAAAAGAGTCTGCCTTTGTTGAGCGGAATATGCATTGGCTTTGCCTTCATGCTGCTGTTAGTTGGGCTTGGTTTTTCTCGCTTATTTGAGTGGTTTCCAGCGCTACATATGATCATTAAATGTGCGGGCGTGCTGTATTTGTTGTATCTGGCCTGGTTGATCGCGCGTTCAGCAGACACCCAGGATACGGACAGCCAGGGTGAGCCACTCTCGTTCCTGAAAGGCGCCTTGTTTCAATGGATCAATGGTAAGGCCTGGGTGGTGGCGACTGGCGCGATCGCTGCCTTTACTACTGTAGGTGGTGGCGTTGATACTCAGACTATGCTGATTGCCACCACTTTTTTGTTAGTGTCCTTTCCGTGTGTTGGTGTCTGGCTGTTGTTTGGTTCACTGCTAAAAACCTGGTTGAACAGTGCTACCAGTCGTAAGCGCTTTAATCTGGCGATGGCGGGACTATTGGTGATCTCTGTACTACCGGTCTTAAAGGAAATAGTGGTACAGTTATCGGGACCGATGACCACGCTTTGACCGGGTGTAGTGTAAAGGGCATTTACACTTGCGTGTATCATCACGACTTTGAAAGACAAAGTGTATGGTACGCTCTTGGAAAGGCGGTTAAATCAGGTCTGACAGATAATAACAACGTAAGGAATACCCAGATGATCACCTATCGACTCGCTTTGCCGACCGAAGCCGACACGCTAAAAGCCCTGCTATGGCAGCATGGTCAGAATGAATGGAATTACCTCACCGAAGACGGGGTGAATGCTGAGTTTGAGTTGCTCGAACGTGGGGCTGCAAGTGCCGTGGTGGCAGTACAGGATGACGAAATTATCGGCTGCTCGGTATTGATTGACGCAACACATAGCCCGGATTACCTCAACAAATATACGCACCAGAAATTGATGTACTTTATCGGCGATGTGGTGGTTGCAAGTCAGCATGGCGGTAAAGGTATTGCCACAGCCCTGTTACAGGCGTGTATCACACAGGCCAGACAAGTTGGCGCTGAAGTAGTGTTAATTGAGCGACATGAGGAGAATCTGGCTTCGGCAGGTATGATGCGAAAAGCCGGATTTCATATCCTTGATACTTTTCATGATCCGGACAAACGGAGTGCGGGCTCACAAAATAGCTGTATTCTGGCTATAGAGCTTTGAACGTGAATTTAACAGTGTCTCTGATACTCAGTTAAGCCTTGTTCAGGCCACACGTATAACGGTGTGGCCTCTGTTGATCAGATTAGCGAACAGCAACCGTCACGCCCGATGCTGCTAACACCGAGCCGGCACAGCGATTGAGCATGGTCAGTCGTCGTGGTGTAGATATGAGCTTTTTGGCCTGACCGCCCAAATAAACATACCCCAGATTAACTGAGCCAAATGCCAGCGTTGCACATGCCATGATCCCTAAAATGTCCGTATAGGTCATACTTTCTATTGCGACAAAGGTAGGAAACAAAGCAACATAAAAAACAATGGCTTTGGGGTTACTCAGCGTCAGCAAAAAACCACTCAGTACGGCCGATTGGGTGCTATGAGTTGCCGTGTCAGTGGCCGAAGCACCAGGCTTTGCTAGTAGCAAGGAAATGCCCATCCAGATCAGGTAGGCGGCGCAGAGATACTTGATGATAACAAAAGCGCCACCCAACACTTCGGCAACGACCGCCAGACCAGAAATTGCAAGCAAAATGAACACATAATCGGCCAGCAGTAAGCCCGCAGTCATAAATATGCCTCGTTTACATCCACTGGCAAGGGAGGCCGATGTAATGGCGAATACGGCAGGTCCGGGTATGATGGCGACAACAAACATTGCGATAAATAATGCCATATAGTGTTCAAAGGTCATGCAATTGCTCCTTCAGGGCTGAATAAACTATCTTGGCTGATGGTATCTCAGCTCACGTCTTTGATGTAACTAATTTTATTGTTTTGGAAACGGAATCGGGTTTCGCCCTCAAGTTGGAGCGTGTCTCCGGCACTTAAGCCATTCGGCAGATCCGTTGCAAGCGTTGCCTGGTATTGAATGTAGGCTGTGGCGGCCTGCTCTTCGAGTGCTAATTCTGTGATTGTCTGTTGGCGGGTTTCGAATAACGCAGCCCCTTTTACAGCGAGTTGCTCAAACGCCGCTTTACCATGCGCGCTGGCCGTGATCTCGCCATTAGATTCGTTTTCAAAAACGATCTGCTCATCTAACAGTGCCAGCATCGCAGCAATATCAAATGTATTGTAGGCATGAATATAAGCCTCAACCAGATCAATATGAGTGGGTTCTGACATGTCAATTCTCCTTATATAAACCATGTTTGCCGCTGCGATTTTGCGCAAGGCTGAAGTTATTAAATCGGCTGAGGTACAGTTTGGCAAGAGGCTCAATGGTAAAAAACAGCCTAAGTATGCTGGATTTTTATGGCAGATCTGTGCGCCGTCTTGTGACTAAATTATTCACTTCGTCTTACGTTTTTAGTATTTAACCCCAATTTAATGAAAACTGAAATGTTATATTATAACATTTGGCGCGTTGTAACTAAGATAAGAACTAGGATCTCACAAACATGTCATTGCTTTTGTCAACGCTGACGGTCATTGCGTCAGCTGCATCTGCGCCTGCAACCGGGGTGGAAAAGTCAGTAGAAAAAATTGAGGTACAAGGGGTGCGCTCACGCCTGATCAAGTCAGGTGCATTAAAAGACGATATTGCCAAAACGGAGCTGCTTTCAAACGAATATATAAAAAACACTCAGTCCTCCAGCCTGGCAGATGCAATCCAAAATGCCATTGGCATTCGCGTGTCTAATGAGTGTGCTATGTGTGGTGCAAAGCGGATCATGATCAATGGATTAAAAGGAGAGCATACTAATGTTCTCGTTGATGGCATCCCCATGCATACTATGATTTCTGGCTTTTACGGCATGGACTCAGTAGCGGCATCTGGCATCGGGCGTATTGAAATTGCCCGTGGTGCTGGTGCATCACTTACTGCGCCGGAAGCCATTGGCGGTACGGTTAACCTGGTTACAGCTGAACCCAGCGAAGATAAAATTGAACTGGATATGGCGACGGGTACCGGTGGATATAAGCTGATCTCTGCGCTGGCAAGTGGCATCAGTACTGACGGCAACACCCGGGCAACCCTGATTGGTCAGTATGATAACAAAGATCAGTTTGACGGTGATGGTAACGGCGTAAGTGAAAATCCGGCCCTGACCAATCAGTCACTGACTTTAATGGTATCTCATGATATTGGTTATTCAGACAATATTCGTGTGCGGCTGAATCAAACCCAATCAGAAGTGTTTGGTGGCCCGGTTCTGGGTGATACTGCAACCAGTATTTCTGCTACCTTGGCCAGTGTCAGCCAGGGTGAAGCGGATGCTTTGTTTGTGAGTGATGATGTGCGAAATCGCTACATCGGCAATGCCTGGGAAACTGCGGAATGGGTAAAAACGGAGCGTGAAGAAGCCAGCCTGAGCTGGTTACATGAGATTTCATCCCGCCTGAACGTGACCTCCAGCTTGGCTTATGTGGATCATATTCAGGATTCGTTCTATGAAAGCACCGATTACTATGCTGAAGACACTATGTATTATTACTCGGTGCGCTTTAACTATGATCTGAATGCTGAGCACCTGCTTACTTTTGGCGCGGACAAGCGAGATGAGACGATGCGCTCCTCGTCTGCTGCGCTCGAAAGCACTGCAAATTATGTGTCGGATAGCTTTGATTACGATACAACCGGCCTTTATATACAGGATACCTGGTTACCAAACGAGTCAATAGAGGTCTCTGCCGCGTTACGTCTGGATCAGATCCAGGCCGACTTCGTTGACCCACAAAAACCTGGCGTTGAAATCGACAAAACCATCCTGTCTCCCAGGGTCGATATGCGTTATTTCCACAATGATACTTTTACCTCTCGTTTGTCACTAGGGCAGGGTTATCGCGCACCTTTATCTTTTTTTGAAAGTGACCACGGCATATTGGATTCCGGTAAAGGTTTTCAGGTAGAGGTCAGTGAACCAGAGCGTTCAAAATCGGCGACTTACTCACTCAGCTATGAGACAGAAATGCTGACTGTTACGGCCTCAGCCGCGCATACCAAAGTGGAGCATCTGGCCGCTTTGTCTCATACTGACTCAGGCACGCCGGTGCTCACTCAGCTGACTGAAACCGCCGCAGTGACCGCAGTGGATATTTCGGCAAACTGGCAGGTTTCAGATACTTTGACTGTGTCAGCAATCGCGGAGCAGTATCATTACGACGAAACATTCAAAGCCTCATTTGGCATCGCACCGATTGAAAAACGCGCGACGCTTAGCACCGACTTGCATATTAATGAGTGGGAAATCGTAACCAGCGCAATCTGGGTGGCGAGTCGCGATCTGACAGAATATGGCTATGAAGGTTTTAACGATGCCAGCGGCGAGTTTGCTAAACCCACCACAGCTGAGAGTTATGTCACGGTTGACCTAAAAGTGGTTAAGCCACTCTCCAAAGCACTCAGTTTGTATGCCGGTGCCAGCAATTTGTTTGATTATAATCAGGCTGAAGATATGGGCAGTCCGCTGATGTATGATGCTGAAGGTGGTTATGATGTGGTGTATATTCATGGCCCATTGAGAGGCAGACAGGCTTACCTCGGGCTCACCTATGAATTTTAAATGGGTGGCCATGCTGCTGACCACTTGCCTGGTGTATGAGAGTCAGGCTACTGACTTTTATACACAACCCATGCAGCGTCTTGATGACGCTGCTTATGGCGAACTGCAAACCCTGGCCCCGTTTACCGGGGCGCCAGTGCTGATGTCTTTTTTTATGCCAAACTGTCGCTGGTGTGAAAAGCAGCATGTCGCACTGAGCAACCTGGTCGAGTCTTGTACCGGCGTTCAGCCCGTGATGATGGGCGTGAATGGTAATCGCCGTGATTTACGTCGCGCACTTAAGCGAAAACACAATGAGTTCCCCGCCTTTTTAAGCAGTCGTGAATTTACTCAGGCGTTAGGAAAAAAACCGCCGGTCCCGATGACCTTGATCTTTGATAATCAAGGGGAGCTGGTGTTTTACACCCAGGGTTATCGTTCACAGCAAACCTTAACTACACTGCTGAAAGCGCATCAAGTGACACAGTGCCTCTGAGTTAGCAATCAGACATAACATAAAGTGATTGATGTGTTGTTAAATCAATCAATAGCACTGGTCAGGCTATGATAAGAAGACGTAGAAACCACTTTGGTAACTTTAAAAAAATTCACATTGGTGCTTCAACGTAATGGGGTGTGTTTTATCGAGTTGATGTCTCACACGTGTGACTGGGCACTGTTGCCTGTAAGTCACGCTTTGTTGCCCACTGGTCAATGTGGGCATTTTGCTGTTCGCATTTATATATTATTGCTAACTAAAGCCAGGGCTTCTTAACGGCTACTCCTAGCTTTTTCAGCCATCAATTACTCACTAACTAAGTAATGACAATAATCCAAACACCAATAAAGCACAGGTGATTAACGATAATAGCGACCCAATACCGACCAATACTTTCAACATAATTTCTGCGGAGACGTTTGCTGAGAATCCCGCACCAGCGATGGGCAGAGCTTTACTTGCGCCTGTCAATGAGGCAAATGTGATGCCGATCCAAATAAGTATGAACCCCAATGCAGAGCCATACGCAGCAAAAACTTCCAAATAATAAGGCAGTTCAACCAGTGACCAGATAATGCCAAAGATCGCCAGTGCCATGGCGCACTGAACAGCGGTGAGGTGGCCAGAAAGCGCCATACGGGAATTTTTTGCAGCTGGTATCAGCGCACCTTGTATTAAACCGACCAGGAAGAAGGCAATACCAATAAAGATGAGGTGCGCACCTATCTGTGTAAGTTCTATCATGATGTTCCTTATGTGTTGTGGGTAGGTGGAATCAACACCCTTGATCCTGTTAATCATTCTTAATATGGGTGTTTAGCTGTCAGACTGGCCTACCGCACAAATTGTCCGTCTGGCGTATGCTTTTGTAAGCTGACGAGCGTCATTTTCTTCCACGCAGAAAAAAAGTACCCGTACCTGTTTAAAAAGGCAAGTTAAAAATTGACTTCACAAAAAATCATCAACATGGGCATTCATACCCGCTCTACCCTTCTTATTTTGTGATTGGAAATTGTGATTGAAAACCAAGGATTGTCCAGTTTTTTTGTATTAAATTGAGCGTTCATGTTCACGTTCAAGAGTACAACCTATGACCCCAAAGTAAGCGTGCGTGTGATACGCATGGAGCATGTGTTTATTTGGAGAATCAGTACGGCACGTCACCTGTTAGATATATGTAGACATTTTTTATACACACGATTTTGTTTTTTGCGTACAGTTTTTCGACACTTTTACCTGGTTGCTGATTGTAGCCGGGTTCCTCTCTTCGGTAACAAATTAATGGGTTGTGTATCTGTCCATTTTTACAGGTGATGACCTGAGTCTGATTAATCGTGTCACGAACTTTGCCTCAGCGGTTAAATTCCCGTCACAGGTGACGATGCGGGTTTCTCACATTAAGTTAGGAACGATGATTTCTGTATATAATCAGCGTCAATTTGAACCGCTCTATTAATAATTTAATAATTCATCTAAATGTATATGCAAATTCTCATAATTACGGTCATTTGAGAGTTAATTTATTCCTGTAAAAGCATAGGTTCATCATAAATATTCCCAATGTTTTGTTAATTTAATGTTTCATTTTAAGTGTTTGTTTTATTATTTCTTTCATTTTTTTAGACATTTATTCCCCAATTGCTTGTCTTTTGTACCCGTATGTATTATAAATTTTAACCCAATGTATGTTGTATGTTCGGTGAAGCTCGAAATGAAACATAAATGTAAAAATAAGTATGATGTAATAATTGTCGGATCTGGGCCTGTTGGCAGTGCTGCGGCAATTTTATATGCAGAACAAGGGTTGTCGGTTGGTCTGATTGAAAAGTCAAAAGACATCAATAGCTATAAACCTGTTTGTACTCACTTTTTACAAGGAGTAGCCACTCCTATATTGAAAAAGTTAAAGGTTGTTGATGAGATTGAAAAATCTGGGGCAATTAAAAACTTTATACAGTTGTGGACTAAGTGGGGTTGGATAAAACCAGACCCAGCTGTAAGTGCTGAGCATCATGGATACAATGTTCGTCGTAAAACGTTAGATCCCATTTTAAGAAAAAGGGCTGCGGCGCATGAAAATGTAACTTTACTACAAGGTTACAAAATGACAACGCTTATATTTTCGGGCCCTAAAAAAGTTATCGGTGTAGAAGCTGCTGATTTAGACGGAGGCGAAAAGCACAAACTTTTCGCAAATCTTATCGTTGGAGCGGACGGGCGTAATTCGGTTGTCGCTAAAAAGATTAACGCATCTTACGAAAAAAGAAAAAATAACCGAACATTTTATGTGTCTTATTATAAAGACCTGAAACTTACATCAGGCCTTATCTCACAACTGTGGTTTTGGGGAAAACATGTTGCGTACGCATTCCCCTGTGATGGTGATCTCACCTTATTATGTATTGGATTACATGATGAGCAATTAGCAGAATTCAAAAAAGACTACAAATCTAATTTTCATAATTTTTTCAAGGAGTTACCAGATGGCCCTGATATGGATAGCGCAGAACGTGTGGCTAATATCACGGTTGGACCTAATATGGATACTCAAAGGGCCGTGCATCAAGTTGAAGGTGTTGCGCTGATCGGAGACGCCATGTTGTCAATCGATCCCTATGCTGGAACTGGCGTTGCATTTGGCCTGTTAAGCGCTGATTGGCTGGTAGAGAAAACGTGCCGTAGCCTGTTAGAAAATGACCCGATAGCGTTACTTAATAGTGTAAGAGATTATGAAATTATACATAAAAAGAAATTAAAAGAACATGAATTTATTATTTCAAGTTACTCATCTGGTAGAGAGTTCAACTACATATTTCCACCTGAAAGAGCGGTGCTTTCCTCAGCGGTGTATGACCAGAAAGTTGCAAATAAACTTGATCTGTTTTTGAATCGTGAAGTCAATTTAAGTGACCTTATTACATTTTCGTTTCTTGCCAGATTGGTAAGGGCTCAGTTTTTAAGAGCGTTTAAAGCGTAAAGCTTTTACTTGGTTTTCTTTTAATTAATTGTTGTTTTTGGTTATTTTTTATGTAATTAAAATGATTTTTTATTTTCACATTGAGCCTTTATTTTCTTAAAAGGCTACTGAACTAAACTCTGTGTTTTTTGGTGGGTGTGGTTGTATACAACAACCGCATAGGGGCTAGCTGCGTGTTTTTTAAAGTAGGGTGGTTGCATAATAAATTACATTGATAATGAGTCACTTTTTAAAGGTGTCTGACATTCTTTATTAAGCTATTAAGCAAAAATTAAAGCTTATTCTTTGAGGTTTGCTTTGTGTTTATTGGAGACAGATAACCAGTACATAACTCGAAATTAAAATGCTTTACCAACTCAACTGTGACTGAGGAAAAAGCGAATTTCGGGTTTATATGTGAAGGCATTTACACTAAAAATTTTTATAAAGGATTGTTCTATCATGAATTCATTTAACCATTCTTCTTTGCCTGTTTTGGCTCCGTTGGAGCAGTTTTATGCCCTGACGCGAGAGTATGAATTGTCTGAGCTGGAATCTATGACCCCAGCGCAAATTAAAGCACTGATTTCAAGCACTCAGTTGCCCTCTATGATCGTGCCAAAAGAGTTTGGCGGGCTGGAAATGCCAATGAAAGATGCATTGGAAGTGGTGTACTCCGTCGCCATGGTTTGCCCTTCAGCTGCATTGATGTTGTGCATGCATTTTCACGTTGTTTCTACCATTTCCATGTATCCGAATTCCTTTCAGTTTGCTGGGCCATTGCTCAAAGACATATCTGAAAACAATGCCTTAGTCGCTTCTGCCTTTGCAGAAAGCTCAGGGAACCAAGATATATTTCATACCAGTGTAGCCGCGACCAGCACCGAGGAAGATTACATCATCATATCCGGTAGCAAAAAGCCTTGTACGATGAGCCATGTAGCTGACTATTTTGCTGTTTCTATCATTACAGCAGAAGGCATACCTGGGGTGGCCATTGTTTCTAATGGCTCTGAAGGGTTGGAACGAAAGCCTTTTTGGCCGGGAGACATCCTCAAAAGTACTGACAGTCATGAAGTGATCTTTAATAACGTCATTGTGCCTAATGAATGGTCTGTGCTTGCGCAAGACGATTCATTTGAAATGTATCTGAGTACAGGCCTGGTGAACTTCAATTTATTTATTGGTGCTGCGTATACAGGCGTGTGTAAATCGTTAGTCGGGCGTCTTAACCC
This sequence comes from Pseudoalteromonas rubra, assembly GCF_000238295.3. Classification (NCBI taxonomy): domain Bacteria; kingdom Pseudomonadati; phylum Pseudomonadota; class Gammaproteobacteria; order Alteromonadales; family Pseudoalteromonadaceae; genus Pseudoalteromonas; species Pseudoalteromonas rubra. Next base: position 189,667 of record NZ_AHCD03000044.1, read on the forward strand.
TGCTGCGCTTCAGGCGCCTTCTATTTTCATTCCCGTTACAGGAACGCTGGCACAGTGCCGTTACAGTGTATGCGGGTTGTCACACAAAGTTGCGCCAGAGAACCTGGAGTGGTTGGTGCCGGAAGTGTTGTCTTTACGATATCAAATACAGAAGTCGCTTAAAGATGTGAGGAATATCGTTTTTGAAAGTATTGGTGCACATAAGTACCTTTCTGATGATACCGCTCATTACTTATCCAGAACAATCGATTTACTGGCTTTTCACCCGGTAACTCAATTCGGTTTTGAACAACAACTAAAGAACTAAAAGGTTTTAGCGTCGTGAAGTGTCAACCTTATCGCCAGTCGATTTTAGAACAGTTTAAGTTAGATTTGAGCATTGTTCGTAGTAAGGGATCTTATCACTATGACAATGAGGGTCGGAAAATACTTGATGGTGTTTCTCAATATGGGGCATTACCGTTAGGTCATAACTCCAGTGAACTAACTCAAATAGTAACTGAGTATCTAGCAACGGAACAACCTAATTTTATTCAGCCATTTTTGCCTAAAAGTACGCAAGAGCTCGCAGCGCGTTTGGTTGCACTGGCAGGCGATAAATATGAATACGTAACGTTTAGTAACTCAGGAACTGAAACGGTGGAAGCGGCCTTTAAACTGGCCCGCCTGAAAACACAAAGAAGTCATATTCTCTCGGTCAATAACTCATTTCATGGGAAAACGTTTGCTGCTTTGTCGGCAACAGGCAGTGACCGCCACAGTGATCCAGTTATCGTTGATAAAAATCAATATGACCGAGTGGAGTTGAATGACCTGTTTGAACTAGAGCAGGCCCTCAAAACCCGGAAATATGCTGCGTTCATCATTGAACCTGTTCAGGGGGAAGGTGGCATGCTCCCGGCAGACAGAGAGTATCTTCTGCATGCGGCTAAGTTGTGCAAGACGTATGGCACTTTGTTCATACTCGATGAAATCCAAACTGGCATGGGTCGGAGCGGTGAGATATTAGCGGCGCACCGATTTAATATCGAGCCAGATCTGCTGCTGTTGTCTAAGGCCCTGGGTGGAGGACTTATTCCCATTGGTGCCATGATCATGAAACGGGGCACATATGAGCAAGAGTTTGACTCCAAACACAGCTCTACATTCGCTAATGGTGGCTTAGCGTGTGCCGTTGGCCTGGGAGTACTGGATGCTTTGGAGGCACAGGATCGCTTAGTTCTGAATAATGTGAAAGAGCTTGAACTGGTTATCGTTGAGCGTTTAACGCGATTACAGGAACGCTACCCACAGCACTTTTCGTTTAACGGCCTGGGTTTGATGTATGCCTTAAACTTCAAGGATCTCGAGACTAAAGGCAATTACATTGTCAGCTACGCACACAGAAGCGACCTGCTGCCTTTGCTAATTTGCGGCTATTTAGTCCATGTTAAAGGCATCTTTTGCATGCCCATGCTTAACAGAACAGAGCTTGGTGGAGCCATTCGTTTTCAGCCAGCATTGAATGTGAGCAGGAGTGAAGTTAGCCGGTTTTTAGGCGCGTTTGAAGAAGTCTGTGAGCTGCTCAGTGAGAAGCGCTATGACCAGCTCATGGGATTCCTGGTTGGCTATAAACCGGTTGTTGAAATAGAAAAAACCAAAAAGCAGCAAAAGAAAAAACCTAAACCAATTCAATTACTCCCTGCACCAACTGAGGGTAAAGAATACCGCCTTGCCTTTTTGTTCCATTCAACCAGTGCGGAAGATATCCGTCGGGGGTTGCCGCAAAAAGTCAAAGAAAACTTCTCTGAACAACAGCAGATGGAATTGTCACAGTGGCTGTTTGCACTGGGAGATATCGAAAACGAACCACAAGCTGTGTTTGAGTTCTCAATGACCGGCGGTCAGGGAGACGTCGTCAATGCGGCGATGATTTATAGTCCTATAAGCCCAACGGGTATGTTAAAGCTGAGCCGAGCCAACAAGGCAAAACTCATGAAAAAGTACCTGCAAAAGGCATCACACTTTGACGCGAATCTAATAGGACTTGGCGCGTATACCTCGGTGATCACTCGCGGTGGACTGGATATCGCCTCAGACGACTTTCATTTGACGACCGGTAATTGCTGGACAGCGATATCAACGTGTAACGCCATCAGAGAAATGTTTGCTGATGATATTGAGCACAGGCATCTGATGGTCATTGGTGCACGAGGTTCTGTGGGCCGGATTGCACTCATGGATCTGTCTCATCGTTTTGGCGTCGTGGATGTGGTTGGCAGTCAACATACGCCACTGGATGAGCAATACGTCAACCTCAGAAATGCACTGGTTGAGGTATTAAATGAAATTCCGGAAATTAGCCCAGGTTCCGCAGCGGGTAAATTCTGGCGATATGCAGATGTTCTGAATGTTAAACAACAGCTTATTCAGAGTGAGCCGCCCGAAGTCCCAGACATGATGCGTAAGGTGATTGAGCACGGGCATGCTCAGGGAGAGTCAACCTTTAACCTGTTTGTTGGTCTTGACACAGAAAACGTCAGCGAAAACCTCGACTGTGTTCTGTCAGCGACCAGTGAAGGGAAAGCGTTCATCTCTGCCGAAATCTTCCCTAAAAACTGCAAAATATTTGATGTGGCCCGGCCATTTGATGTGTTGGATGAGCATAAAGACAGAGAAGTCCATGAAGGCGGCCTCGTCTACTTACCTGACCGCCGGGCTATGCTAAGTGATTGTAATATCATAGGTTGCCGTCCAGGCGTGAATTTGGCGTGCCTGTCTGAGACCATTTTACTCGGTATGGATGGTGTTGAGCAAAATTACAGTCTGGGTAAAGAAATCTCATATAAGCAGGCAATCGATGTCAGCAAAATCGCTGAAAAACATGGTTTTCGCCACTTCATCAATCGAGACAAATCCATTACGAATGTCTGAAGTTAAGGTGCTTATCGATGAAACATTCAACGTGTGATTTTGGAGTGGTGATATGGATACTGTAAATAATTTTGAAACCAAAAATACCCGATTATTGGGAAGACTGGAGTACGGCTTTTTACTGTTGATCAGTGTTGCTGTGACACTTTACCACTGGCAGGAAGTACGGATCATCCCGTTTATTCTCCTGTTTGCTTACATTGACTTAATAGGTTACCTGCCTGGTGCCATCGCCTATCGCAAATATAAGGGGAAAGTGCCCGAAATCTATTACGTCTTGTATAACTTTGCGCACAACTTCTTCACGGCAGGTCTGGTTGCCTTAGCCTGGTGCTACTTTGTTAAACCAGAGTGGGCATTAATGGGTATTCTGATACATCTGTTTGGCGATCGCAGTCTGTTTGGTAATGGACTTAAATCCCGAATGCTGTCTTTTGAACCGGTGAAACATCCTATTTATAAAGAGTTCGAGCAACAGATTACAGACGCGAGAAAATTACCATCTCAGCCTATTGACCCAGTCAGACAGTTCATGATCACTGAAAAGTACGGTGATCATCCGTCATTGTTCCTGGCTTTAAACAAGAACATATCAACCTTTTGCATAGATGGCGTTGTTGGCTATATCCCCTATGAGGACGACGGCAGCTGCTTGTTTATTTTAGCTGGCATTGTTGCTGACAATGAAGATCAAGCGGCTTTACTGGACGGCTTCATTGATTTCGCGAAGACGCACAAACGGGAAGTTGCGGGGGCTCAAATTCGTCAGGAACAGGCCGCATTATTTGAGCAAAAAGGGTTTCAGGTTAACCAGATGGGTTGCTCCTACACGCTGGGCCTTGAGTCGTTTACTTTGGCTGGTAAGCACTTTATGAGCCTGAGAAATAAAATTAAAAGAGCGGCGAAAGCTGGCGTGACGGTCCACGAACTGGGCGCTGATATCTTTAAAGGCGAAAAGCAAAAAGAGATGTTGAGTGAGATTACTCGTTCATGGCTTCAGGAAAAAGGTAACAAAAAGCTGCTGTCATTTATGGTCGGCGATCTGGAAGCCAATGACCTGGACAAAGAACGTATTTTTGTCGCAGTTAAAGATGACAAGATCATCGGCTATATCAGTTATGTGCCTAGTTTTGGCCAGTATCAGGGGTGGATGCATGATTTGACTCGTCGCCTTAATGATGCGCCTCCGGGAACGATGGAGCTTATTAACGCTGAAGCGATTAATCGGTTTAAGTCTGAGGGCGAACGTTATCTTAATTTTGGCTTTACGCCATTCTTCGGTGTGAACGATGCACAAGATACCTTCCCTTCCAGAAGCCCGCTTCTGAAGCGCATTATTGGCTTTTTAGAGCGCCATGGACAGAAAATTTATCCGGCATTGGATCAGGTGAATTATAAGAACAAGTGGAAGCCCATCGAACAAACGCCTGAGTATTTTGTGGTACACGGGAAGTTTCGATTCAAGCATTTGATTCGACTGATGAGGTTGACCAATGCCTTATAAAACAAATCAAGATATCCGCAGCACTGGTAATCCTTGGGTCCCCTCTATTGATGCCTTTAAGGGCGGAAGTTTAAGTGGAGACATCCAATGTGACTATTTGATCATTGGCGCGGGCTTTACGGGTCTGTCCATAGCGTACAACCTGCTTAAGCAGTTTGGACAAGAGAAAAAGGTCGTGCTGATAGACTCCCATACGCTTGGTTCGGGCGCCAGTGGACGTAATTCGGGCATGCTTGGTCCTGGCATTGGTGCGCCTTTTCACCGATTAGAAAAAAAGTTTGGCCCAGAGAAAGCGCGCACCATGTTCCAGCATACGCTAGATGCTGTTGATAGCAGTATCGCTTTGATAAAAAGGGAAGCTTTTGACTGCGACCTGACCGTTGGCAGCCAGTTTAAAGTATCGACAAACTCATCGAATGATCAGCAGTTGAGGCTTGAATCCGATGCCTTGCATCGAAATGGGTTTGAGTTAAATACCTATGATGAACATTCGGTACAGGCGATCGTCAATGGGCCGCGCTACCGATATGCCCTTGAATACAGCAATACTGCGACGATCAATCCGGTGAAGTTGTTACGCGCTATGGCCGATAAAATTACCGCCCTGGGCGGTGAAATTATCCTTAATTCAGCTTGCACGGAGCTGGAAGAAGGGCATGCGTGGGTTGGTAAAAAGCGTATAAATTTCGAGCGCGCCGTTATATCAACGAACGGATTTTCTCATTCTCTGGGTATTCAAAAAGGGCGTGTGATCCCTGTTTCTACTTCATTGATGATGTCGTCGCCTTTGTCTGAACAACAACGCCAGCAACTAGCACTTAAAACTGAAAATGCGGTAATTGATAACAGGAAGATATTCAATTACTTCAGGCTGACAGCGGACAATCGGTTAATTTTTGGTGGTGGAGCACCGTTTTATTCCACCTCCGGCATTATCGCCGAACAACGCCGTGGAAGTGATGGGCCAGGCTCTGTCTATCAAGAACTGTCTGCCGGAGTAAATAAGTACTTACCAGGTCTGACTGGGCTCCATATTGAAAAAGTATGGACAGGTACGATTGGTGTCACGCTGGATAACTTCCCGGTGATCAGCTCATATCGCAAGAGTATCGACAGTGTGATTGGCTGGTGTGGCCATGGCCTGGCACTGTCACTCGCTTATGGTGCTGCATACGCACAGCAACAAAAAGAATCGTCATCTCAGGCTGGCCTTTATTGGCACAGAAAAAAAGCACCTTATTTGTCACCTATCCCATTATTACCAATTGCCAGTAATTCGTACATTCGTTACCTGAATATCATGGATAACCTGCGTGGTGGGTAAGTCATGGGCAATAAAAAATAGTAGGTAGCAAAATGAATAGCACAAGACAAAAAGTAAGCTTTATCCGATTTTATCGGCAGATCTGTGAGCACGTTAAACTGGTTAACGGAAGCAATGTTTTCTCCAGTCATTTAAACTCAATAGTGTTTGTGTTGAGCATTTCATTTTTTTATTTTGTCGATATGCTGCGTACTCCTGGCCGCTTGCATCATCGAAAAAGTGTGGCTCAGCTGTATTTGTCCTGCAGAGAAAGCCTCCCATTTTACAATAACTTTCCTTTGCTGGTGACCCAGTCACCAGAAAGTAAAAAGTTTACCCAAGAAGTATCAGAACTAATCAACAAGCTATTCCTGGCTATTGAGGAAGATACGGAGATCTCAGAAGAGTTCAGAAGGTGTAGGATCCCCGGTCGAATATGTGATCGGCTATATGTACCTAAAGAAAACGACTATTTTGCTCTGCTATACCAAGGCTCTGTTTTCCAGGTGCCATTAGCTTACGCTGAGGACCCAGGTCGTTTAGCAAAAACGCTTAATGATCTGCTCGCTGAAGGCAATGTCACGAAGAAAGAAGGAGTCGCTATCACACTATCTGAGTGTGCTTCTTACAAGCGGCGGGATTGGGCTATGTGGTCGAACAATATGGACAAGCACCCATCCTTAAAATGTACTTTAGACATGTTGAGAGATAGTCGTTTTGTCGTGTGCTTAGATAATACACCTGACAGAGAGATTGACTACCCAAGCAGATTTGACCATTTAGACAATCGGTTTTGTGATAAGTCTATTCAGCTGTGCGTTAACTTTTATCACCAAAGTATTATGCTTTTGTGTGAGCATGCCAGCGTAGATGGAATGAAAGCAAACCAGCTGTTTGAGAGAGTTTCTCAGTATTCCACAAATGAATTATCGGATGGCATGGATAAAAGGCTACCGGAACCCGTTCGTTACGATAATGATGCCAGTGACTTATTTCTTGGAAAAAAATCAGCCAATAAAATAAAGCACTATTTGACAGCGCTTATATCTACGACACAAAACGCGTCAGTATATATTAAAGATACTGATTTTAGCTGTGCTCATGATAATGGCATATCACCAGATATGCTGATACAGCTTTGTGTATATGAAACATTCAGAGAAAGTGCCGGGCACCCACCTACAGTCTTTGAACCGATCTCTTTGTCGCATATGACAAGTCGTAATTTAGATTTTATAAATCCTGTGTCTGGCGCATTTAGGCATTATAGCTCCGCTTCTTCCGAAGATAAAAAATTCGCATTACTTCAGCGGGGATCAGAAATGCATAGAGCGAATATAAAGCGAAGTAAGCAAGGGTTGGGGTTAATAGGTCATCTTTTAGGTATGACTTACTATTCTACGTTTGGAAACAACTTTAATACCCACTTAAAAGAATTTTTAAGAAAAATCGTTTTTACTTTCTTGCCAGCAATGAAGTTTATATATCACCGGGACATGATGGTTTCAAATGGTACAGCTAAATCGCCTGTAAAGGGGTTTGGTACCATTTGTCATCTGCCAAATATGATAGGGGTTGGGTATCGAGTCGAACACGACGGAATTTACTTAGAAGTACTCTATTGTCAGCAAAAGTTACTGCCTATTTCAGCCACCCAATTTATTCAAATCACAGAAGAGCAGATCCGAGAGATCTTAAAATTAATTCGTACGAAAGGAAGTGATTCAAAGTGATGAAGAAAAACAATAAATATGCCGTTATTACTGGTGCATCTTCTGGGATTGGCTATGCCTTAAGCTGTCAGGTTGCGATGCGTGGATATAACGTGATCTTGGTAGCGCGAGACACTGACAGGCTTGAAACAGTCAGTAATGAGCTGGTCGCCAACTATGGCGTAGGCGTTATTACACTGGCATATGATTTGACGTGCCAATCCTCAATTGAGCAGCTTATGCAAGCTTTGGAGCCTTACATCGACCAGGTGGAAGTGTTTATCAACAATGCTGGAGTCGGGTTGAGTGGGGAGTTTGTGGGCAATTCCTTGTCAGAGCAACACAGGCTACTGGATATTAATATCAAGGCCACAGTCACACTCAGCCATTTTATCGCGAAACATTTTATTGCTAAAAAACGTGGCTACATCATGAATGTAGCATCGCTGGCTGCTTTTCAACCTGGGCCCTACTACAGCAGTTATTACGCAACAAAGTCCTACATATTGCATTTTACCGAAGGTTTAGCCGTTGAGCTTAAAAAGCACAATGTTATTTGCAGTGCCTTGTGTCCAGGAACCACGGACACACCGTTTCATCATCGTGCTGGCTCGACTGATACAGGGTTAGCTAAAGGGTTATTTGGCATCGTGATGAGTGCCAATGAGGTTGCTGCTGCTGGTGTAAAAGGGCTCTTTAAAAAACGCGTTGTCGTGGTTCCCGGGATGGTTAACAAGATAGCCATGTTCTCGATTCGCCTGGCACCTAGGTGGTTAGCTCGTCAAATAACCGCACAGATTAATCAGTAATTTTACGCAGGGAAAGTACCATGTTTTCGCTTTTTAAAAAGAAACCACCTATATACGGCGAAGTAAAAGGTCAGTCGTTTAAGCTGCACAGAAAACGTACCATTTTGGACAGTATTATTGATGAAGGCATTGAAGTCCCATACTCATGTCAGGTCGGATCTTGTCAAAAGTGCCTGGCCAAAGTCACGGACGGCAAGTGTAGCTCGTTGGTAGACCTGGAGGCTTATCTCTCTCCAGAATTGCAAAGCAAAGGCTACATTCTTTCTTGCCAGGCGGTTCCTGAAAGTGACCTTAAATTGAGTTTTGTGAATGAAGTGGACCAGGATGTGTTACTTGAATCCGCTTTGATTGAGACGGTTGAAACGCTGAGTGACAACGTTTCTCGGATCACATTGAAGACAGCATTAGAAGCGCAAGTCGGGCAGAGCCTGGAGGTAAATATACCCGCGCTTGGGCAAGGTCGTTACTATTCTGTGGCAGGCGTAGATGAAGGCCGGATTAGCATTGATGTTGCCGTTAAAGAGCAAGGTATTTGCTCCCCTTGGCTGACGGATGCAAGCAATGTAAACCAAACCGTCGAGCTGGGGCAGCCTGAAGGCAAGTTTGGCCATGCGTTTCCCGATACTAATCGTTGTGTCGCTATTGCCGGAGGATCGGCTTTAGGGGTGGTGTTAGGTATCGCGGAAAAATGGATGAAATCTGGAAAGGTTTCTAATGTTCATCTCATTCATGCGGTGCGCTATAAAGCCCACTCCTACGACCTTAGCCGTTTAAACCACCTTAAAGACACTTACCCTGGATTTGATTTTCAGATTGCTTTGTCGCGTGAAAATTATGAACAGGGCGGGTTTGTACCAGTCCGAGCACCAGAACTTTTGCAGAACATGTTTAGCTTAGAAGCGGCAGAAAAGCTGACTGGTACTGAGCACTTTCTAATGTGCGGCTCTGAGCCACTCATAAACTCATGTGTTGAGCTACTCAAAGGATATTTAGTCCGAGCCTCAAGCATAGAAGCTGAATCGTTTGGAAATAACACAATTGATATTAGGTAATAAAATGAAATATATACGATTTTCTATAGTGCCTTTACTCTACTTACCCTTGCTGATTATCGCTAATTTGTTAGGGGGTTGGTATCCGCTACTTAACTTTCTCTTCATTCTTGTCTGTTATTTAGTATTCGACAGAATTACAGACTCCATGCAAAACGATGAGCCGACCCGCTTTCCTTTCATTTTGAATGGGTTTATGTATTTGCATATTCTGTTGTCTTTCGTGGCCGTTGCCTCGGTGTGCGTAACCGCCAGTGACTATCATGGCCTGGTATTAAGCAAAATAATGGAACTGACCGGCATCTCTCTTTCTGAGCTGGCAAATCCATCTCTTATCAGTTCCGTAGTTGCAGCTGTCGGAACCGGGTTTGTGATAAGCATTAATATGGTGGTTGGCCATGAATTAACGCATCGCACGCTGAGTAAATTGGATATGTTTATGGGGCATGTGTCCCTGGCAATCGTTGGTGACAGCCAGTTTGCTATCTCGCATGTTCACTGCCATCACAAGAATATTGGTACAGAAGAAGATGCCGCAACAGCGCGTCGTGGTGAAAATTTATACCGCTTTATTCTGCGCTCCGCGCTCGGACAGCACCGAGAAGCCTGGCAATTTGAAAAAGCTCGGTTAGCAAGATCATCCCGCTCAGCGTTCAGTTTTGGTAACAAGCTCCTGCCTTGGTATTTTGTCACGCTGGCAATTGCTGCCTGTACATTTGTCCTTGCAGGTTGGATGGGAGTGATGCTGTATCTGATCATCATGCTTGTGTCTAAGGCCAATTACGAAAGTACCAATTACATCCAGCATTATGGATTGGTGCGTATCCCTCAGACCAAAGTCAGACCTGAGCATAGCTGGGATTGTATTGCCTCATACTCTTCTTCGGCATTGTTAAATTTGACTCGACATTCCGATCACCATGCCAATCCCAACAAAGAATATTGGCTGTTGGGATCAACAAACGAAAACATGATGATTGAGCATGGATATGTTGTCCAGATGATGAAGGCGCTCGTCCCGGGTTATTGGTTCCGAATGATGGAAGACAAACTGATTTACTGGGAAGAGAACTATGCCACGGATGCTGAGCGAAAAGTAATGGCTACCCAGAGACAGAACTGGAGAAAGCAAGATGTTTAAGCACAGCAGAAGAGACTTATTTCTGGTCATATTGAGTATGCTGCATGTCGCTTGCTGGGTTTTGCCTGTACTCTATTTTGAGCAACTATCAATTATGAATTTATGCATGTTTGCGTTGGCAAATATCATGCTGATGTGTACAAACTATCAGTGTATTGCTCATAACTTTATTCATAATACATTCTTTAAATCTGATTATCTCAATGGGTGGTTTTCGATTTTAAATACCCTTGGATTGATCATGCCTCAATCATTTTATAAGTCGCATCACATAAATCACCACGTTCATAACAATGATAAGTGGCAAAACGGTGAGCCGCCTAAAGATAAGTCATCTTTATATTATTACGGCAAAAATGGCAAAGAAGAAGGAATGCTTCGGTATACACTTTTAAGCTACTTCAGATTATCAATCGCATTTTTATATAAAGATTCGAGTCAGCGCAATGGGAGCCTTGTTCTGATTGAAATCGTGGTGTTAGCGCTGTTCATCACCGGTCTTACGATCATTAATCCATGGGCTGTATTGGTTTTTGTCTTGCCAGTTCATTATATCGGCACCTCAATGGCGTCATTAGAAAATTATGCTGAGCACCATGGATGCAGCCCTGATAACAAACTGAGTAACTCAGTCAGTTGCTATACCTCCGTATATAACCTTCTTTGGTTTAATAATGGGTATCACCAGGAGCACCATTATGAGCCGGAGATTCATTGGACCAAACTACCTCAGGCAAGAGAACGAATGCTTGCTGAAACAGAACGCAAAGTCGTAAAAGGCTGTCATCTAGCAGGACTATTTAGTAAGGATAATTCATGAAAAGCGAAATTGAAAATCTACCTTTTTATCGGGTTTTATGTGAAGCCATTGAAAATGTACAGGCAGAGTCATTAAGCGTATTCACGTCTTTAGAAAGTGAAGACGATCTTCATAATATGAGTATTCAACGGCTCGGATTGGATTCAGTACAAATATTTGAATTGGTTGGCAACATTGAAGATCTTTTTTCCATAACTCTGTCGGATGCCCAGGTATTTGAGTGCAAAACGCTGGGAGAGTTAAGGTCACTGTGTGAAGAAAATGGGGTTTGCTAAAAACACACGGTATCAACACTGAGTGTTTTTCATTGGGTCAATTTATTTAAAGGGTCGTATTACAATGACGCAAAATACTGATGATTTTTATCATGTTCCTCATTCTGAAATTGGGTTGACGGCCAATTCAGTTGCCGAAATATGTCAGTGGCGAGGGGAAAATCAGCCAGACATGGTTGCTTACCGGTTTTTACATAATGGGCTGGATGAGTATGAAGAGTTAACTTATGCTGAGTTGCTGCTACGAATGCGAGTGATTTCAGCAAGCTTTTCGCCGGTTTCTGAGGGGCTAGAGGCTGATCGTGCACTGCTTGTATTTCCGTCAGGTTTGGATTACATCACCAGCTTTTATGCCTGTCTATACGGCGGTGTGACGGCTGTTCCAGCGTATCCGATGTTATCTCACTCGGACAGTATCAGGCTACGCGTAATAATCAATGACTGTAAGCCTCGTTATATTTTGACAAACTCTGCGCTCAAAGATCGTTTGCTCAGTTGGCTTAAACAGGAAAATTTGTCACCGGATGCGTTTGACATCATCGTGGTAGATGAACTGGGTATATATGCCGGGCAGAGCCACTCTATCGACACGCAAAAAATTGCGTTTTTGCAATATACGTCTGGCTCAACCGGTAACCCCAAGGGGGTGATCGTGCCTAACCGCAACCTGGTGCATAACTCTGGGGTGATTTATAGAAAGTTTGGGCACACACCTAACTCTGAGGTAGTGAGTTGGTTACCACCCTTTCATGATATGGGACTCGTTGGCGGAATTATACAACCTCTGTTCGGTGGTTTTACCTCTAATATCATGTCGCCAATGACGTTTTTGAGACGACCTATGCGTTGGTTACAAGCGATTTCACGTTACGGTGCGACATCGAGTGGTGGCCCCAACTTTAGCTATAAGCTTTGTTTGAAGCATCATAACGAAAAGCAAATGAAGGACGTTGATTTGTCCTCCTGGCAAGTGGCATTTAATGGTGCAGAGCCAATCCAATCTCAAACCCTTAAGGACTTTGCCGCAGTGTTTTCCCGCTATGGATTTAAAAAGGAAACCATGTATCCCTGTTATGGGTTGGCGGAGGCCACATTGTTTATTTCCGGATGTGATTCCGGGAGAGCATACAAAACCGTTAATGTGGATAAAACAGCGCTACAGTCTCATCAGGTCATACTCACTGAACCGGGCCATGAGAGTCGGGAGCTGGTCAGTACCGGTGATGTGCTTGAAAACCAAGTGTTGATTGTTGACCCCTCCTCACAAAAAGTACTGGGTGAAAAGCAAATAGGCGAGATTTGGCTAGCCGGTGAGAGTATTGCCGATGGGTATTGGAAAAAGCCCGTCGAAACCGAAGATATTTTTCAGGCGTACACCTCTGATGGTAAAGGACCATTTGCCAGAACCGGCGATTATGGGTTCTTTGATGGGAAAGAGCTATTTGTTACCGGACGCCTGAAGGAGCTTATCATTGTCAATGGAAAAAACTACTTCCCCTCTGACATTGAAAACACGGTTCAGTCTGTATCGCCTGCATTGAGGGCCGATAGTGGCGCTGCCATTTCCATCGATCAGGACAGTGAACAACTTATCATAGTGCAGGAGATCGAAAGGTCCTGGCAAAGAAAAGTTGAGTTACAGGAGCTCAAAGAGCAGATAGTCGCACAGTGTTTTGAACAACATGCCATTCGCCCAGGTGAGGTTGTCATTGTGGAGCAATCCACCATACCGAAAACAACCAGTGGCAAGGTAAAGCGGTTACAGGTGAAAAATAACTACCTACAGGGCAGTTATAGTTCACTCTAAGTGTGCTAAAGCCCCTAAGAAATTGGTGTTTTTAGGGGCTATCTGAGTGGTCAGTATATTTTTATAAAGACGTATAGTGAGAATGTCTACGATGGAATACAGAGATAGAATTTCTTTGTCATACAAGCAATATGATGGACCTGAGTTCAAAGGCGGGTTGACTCTGAAATGCTTCCGTAACTTTGTCAGAGTGGCCGAGGTTATCTTGCCAACTTACACAAAGAACATGATGGGTGACCTCATTTTTAGACCCAGAGTTAAAAAAAATGATCCTAAAGATCAGTTCTTAAAAACCGCTGATGTCACTGATACGTTTACTTTAAGGCCCGGGGTTGACTGTAAATACTACATATGGGGAGGGAAACAGCCTGACGTGATTCTGGTTCACGGGTGGGAATCCAAGTCTTCTCATTTTTCGACGTTGATCAAGCTTCTTGTGGAAAAAAATCACTGTGTGCTGGCATTTGATTCGGTCGCTCATGGTCAATCGGAAGGTAAGCAATCAGATCTGCTAGACTTTGTCGGCTGCATTCAACAACTACATCAAAAGTTCAATAGCATAGGAAGCATAATCGGGTATAGCTTCGGGGGGCTTGCGGCTGTTAACGCAGTTAAGTCTGGCCTGCCAGTCCAGCGAATAGGCATTATCAGTGCTCCGTCCAGTTTCTATGGCATATTTGAAAAGCTCTCTGCCCAATTAAATCTATCTGAAACAATGAAGCGCCACCTGTCGGAAGTTGTTCTGAATAGATACGGTATTTGTGATAGTAGCTGGGATACCTACAGTGGTTACGCAAATATCGAGCATATATCCATTCCGTTAGTAGCCATTCATGACAATCATGATACGTATGTGAAAAAAATTGAAAGTGAAGTACTGGTCGATGCATGGCCTGAGGCCAGCCTGATAGAAACAAATAATCTGGGGCATCGTGGCATTATTAGATCTGCGGAATCCTTGGCTGTTTTTTATCACAAGCTATATGCCTAACTAGTTGGAATTTAATGTGAAAGCGATTCTTATAGGTGCGACAGGGTTAGTGGGAAAAAGCTTGCTTGAGCAACTGCTGGCAGATAGCTCTATTGAGCACGTTAAAGTCCTGGCACGGCGGGCAACGGGGATCACCCACCCTCGTTTATCACAGAGTATTGTGAACTTTGATCAATTACCCGATGACAATATGTTTGACGGTTATGATGTGCTTTTTTCTTGTTTAGGAACAACGGTTAAAATCGCAAAAACGCGCGCTGCTCAGTACAACGTCGATTTTCATATGCAATATAGAGTCGCTGAACTGGCCTGCCAAAGCGGGGTTAAAAACTATGTTTTGTTGTCTTCTTATGGCGCCGATACTCAATCTGCTGTCTTTTATTCAAGGATGAAAGGTGAGCTAGATACAGCAGTCAAAAAGCTCAAATTTGAAAAGATCAGCATTATCAGACCCTCTGTTTTAGGTGGAAGTCGGGAATCACTGCGAATTGGTGAAACACTCCTGATAGGAGTACTCAGGGTTTTATCATTGATACCCTGGATGAGAAAATATCGTCCAATAGATGGCCGGTGTGTTGCAAGTGCCATGATCAACGCTGCACGAGAAAACCAAGGTGGTTATCATATTTATGAATTGGAAGATGTTTTTAGATTAATAAAATAATAAGTTATAAATAAATAGAATAGGTATTTTGTATTTTTAATGGGTTCTCATCGCTTTTAATATTATGTAGGTGGTGGGTTTTAGCTTGGCTGAAAGAGTCAAGTTATTTTCAACTGTTTTTCGTGTTAATTTATTAATGAAGATTCGTAAATTATACTGTTTACAGCAATTGCCTTTTATGTAACCATGGGTGCATGAAATAAATAATAATACTCTGTGCTTAAGTTTTTAATAGGCTAGAAGTAAGAGTGTAATAGATGAAAAGAAATGGACGTAAGTATGTTGGAAAACCAAGTGGTCTCTCAAGTTATTCTTTTTCTTTGTTCCGTGGCTATCGTTTATATAGTCAGTTACGCTTATTTGAGTGGGATTCTCGCCTTCGCGAGAAAAGGCTTTAAATATGAAGTGTTAATAGTTCTTGGTATTCCTGTTCTTTTAATTCCATTTATTGATTATGCTGATTTTTACACTCGTCGACTGATTGTGCTGGAAACAGTTTTTAATATATTTGTCTTGCTACTGTTGTTTTCACATAAAATCAATTTGGGTGAGAATGTTAAAAGGGGATTGAAGCTCCTGTTTGGTGGATGGTTCTTCTTACAGGTAGGTGGGTTCATCTATGCTCAATATACCAAAGAAGTTTACCTTTTGATGTTGAATTCTTTCATGCTTTTTGTGGGGATCCTTCTTTTTTTCAAAGACACTAAGGGGCTTAGCGCTAAGGTCACAGACTCATCAAGAGTTTTAATATTTGGAGTGAATGAGCCAAAACTACTTCAAGTATTATACTTATTCTGGATATCAGGTGTTTTACTTGTTGAATACAATAGTTACCTCCCTAAGGTCATTGTGCCAATATTACACCTTTCTTCAGTTGTCTTAGCGATGAAATCAGGAGACTTCTTCCATACCAGAATCCTGACGGCAAGTCATTTGATGATCATTAATGCAAAGTTACTCTATTTATATGATATTAATTATCAAGGTTATGATTTTGCCAGGATCCCTGATTTCATATCAGTTCCACATGTTGTTTCATTCTTCACGTACTTCTCCTTAATTGGGTGTACAGTCACTTTTGCGCTTTTGCTTTACTCACGAACAAGGAAAAGTCAAATTGACCCTTCTCTTTCAAACAGGGGCGCATTAGAACAGCCAGAATAAAAATAATATTTTTAAAAAGTGATTCTCTAATTAAGCATGCAGTTGGAGTTGGCCTGAGCTTATTTAAGATAAGCCAACTCCCTGGTTTTGCTATAAATGACGTTTTTTTAAAAGTAAGCGGAAGGCTTTTGGTCTCTATTTAACAGGTTTTTATTTGCCATTAGTTTTTACGCTTTTATTGTTTTTTGATTTTTAAGTTGTTTTTATTTGTTGGTTATTTCTTTTTCTCAATTGCCAGTTGTGTGTGCGGTTGATGCAATAAATTTCGGAGCGAGCTTCCAGGTCTTAGTGGGTTTTTAATAAAGGCGTTGTCGGGTTTAAGAGCTTTCTCAGTTGATTGGTTTTAGAAGTATTATAAATTGTGCGTGGTTTTCTTTTGGGTGTTATCCCTGTAAGTAGAGAAAATCAGGTGCTTATTATAAAAACGGGTGAGTGGTTTTCACTTGAGATGATTTATTTCTAAGGGTTTATGTTTAAGGAACTTTCCAATGAATATTAAAAATAAAATGCTCTCCATGGCTATGCTTTTATCTTTGCCGATTGCTGGCATCTCACATGCTGAAGCAAGTGATATGAAAAAAGTTGAAATCAAAGGGTACACAATCTCTGGAGCAGAATACCTTCCTATACTTGGTTATGAAGAGTTTGCCTTTCCGAACCACGTTCAATGGGGTTTTTATGGAGAGCTCAATACGTACGGTCACAATGTAGAGATCCCCGGTAACACGCTGGCGTGTGCTGAATCTTCATATGCAGCCTTATCTGAGTTTTTGGTAAGCCTTCCTCAGGAATTCGAAACGCTTAAAGACTTAGGTGCAACACGTCGGGTCTATATGTGGGTAACTGATTACTCGGCGGCCACTTTGGACAGAGCGACTCGACCTAGTAGCTTTTGGCACGTAAACAGTGGTGGGCCAATGGATTTCAGTAAAGGTTACTGGAAGTGGGAGGCCGTTGTTAAGCAAGACGGCTCATGCTCAATACCCACAAAGGAACAAGCGATTCAGTTTGCACAAAGAATCATTGGTGCTTACAAGCAAAGTGAAAACTACTGTGATTTTGCAGACGGCACTAAGTCTTCTGATAGCGAAATTGACAGCGTTATCTGTTTAGCGAATCAATGGACAGATATTTCCGCTGTTGGCACTACCTGGCAGGCTGACCGGGAGTACGTAGGTGGAGACGAAGTCGTTTACGAGGGTGTGCGTTATCGTGCGAAATGGTGGAACTTCAATCAGAATCCTAAGCAATACTCCACTCAAGGAGAGCCTTGGGAAAAGCTTCAATAAATTATGACCTAAAAGGGGGCGTTACGAACGCCCCTTTAACACCAAACGTTCAGCACAAACCCATGGCGTTTTATTTGTAAATATTAATATTTGAAGTTGTGTGTCGTACAAAGATCTGGTTAAGGCCGGCTTAATCCCTGGCATCAATGGAGATGAGGAATAGTGTCAGATAATTCAACATTATTAATAGAGCCCGAAGCATTACCGAATACGATAGGTTTGCTAGGTCGGGCTAGTTGCAAGCGAACAGTAGCTATAGGTGCTCCTTCACTACCTGTAACCGTATTAAAGTGTCAAGGGATGAGAGTTTCTGAACAGAAACTACGGCAATTTAATTCGGTGATCGGATGGAATAAAAGTGAGCAACTTCCGCCTACTTTTGTGCATATTATGGCGTTTCCGTTACAGATGTCTTTGGTATTGGAAGAATCTTTTCCTTTCGCATTGATGGGATTAGTGCATATAAAAAATACTATCAGTCAACTACGTCCGATCCATATTAATGAGAGTCTCGATATCAAATGTTACTCATCTGATTTGATCTCTCATAAAAGAGGATGGCAATTTACTTTAAATACAGAAGCGTATGTTGGGGATGAACTCGTTTGGCGTTCTGCAAGCACAAACTTGCTCAGGCAAGAAGTTCAAACGATTGCCCGTGGCAATATGCCTGCATTGAGGAAGCCCATTGAGCCTAAGGGAGCAACAGAAAATTGGACATTAGCCAATAATCTGGGGCGCAATTACGCCAAAGTATCAGGTGATTACAATCTGATCCATTTGTACCCGTTGACTGCAAAGTTATATGGTTTTCAAAGGCATATTATTCATGGCATGTGGAGTAAAGGCAGGGCTTTGTCTGCTTTGTCCGATGTACTGCCGCCCGCTTTTGAGGCACATGTAAAGTTTAAAAACCCCATACTTTTGCCTGCTGAGATTATCTTTTCTCATCAGTCAGAACAAAACCAGGGAAAATTTAGCATGTATTCAAACAATTTGTTGCAACAACATTTGACGGGCCACTGGCTGTCACTTTGATACCTTGCTGGCAAGTGTTATCAGGTATCAGAGCGATGGTCAGGCTCCAATCTTTGTTTTTCGCTTAATGCATGTGTCAATTGTTCAAGATTGGCTTATGTCTGGAGCTTGCTGGTTTTGAGAGACTGTTTATCAAAGTCAGCCTATCACGTTTTGCTTCCCTTATCTTCCCGGTGCATGGCGCTTTGTGGCATCTACCTGGATCGCTGTCAGACCATCCCCTGAGCCTTGTAGCGAGGCGGTTAAGTGCTTCAGGTGACGCTGGACAATTTTGATTAAGTTTCCGTCAACTTTTTAGTTGTATTAACGAACGTTCGTGCTATTATCTAAAAAAAAGGAAACACCGAAATGACTTCAAGACTAAAACTATCTGCACGACTGCTGGTTATATTTTGGGCGATACCATTCACATTCTTTCCAATGCAGCTACTGGAAGGTTTGGGACTGAATGCGGTGGGTTCTCCAATGTTTGTACGGCTGTTAGGTGCTGCCTATTTAACACTTAGCCTGGCGCTTTGGCTTTTTGAAGAAAAGCAGATACAGGTGAAAGAGGTTAGAATTATCAGTATATTATTCCATTTGGGGATGGGGTGGGGCATTATACACTCAGCTATTTTTCATCAATTACCCGTCAATCATAACGTAGCTTTTGTCGCGCTAATGTTAACAGCCATTGCCTGTTTATCGAGTGTACTAATAGACCTACTTAATTTTAATCGCATCGAGGCATCAAATGAGAAAAGGCAAACAAACCCGCCAACAAATTTTAGAAACTGCGCTTAATATTGCCACAGGCACCAGCTTAAACGATTTAACGATAGGCAGTTTAGCCGCGGCTACTGAGATGTCTAAGTCAGGATTGTTTGCCCACTTCAAATCCAAAGAGAATTTACAGCTCGCGGTTTTGGAGTATGCCCATAAGGTTTTTCGCGAACAGGTTATCGAGCCTCTGAACGATATTGAAGATCCCTTTGAGCGATTACTTAAAACGGTTGAACTCTGGCAGAAGTGGTATGGCCAACAGGCCCAGTCCTGTATCTATATCAGCGCTACGAGTGAGTTTGATGATCAACCCGGGCCTGTACGAGACAAGTTGAAAAGAGATTTAACCTTGTTACTTTCTTTCCTTGAGAATCTGGTGAATAAAACAATAGAAAAAGGTGACTTTAAACAGGACACAGATGCCAAACACTTTGTATTTGAATTCTATTCACTGTATCTGGGTTCTCAGCAATTGAAATGGGTTGATTTTGAAGACAGTGAACAATCGCACTTTTGGCGTGCTTTTGATAACCTCATTAATCGATATAAAAGTTAGAAACTCACTCTCGTAACTCAATGACTCTGGCCTAGTTTATTGAAAGTTGATAACGCGCCAGAAGCAAATGATGGAACGATTTGCCTGATAACAACTGGCCCCGGCAAAGATAACATTTAGCTGGATAGGGTGCAGGCAAAAACAGTTATGGGCTGTTTTGCGTGTTGGCACAAGATATTAGCAACATATTTGCTAGTGCTAATGACGTCGAAGATTGATAACCAAGAGAAATTTGTGTTGTAACTCAAGGTTAGCGCTCGCAGAAGCCTCACTCACGCTGATAGCTGCGAAAAGCGTATCAAGTTGTATTGTGTCTCTGAGCCCGCCTCTCAGGTACTTCGATTACTGAGTAACATATCTACCTGGCTATTTTATGACCTATCGTTTGTTGTAATAAACTTAATAAATTTCCCTAATTACCTGCTACTTACTGTTTTTTGAACAGCTCTCTTCTATATTTATTAAGATAATACAGTCGTCTGGTTTGTTGGGGGGCACTTGAGCGAGCCGTTACCTTCTATGTCTCTTGTGAAGAGATTAACTCAGCTTAACTTGTCGGTGATGGCGAGCAGTATGCTATTGGTCTTTTCGCTAACCTCGATATTGTTGTGGTTTGTGGTCCGAGACCGTCAGGCGGAAACCGCGGAAATTAACCTCGCTCAGCTGGCGCATAACGTAGTACCTATGCTGGTGTTTAATGACGCAGATACAGCCAGCAAAGAGCTGGAGTTAGTCGGGATTAATAAAGATGTGCTGTTTGTGTCTTTGCGTAATGCCAAAGGTGAGGTTTTCAGCGAGTATGCCAAGCCTAGTTTTGTGCCGTCTTCTTCTTTATATCAACAAGTTGGCACTGAATCTCAGCGCGAATACGAAGGCGTGCGAATGCGCTTATATTACCCGGTGTCAATCAAAGGTAAGCTTGAGGGTGACTTGATCATGGTGCTCGACTTAACCGGCATGATGTATTGGTATTTACAACTGGTGCTGATGTTGGCGTTGCTGATCGCCGCCTTATTTACAGGCTCTGTTTTCTTGCTGACACGTGTGCAGCGCCAGGCCCTGATGCCCCTGATCACTTTGTCGGAGCTGGCTCAGCGGGTATCCAATGAGCATAACTTTCAGTTGCGCGCGAATGTGATCCGGGATGACGAAATAGGCATTCTAACGCGTAGCTTCAATGAGTTACTCAAGCGGGTGGATATTTCCCAGGCTGAACTAAAACAGCAACTAGAGCAAGAGCAAGCTCAGGGTCAGCAGCTCAAACAAATGGTACGCACCGATCCGCTCACCAACTTACCCAACCGGGTTGCGCTGAATCAGTTACTCAAAGAAATAACCTGCGAGGGATGCAACCCCAGGCCGCTGAGTTGCCTGATGTTCATTGATCTGGATAATTTTAAGTTCGTTAACGACAATTATGGCCATGATGCAGGTGATGAAACCCTGATTGAGGTTGGAAACCGGATCAGCGCTATGATCCGTAGTGATGATCTGCTTTGTCGACTGGGCGGTGACGAGTTTGCGCTATTACTGCCCAGCATAGAATCCACAGAAAACGCTGAAAAACTGGCCGCGCGGATTGTCACCATTATTAACCGGCCCATTATGGTTAAAGATACTGTGATGCCAATTGGGATCAGTATAGGCCTTGCTTATACGCCGCTGGATGCGGATGCGCCCATGGATTTGCTCAATTGTGCCGACGATGCCATGTATGCTGCTAAACGTGCCGGGAAAAATAACTTCAAGGTATTCAGCAAACAGGCACCAGTATGAAACAGCTGTATCTTATCGCCGGGTTGATTTACATGCTCTGCGCCTCTGCTCAGGCGCAAAATGACCCGCTCCCCGATCTGGAAGATTTACTGAGTCGGCAGCTCAACCAGTTACCCAGTAACACGCAAAGTTCAGCGGGGTCCAGAATTGAACGCTCCAGTAGTGACAGTATGGCCGTGACTCACGTGATCACTGATAAGGACATCAGGCAGTTCAATTTACAATCACTGGCAGACATTCTGGCTATGTTTGTGGGGATCACGACTCGGGATAACAGCTCTTTCATCTATTTGGGCGCAAGGGGGATAGGCCGGCCCGGGGATTTTAATTCGCGCTTTTTGTTTTTGCTGGATGGCACCAGGATGAACGAGAACCTTTTGGATGCCGGGCTTATTGGGTATGAAAATTTTGTCGATGTGGGGCTGATAGAGCGGGTGGAGTATAGCCCAGGTGCATCTGCTGCTTTGTATGGGAACAACGCGTTGCTTGGGGTAATTAACATCGTCACTAAGACCAGCAGCAAACTGCGTGGTCTGAACACCGCATTCTCTGTGACCAACGATGAGACACAGCATGGCCGGATTACAGCCGGGTTTCGTTCAGAAGGCGGCGCGGATAGCTGGCTTTCTCTGAGCGGCTCTAAGTTACGCTCTATCAACTTTCCTGTACCGGGTGCACCGCCCGAACTGCTGGCCTGGCAACATTTGAACAAAGAAAGCAGCAGTAGGGCGATGTTCAGCCATCAAAGTGGCAGCTTTCAGTTTCAGGCTGCGGCTTCACGGCGCCAACGCAGCTTCCCTGATGGTTTCAGTGTACTGCGCTCGGGAGCGCCAGTGAATATGACGCCGGAACTAGAGACACTCGATAATGAAGCCTATTTTGTGGCGCTGACCTTTGATGACACCATCTCGGATGACATAGAAGCGTATTTTCATATCTCCACCCATGGTAACGACCTGATCCGTAACTTTCCGCTTATCTTACCTGATGGCGGGCTTGAATTTGTCCGCCCAATGAATTCGGGACGCTGGAGTAATGTGGATGGGCAGCTAGTCTTTCTGGGGGTCGAAAATCACGAATTTATGGTGGGAATAGACTTTCAAAAAGACCACCGGCAGGAGTTTAGTTCTCGCTCAAGCCTGCCCACCCAGTTTAACTTTGAGCAAAAAAGTAACGAGAATCGCTATGGCGTGTATGTTCAGGATCTGTGGCGTATTACCCCCAAATTCAAATTTCAGTGGGCGCTGAGATATGATAACTCTGACTTTAGTTCAGCCAGATGGTCTCCTAGTTTTACAGCCAAATACAGTGTCACAGAGGGGCACCACCTGCTATTGCGTCACAGTCGGGCGTTCAGAGTCGCAAATTTTCTGGAACGAAATGCGAACAACGTATTCAATGAGCCAAATCCGAACAATGAAACCATTGATTATAATGAACTCAGCCTGGTACAGCGCTGGAGCGATTCGCTGTCGTCGTTTAGCACGCTGTACTACGCCAACATAGACAACCTCATCCATCAGGATTTTTTTCGGCCAATCTACTTTAATCCGCCGCCCATTCGCAGTCATGGTTTTGAATTTGGTGCAGACAAACGCTGGGCCAATGGTATGTCACTGATCGCCAGCACGGCTATTCAGCGCTCGCGGCTAAAAGGCGGATTTGGTATTGCCAACTCGCCGGAGTTTATCGGTAAGGTGCGTTTTAGCTTACCGCTTGGCCGCTCAGGCTTTACATTGAGTTTGAATTCTTATGCCGTCAGTAAACGAAGAACTTTTGACAGCCATTTACCAGGCTTTGCCAGCCATGATGTCAGTGTAAACTGGCAAAATAAGGAGGACTTATTCATTGCTCTTGGAGTCAGGAATATCACCGACAAAGAAATACTTGATATTACCGACGACGGATTTGTGCCTTATTTGCAGCGTCGTCGTCAGGTGCACTTGTCGGTTAACTGGGGCTGGAACAATGATTAAGCTGCTCGTTGCTGTGTTTTTGTTATTGTGTTGGTCTGAGGGTAAGGCTCAGAACCTGAGTGAGAACGAGCTCAAAGCAGCGTTTTTATATCGATTTAGCCAGTTCAGTAAGTGGCCGCCACCTCCGCCCGACAAACTGCGCTTTTGTGTGGTCGGTAACCCGGATCTTTTTAAGGCCATTAATTCACTGCTGCACGAACAGGAAGTGGATGATGACACAGAGGTTATTGAGCTGCCAGACAACGCGCAAGTATCACGATGCGATATTCTGTTTTTAAGCCAGCAAAACAGACAGCAAACCCAGTACTGGCTGGAAGATTTGGAACAGTCTCCGGTGTTGGTGGTGGCAGATACCAGCGAAGGGTTTCGTCAGGGGGCCATGATAGGCCTGATAGCAGATACCAATAATCTCAGCTTTCGTGTAAACCTGACGGACGCAAAACGGCATGGCCTGAACTTCAGTGCACATTTACTAAAGCTGGCCACTGAGGTACGGTGAATCAGGTAAAGCGCGGCAAATAAAAATAGCAAAGCGTAAAGGAGAGTAAAATGAAGTTGATGGGAGTCGATCTGGCCTGGCATAGTGAAAAGAATCCATCCGCAGCGGCAATAGGGCAATTGGACCAGGGCGTATTGTCTCTGGAGGCCCTAGAGCCTGCATTGTTTGGGATCGCGGATGTGATGGCGTTCATCGCGAACGAACCTTCGCTTACAGGTATTGCGATCGATGCGCCGTTGATCATTGAAAATCAAACCGGTCAGCGGGAGTGTGAAAAACAGCTCAGCAGAGAGTATGGGTCTCGAAAGGCGTCTTGCCATACCTCAAACACCACCTTATATCCCGATGCGTCAAGTGTTGTACTCTCTATGGCATTGCAGGAGCTTGGGTTTGGGCATTTGACTGACTCACAATGGCAAATTGAGTGTTATCCACATCCTGCGATGATCGAGTGTTTTGAGTTGCCTGAAAGGTTGCTTTATAAGAAAGGGGATGTGGCCACTCGAAAGTCCGGCCAGATTGCGCTGGCCAGTTTAATTGCACAGCTCGCTTCCTCAAAGGTCTTGGCACTCCAGGTACCAGAGCCATTCTCTTATATCTTGTCTGAGAGCTATATTGAATCGTTAAGCGGGCAAGCCCTCAAAAGTAATGAAGACGCACTGGATGCCATTTTTTGTTTGTACATAGCCGGGCTGTACCAGATAAAGGCTCAGGGGATGACCTATGGCTGTCACAAGCAAGGGTATATCTGGGTGCCGCAAATATCGTGTATTTCGTGGTCGCCAAGCCTGAAAAAGTGTTTATAGAATTTAATACCAAGGGAACCTGAAGCGGCTAGGGTTCCTGGTGGCAACCAAACTCACTGTCGCAATTTGCAGCGCGCTCCCGCCATATGCGCCCATCCATACGCACGCGCCAGATA
This sequence comes from Pseudoalteromonas rubra, assembly GCF_000238295.3. Lineage (NCBI taxonomy): Bacteria > Pseudomonadati > Pseudomonadota > Gammaproteobacteria > Alteromonadales > Pseudoalteromonadaceae > Pseudoalteromonas > Pseudoalteromonas rubra. The sequence goes on from NZ_AHCD03000044.1 coordinate 214,640, forward strand.
GCTGTGTCATGGTAAGAGCCATCACGATTGCGGGTAACAACTTTAACGTCGGTATAATAGCCACCTGAATGCAGTGCTCGCAGTCCTTCTCGTAAGTGAAGATAATCCAGACTAGTCATACCAAAGCTGCCGCATTCTGAGCGACACACATACTCGAATCTTTCCATAGCCTTGACGGAGAAGTTATCTTTCCCCATCATGTTGTCGCTCATGACTCTGCCATCCATCACAAACTGAGCGTACTGCTTCACAAACGGGTGAAGCTGTTCGGTTGTCAGACCCAGATAGGTGGCCAGGCGGGCATCATTTTGGTTGATCTCGGCTCTCAGGCGTTGTTCAAATTCCGGGGAATAGCCGTCAGCATGGTACTTTGCTTCCTGTACCGCAGGGATCTGGTTGAAAGGCAAGATGTCATCAGGCACTTCACTGTCGTGATAGCCCTTTGGGGCAGCCAGTTTGGTCATAAAGCGTTCGTACTTCTGAGTGACATTGGCATAGCGCTCGACACTTATCCCAAGTGTTTTGGCGCCTTCATCAAATGCCACCTGCATTTCTTTGAACTCAGCCATTGCCTGCTTATTAATCTGGCTGTTGGTGTGCGCAAGTGTGCTATGGCTCAGTAATGCCGCAAGTATCCATGCGGTCAGTGGTAACTTTTTCATTTCAAATCCTCTCCTTGTGATTAGTGAGATATAAGTTAGTTTTATGTATATTTTTTGTCAAGTTTCTGGGGTTGTATTTTTGCCTTTTCTGCGCGCTGCAATTGCAGGTTTAGCGTTAATAAGCACATCGCCAGCATACAGTTGATCCTGTAAAGTTAATGACTGATGAATGTTGGGCATTTAGTGGGCTTTTTGCCGATGTTATTTAAGTCAGGATGCCTGAGCTCAGAAGCCGGGGAGTACTATGATAGAACTAAAAAAATCAAAACCATCAGAAATAGCGCGATTTGTGGAGATGGAAAGTGCGGATGATACTGCCGGGTTTATTATTCCCTGCAGCGCAGAGCAACACCTTGCCGCGATGGCGCAGGCACAGATTATTTATTTATCTATCTACGAGCGCCAAACCCTGGTTGGCTTTATCATTCTTTCACTGGATGATACGACCAGTGTGGAATTTCGCAGAATTGTGGTTAGCGAAAAGGGTCTTGGTATTGGTCAACACGCAATGCGTTGCATGGAACACTATTGCGTCAATGAGTTGGGGCGTAAACGTGTTTGGCTGGATGTGTTTACCGAAAATACCCGAGGGATCCATATTTATCAAAAGCAGGGATACGATCAGTTTGACCGCAGCGAGTATCAGGGCAAGCCGCTACTGCTAATGGAAAAATTACTCTAACATTTTGCCTCACTGGATGCCTGGCTCCATGTTTGTTCGTCGGCTGCAGGTTAGCTGGCAGTGCAGGGTTTTTACCTTGCACAGTATTTGCACGTTCTTTGCGCGGTGTTTGCACAATCCACTCATATAGTGAGATCAGAGATAGTAACAGGCTATCAGATGTTCAGCTCTGTGGGAGTGATTAGTATGAATACAGTGCATAAAAGGTCGTTGTTGGCAGTGTGGGTATCGATGTGGGTGTTGTCCGCATGCGGTGGTTCAGGATCTGGGGATGACAGCAGTACTCAGGCGCAGTCGAGTTCGCCAAGTGGTGAGGTCAGTGGCAGCAGTTCAGGCTCTGCAACAGTGAGCGATAGTACGACAGACAATACGGGCGATAATAGCACCGGCTCTGATGATTCTGCGTCAGAAGACCCCGAATTGAACACAGACACAGGTATTGCGCTAACGTCGGGCTCGACCGAGGGAGTACTGTGTAATTACTTTTATAATGAGTTCAATGACTCAGCGTCGGTGCAAATGACCAGCAATGCTGACTGGAGTTGCACAGGCACCACCCGGCAACTCACTGCGAATGGCATCCCCGATCATCAGACCGGCACCTTTCCTAATCCGGGAAACCCCAATACCATCAGCGAAACGGCGGTAGCCATCAGTTATACGCTCACACCTGAGCAGACAGACACAGTCTCAACCCTGGGAGGACCAAGAGGGGCAACGGGTTATGTGCTGAACGGCGTTAAGATTGATGCGAATACTGCGGGTTCCTGCGACGACGCGGGCAACAGTTGTAGCTTGGTCGGTAACACAGGTAACTGGCATATAGAAGCGCTTGGTCAGACGAGCTTTGACTTTGGCACCGACGACAATAACGCCCACGTTCAGCCTAATGGTTCGTATCATTATCATGGCATGCCGGAAGGCTTTATTGCGATGCGCGGTGGGTCAGAGTCCAGTATGACCCTGATTGGCTGGGCAGCTGACGGTTTTCCCATTTATGCCCGGTATGGTTATAGCGATGCACAGGACGCTGAGTCGGCCCTGAAGGTGATGACGGGCAGCTATCAATTGGTACAAAACGTCAGCAGCAGTCGGCCAGCCACATCAGTTTACGCCTTAGGGACGTTTGCACAGGACTGGGAATACGTGGCAGGCAGTGGTGACCTGGATGAATGTAATGGCCGCTATGGTGTAACGCCTGAGTTCCCTCAGGGCATCTATCATTATTATGCCACCGACACATACCCGTATTTTCAGCGTTGTGTCAAAGGCCAGTTGTAGTTAGCGGAGGTTTAAGCATGCACAATTTCATCACAGGTTTACTGATGGCCGCTGGCCTTTCACTCAGCAGCGCAGCCCATGCACATTTAATGGTGGCCGAGCAGGGCACACTGAACTTTGACGAGTCAGGTGCCTATCTGGTGGTGGCTATCGACCCATTGAGTTTTCCAAAGGCGGATACCGATAAGAATGGCCATTTGTCGGTCGAGGAGTTTAAACAGGCTCACAATACGCTGTTTAAAGCCATCCAGGCGCAGGTTTTTATGACCCAGGGAGAGACCCAAAAGCACATCGAAGGTTTGATGCTGTCACCACAAACCGCACACCATGGCGACCAGGGCGAAATTGACCAAATCGTGGTGATGGGTAAATTTGTTGGCGTTGATCACCAGCAAGGGTTGCAGTTTCACAATGGCTTGTACGGCAAAAACAACGAAAAGCAGCTAGCCATGCGTGCTAAATATAAGCGCCTGGGGTTAACGCAGCGCTTTACCCTGACAGCAAAGCAGCCTATTGCAAAGGTGTTTTAACAGATTTCAAGGGCAGTGATTACAATAGAGGGTTGACTGCTGCATTTGTTCCGCCATGCAGCAGTGTCTCACAATTTCTTTTTCTATTCTTATAAATCATAAAGTTAAGCTTAAAAATAGTGACAAGAAAGCAGGAACTGTTACAAGATATGGCTAACCTTATGTTTCTTGATGAAACTTGAGCTTTTTTGTCCCCATTTTGAATTGTTGTGCGATTTTTCGCTGTGTACCATTTCTTCGAACTCACATCACAAATGATATAAGGAGAATGACAGTGAAAGTCGTTAAGTTCGTTTTACCCCTGCTCGTAAGTAGCCTTGCTGCCTCTTTTGTAACTGATGCGCAGGCATCAGCGCCCGGAGAGTGTGATGATTTTATGATCACTTCTCAAATGAACCGCTATCATGAATCAGAAGAAGTACAAAGACTCTGGATCAGTGCTGGTAGTCAGTCAAAGTGCGTACGCATGTCGCCAGATCTTCACAACCCTGTTTATGATGTACTTGCCCGACAGCGTTCACTGCGCAACCAGTTGGAGACGGAACTCAGAACCAGGCTGGATGACGAGTTGAAAAATGGCATTAACAGCTCGCTCAGACACAGGTACACCAACTTTGAACTAAAAGGTGGCCTGTCGACAACCCTTACGGCCAATCACAATGGTGAGATCCTCGCCAATGTGAATGGCTTTGGGTTTTACGCCAAAGCAAAATATACCCTGAAAAATGTTCCTTCAATGATTGCGAGCGCGTACGCAACGGTTAAGGTTGAGCGTATTTCTGTTAACGCAAAATATGACTTTGTGAAAGGTGAGGCCTATGACCTTAAAGTTGATCCGCTCCATTTAGATGTGGATGTTGATTCCAGGATCTTTGGTATCAGTGTCCCTGTGCTGAGTAATTTCATCAATAGCCGAGTCGAAGGCGTGATCCGCGACAAGATTGAAGACTATCTGAATTCAAAGACGAATGGCTGGAGTAAGGCTATGTTCTCGCTGGACAAGGCAATTCCGGATGATAAATTTGGTTCATTGGGTGTGTCTGTGAAAAACAGACTGACCAGCTTGTTGCCAGGTAAGTACATCAAGATGTCCTCTTCTGTACAAAAGATGGATGGGGCGTCGTTCTATGTTGACCTGTCCGGAGACTTTACCATTAGTATGAGTAACAAGGTATTCCAAAACCCTTGTTATATATACTCCGATAAAGCGTGCAACCTGTTTCCTGATTTCTGATAGTTGCAAGTAAGAAACTCGCAGGCAGCTAAGCCGCTGCCTGCTGTATGAGGTTAAAAGGCAATCATGTTCCCGGCCACCACGACCAGCAAGCCCGCGAACAGCTTTTTGATGGTCGGAACGGGCAAATGCTGAACAGACTTCGCGCCCAATGGTGCGGTAAACCACGAGGTACACACTATGCCCAGTAGGGCAGGTAAATATACAAACCCGGCAAACCCATCTGACAAGGCAAACTGTGCACTGCCCGACGTGATGTACCCCACAGAGCCAAACAGCGCTATCACGATACCGCAGGCTGAAGCACAGCCAATGGCTTTTTTCATATCAATAGAGAAAAACGTCAGCAGGGGCACCAGCAATGCACCACCACCGATACCAATCATGGCTGAGAGCCCGCCAGTGATGGTTGTAAACCCCGTTAACAGTCCTTTGTTTGGCATGCTACGCTCGTCTGATGCGGGTTTATTACTGCCAAAAAACATTTTGAGTGCAATCAAGACCACACTGACGGCGAAGACCCAGCGCACGATTTGCTCGGGCAACATGGCGGCTAAAAAACCACTGATCAGCGCACCCAGCGCAACCCCGGTCATAATCCAGGGGGCGAGTTCCCAGGGCACATTGCCATTTTTATGGTGGGCGATGGCTGATGAAGTAGAGGTAAACAGAATAGAGGCCAACGAGGTAGCGATGGCGGCAACTATCACCTGCTCAGCGGGCAGGACCGCAAAATACAGTAAAATACTGCTCAGGACCGGGACAATAACCAGTCCGCCGCCAATACCAAGGAGCCCGGCCAGAAAACCAACTCCGCTGCCTAACAAGGCGCAGTATGCAATCAATAACAACAAGTCACTCATTCCGTTTTTCTCATTATATTATATGGGGTTAGACGGGTGGCGAGTGCATCGACGGTTAGCCTGTTGGTAACCAGTTCGCCACGTTCTGAGCGAGTATATCAAGATAATGTCCGTGGCTTTTCAGATAAGTTTTGAATATTCCTCACGTTTTACATGAAGTAAATTCAACTTAAACATCTAGATGGCTAGATGTTTTTATTTCTAGGTGTTTTTATTCCCGTTTTTCCATGAGACCCCTGCAAAATGCAGGCATCTCGCAGTAACCATGAATACAACTCAAGTTTTAGGTGAAATTAAACCGTTTTTCTTCAAGTGCTTGTCCGGGTAACAATGTAATTGCTCCAAACGCCAGGCTAGCTTAACGATGGCTAAGTGCATGCGCTGCACCGGGAAGAGCACATTGTACATTTGGGTTAATCACAGAATATTGGATACCAGAACGCCATGAATAACGAGTTTACTTTTACAGTTAAAAGCATCATTTTTGATGAAAACTACCATCCGTCAGACAGCACACGGATCACCACTAACTTTGCGAACCTGGCCAGAGGGGAAAGCCGTCAGGCAAACCTGCGTAACGCACTCAAGATGATCGATAATCGTTTCAATGCCTTGGCTAACTGGGATAACCCCAATGGAGATCGCTATGCCATTGAGCTGGAAATCATCTCTGTAGATATCGACGTGGCGGGTAACAAAGAAGCTTTCCCATCGATTGAGGTACTGAAGACCAACATCATTGATCATAAAACCGGTGAGCGCATCGAAGGTATAGTCGGCAATAACTTCTCATCTTATGTACGAGACTATGACTTCAGTGTGGTACTGCTGGACCACAACAAAGGGAAGTCGCAGTTTAGCATTCCTGAAGGCTTTGGGGAGTTGCACGGCAAACTGTTCAAACATTTTGTGAACTCAAGCGCCTATAAACAAAACTTTAAGAAACTGCCGGTTATCTGCCTGAGCGTGTCAGACAGCAAAATCTACCAAAGAACTGAAAATCACCATCCGGTGCTGGGTTATGAGTATGAGCCGAATGAGTCCTCGCTGACCGAGCAATACTTTAAGAAAATGGGCCTGCAAGTACGCTACTTTATGCCGCCAAATAGTGTTGCCCCGCTGGCATTCTACTTCTTCGGCGATCTGTTGAATGACTACACTAACCTGGAGTTAATCAGCACTATCAGCACCATGGAAACGTTTCAGAAGATCTATCGCCCGGAGATATACAACGCCAATGCGGTGGCAGGTCAACGCTACCAGCCAAACCTGAAAAACCTCGACCATTCACTGACGCAAATTGTGTATGACCGTGAGGAGCGCAGCAGACTGGCGGTGGAGCAGGGAAAATTTGCCCAGGAGCACTTTATTAAACCTTACCAAAGTGTCCTTGAGCAGTGGTCGGCGAATTACGCCTGATAGTTAATGAGAATAAATGGCAAACATGATGAAAACACTTTTACCTACGTCTACCGCCGGCAGTTTACCTAAACCCTCATGGCTGGCACAGCCAGAGGTGTTGTGGTCACCCTGGAAACTTGAAGATCAGGCGCTCGTTGATGGCAAACAAGATGCACTGCGGGTGTCGTTGCAGGAGCAGCAACTGGCAGGCATTGATATTGTTAGCGACGGAGAGCAAACCCGTCAGCACTTTGTGACTACCTTTATAGAGCACCTTGACGGCGTAGATTTTGAAAACCGTAAAACAGTTAAAATCCGCGATCGATACGATGCCAGCGTACCAACGGTTGTTGGGCCGATCAGTCGTCAGAAGCCGGTCTTTGTTGAGGATGCACGGTTTTTACGCCAGCAGACCAATCAACCGATCAAATGGGCACTGCCCGGTCCGATGACCATGGTTGATACCTTGTATGACGATCACTACAAGAGCCGCGAAAAGCTGGCCTGGGAATTCGCCAAGGTGCTGAATCAGGAGGCTAAAGAGCTGGAAGCGGCGGGTGTTGATATCATCCAGTTTGATGAACCAGCCTTTAATGTCTTTTTTGATGAAGTGAATGACTGGGGCATTGCCTGTCTGGAGCGTGCCATTGAAGGCCTTAAGTGCGAAACCGCAGTACACATCTGCTATGGCTACGGTATTAAAGCCAACACAGACTGGAAAAAAACGCTGGGTTCAGAGTGGCGCCAGTATGAGGAAGTATTTCCTAAGCTGCAAAAGTCGAACATAGATATTATCTCACTGGAGTGCCACAACTCGCGGGTGCCTGTTGAGTTATTATCCCTGGTTCGAGGCAAAAAAGTCATGGTGGGAGCCATTGATGTGGCAACAGATACCATAGAAACGCCTGAGGAAGTCGCAGCAACACTCAGAGAAGCGCTAAGATATGTAGATGCCGATAAGCTCTACCCCTGCACCAACTGTGGTATGGCACCGCTTGCCCGTGATATTGCCCGGGGCAAACTGAATGCGCTCAGTGCCGGTGCTGAAATCGTGCGTCAGGAGCTGACTAAATAAGTGTAAGCCCGAGCAAGACATGCCGATGAGTGTGTCTGCTTACTCTTTTATCTCTGTGGCATAAAGCTGGGTTAGGACTCACTGAGCAGTGCATACAACGGCTTTTTGTTGATGTTGGTTATATTTTGCGGTAACAGTACGTGAGATGACGGCGCAATATCTGATCTTGTGCTATTACAACAACGTATAACCAGATCACAGAGTTTTAAGGAGCAAGAATGCGACATTTATCAGCAAGTATCCTATGTCTGCTGCTATCGGGTTCACTTCAGGCCACCCAGAGCAACACACCAAGCCAGGCCTACAACTGGACAGCAGGTCCAGACTTACCTATGGCATTGCAAGAGGTATATCCTGCTGTATTTAATGAACGTATTTTTGTTGGGGGCGGATTCACTCCCTCTGATTCACCGTCCTTTTCGGGCTTGGGCCCAAGTACAGATGTCTTTTTACTTAACCCGGCAAAAGAATTTTGGACAAAAGCACCGTCCTTACCTGCGCCACGCCACCACCTTGGCATGGTCAGTAATCGGCACTTCATTTATGGTATCGGCGGCTTTACGGGCGCTAAAGGCAGCGCCTGGGAAATTCAAAGCTCTGTATTCCGCCTGGATGGTAATTTACAAGTGTGGCGCACCGGCCCATCGCTGCCTATTCCATTGGCTGAATCTGTGTATGCCAATGTCGGTAAGAATATTCATGTGATTGGCGGTAAAACGGTTTCCAGAGAGGCTGGTAAAAATGTCGATACCGACGCCCACTATGTGCTTATTAACAACTCCTACTGGCGAAAGCTGAAGTCAGCGAGCTTGGTCAGAAATTCCGCCGCCAGTGCAGTCATTGGCCATAAGATCTATGTCATTGGTGGGCGTACATCAGGCCCGGATGGGGCTAACCTTAGTTACGCGGAAGTGTATGATACAAAAACCGAAACCTGGACGCCTATTGCACCGCTGCCAGTGGCTTCTGGCGGTTTGTCGGCCAGTGTTTTGGATGGCAAAATCATAGTGTCGGGCGGAGAGGTGTTTGGCCCTCAAGGCAACTGGCAGGCAGGTAAAGCTTTCGATGATGTTTGGGCGTACGATCCGCAGGCCAACCAGTGGCAGGCATTGCCGGACTTGCCTCAGCCACGTCACGGACATGGTTCTGTCTCGTTAAACGAGCAACTTCATATTATCGGCGGTGCGGCTAAGGTGGGGCCACAAGAAACCTTGTCGTCGACCATGACGTTGTCGATACAAGAAAGTGAATAGCCAATTAGTCAACTCAGAGGGGGTGTCCGTTTAAAGTTACTTTGTGCTCTTGGATATGGTGTCAATTGGCTTTTTGTACAATAACTTTCTTCCACGCCTTAACGATCGTGATTGCTCCTTCTGAATAACTTTTGTTGATGCTTTAGCAAACTCGAGAGACACCGCTCTATTTTTTTGATCGGATACTACATCATCTATATTTGTGATAAAAGATTCTGGTTTTGCTCTAGAAAAAGAAAATAGTCTCATATAGAATCACTCACTAATATTGCCTTTCTTAATTATAATTGAAGATACTAGTCCTGCAATTATATCTGCAACCCCGCCTAAACAATCAATATGTTTGGGTCCGAATACATTAATGTTCTTAGATGTTATAAATAGTATACCTAGCATGTTTTCATCTGTGCCATCCCATGCATTTAGTCCAACAGCCATTAAGTTTTTTATCTCTTGAGGGTAATTTTTGTGGTTTTGCGTATTCGTTAGTATATTAAATTGAATTGATTTATCAATGTCATTACAAATGATTGCTCCTTTTCCTTCAGAGCGATCTCTAAGGTAGCGAGCTAATCCAGAATCTGCAGAAATAGGTTCAGAAGTTTTTGTTCTTGAAGGACTTAGGCCTCCTGTTCTAGACACTGTTGTGTAGTAAAGCTCCCCATCTTTTTCCGATATGATTCGTGTTATTACTTGGATATCTTTTTGAGGTATTAGTTCCTTAAATAAATTTTGTACAGTATTGCAGATATCATTTAATGCATCACTCAACGAAACATCATCTGGATTTTTGTTCAATCGAGTATGCCAGTCTCTTACCTTATGAGAAACTTGATGCGATAGGTACTTTACATTTAATGATCTGATAGTTCTCTTTCTTAAATAAAGTAAGCCGAAGAAACAAATTGCTCCAATTGTTAGTGAGATTATAGCTCCATTGAGCATTGCATCTCTAGCGGTTTCCCATGTTAGGGAGTCAGCCCACCACGGAGCTCCTGTTGTAGAAAAGAAAATTAACAAAGCTGGAATAACTACGCTGCTAAACGTGCCAGCAAGAATACCTCGCCAACGAATCATCCCTTTGACCGTTTCGTCCCAACTTTCCCTACCATCGTAAAGTATTCTTGCTGGCATGGTTTCCTCGTTACTAAAATTTACACATTTTTAATCTAATATTCACTGCTATAATAGTCAATAGCTCTTCAATTATTGTTCTTTTCACGAGTAGAAAAAGTTTGAACTCAGTCGACAGGTTTTACTGCTTATGAGTTTCGACAATATCTAGTCCTCAGCAATCAACAACATTTGTACTTCAATGATGTTCGGATTTACTTCTTTATAAGTTAATATTTATACTGTGATGTAATCTTTGGACTGGTTTTGTAAACCTATAAATGTTGTAGGAAGGATAAAGGTCTTTGAAGAAAGAGCAGACTATCTATGATTGACTAAAAGAAAAGGCAAATAAGAATAAGTCAGCTCTAATATAGTAGATAAAAACGTTGAATTTACTTTTCAGTTTAAGGCAAGCAGCTTGCTTTAGTGAAGAAGTATCTCACTTCGTAGTCTTCACAGGTGGTGTAGCTGCTGTTCCCGCCATTGCTGGAGTTCCAGCAGGCAAAGCCAGAGCTGTTGTTGACCAGGTTTTGGCCACTCAGGCTTGAGTCCAGCTTACTGCCTTTAACTCGTGCAATGACACCTGCAACATCACTGGTGCTGCAACTGGCTGCAATGTTGCCCGCAGACTGGTGTGAACTAAACAGCTCGTTATCACCACTGGCCGGGTCATCGCGGTCAAGCCAGCCGGTGGCATAGAGCCCGCCGTTGACCTGTGAACTGGCGATACGGTAAACACCCAGTGAATTCAGCTCTTTATTCTCGGTGCCATGAAAGGCAAACAGTTGCTGGCTGGCACTGGCTGAGTAGGTTGTACAGCTGCCAGAGGCACTTCCCCCTTTGACTGAATTGCCATTGCTGGAAGTCAGCTTCAGGTAGTACACAGTATCGTAGCCATATTTCCCGTCGTCTTTACATATCTGCAGGGTCTTGAGGTGCTCGCCTTTGCTGGTATCAAAGGTCAGTTTATTGCCCCAGCTACCACCGCTGCCACCGTAAGTAACACACAACTCGGATGTGCCGACACTGGTATGCGACAGGCTTTGTTTGGTCTCGTAACAAGCCTGAAATCCATCCACCCGATTGTTTGAGCGAACCCGTACTGAGCTGAGGTTAAAGGTGCCGCCTACCAGGGCTTTACGCTTCAATAAAGCAATGTCGTTGAAGGAGTCGCCTTTATTGGTCGAGCCCACCGCGTTGTTTTTCACGTACTGCCAGTCAATATGTTCAGCAGAGTTAGACAACCAGAAAGAGTCGAATGCCTTGTAATAGTTCACCCAATGGTGTTCTGAACTGTTGCCAATGGCGTTTTGCAGCTGAACATGTTCATAGGCGTTGAATGGCATCGCAAACTGAAAGCTGCCACCCAGACTCTGACAGTTCGCAAAGCCCATGTCCCAGCTGCCTTTGCTGGTGGTCAGCTGCCAGTTACGGTTGTCATCTACACAGGCATGGTACTGATAAGTGGAGCAGGCTTTGTCAACAATCGCAGCATCGCTTTCGAGACTCGCACAGTCACCAGAGCCATTGGGTCGATTTGATTTCCATGACCAGATAAAGTTCTCAATCTGGACTTCATTGGCACCATAGCCGCTGGCAGCGCTGGTGTTGTTGGCCTCGACCAGCGCCAGCTCGAGAATTTGTGCACCTTTGTTGGCCCACTTGCTGATCACATTGCTGCCGGTTTTACTTGAGCTCGGACCATCCGGGTTGAGCTGAGTGGCGCCATCAATGATCACTGTCATATTGTTGGCAAGGTAATGCGCGGTCTGATCGCCGTTTACACACTCATTGCTGCCATTTTGACAAAATGGCTGATTGCTTTGCAGGTTACCATTGGCATCGAAGGCATCAACGCCGATAAACACGGTATTCCAGAATTTAGAGTAACTGCCACTGCTGTGATAGGAACACAGGTTGCTGTGATCCCTGGGAGTTTGCACCACCGCGACCAGCTGCTTACCCGCTGCCAGAATGTCGCGTTTGGTGAGGTGCGACACCGGCAAAGAGGCACAGCTTTTATCGGCATAGCCCCAGTCAGAGGGCATCAACAAATAATCACCGATGTCTTTTTGCAGGCGCTCGCCAATCTTGTTGTGCCAGTTTTTATGGTCGTTATGCTTGTACGATTCAATTTTCAGTAACACCACTTCGTCCGGGTTGTCTTTCAGAAAGTCTTTAATGTCGTCTAACCCTTCCGACAGCTTTGCATGAAAGCTTGAACAAATGGCTTTGTTTTCCAGCGAGTTGTGGCACAGCATAGGGGTAGAGTCAAAGGTGCCTTCCGGATAAATATCAAACTCCATTACCCGAATGCCGCGCTTAAGCAGACTTTTGGGTGAATAGTATTGATTGACGTCGGTATAAGTACCTTTGCTCCAGGCATGTGAGGCATAGGCGTTGTGCGCCCCGGCCCACAGAGTTTTAGAAAATGGTGCAAAGTTATCTATTTGCCCTTGCAGGTCCAGTCGGGTGACTTTCTCATCATCGGTATCTATTGCGGCACTGACTGCAAATGATACGCAAGATGTCGCTACCGCACCTGCCAGCAGCAGCGCCAGTGTATTGCTTGGTTTCATAGTAAAAATCCTCTCCTTTTAGTGTGATGCTGGTCCTTAACCAGGGCGCTGTTTACGCACCCTGTACGAGCAACCGCGGCAAATATAGGCGTGAAAAGTGCAAGAAGTGTGAAGAAAAGAGTTTAAACTCTAAAGTTGGCAGGTAGAAATATAACTCGCTTCATTTTGAGGTTAGAAAAGGACCGAATCTGGACGTCAGGGTCGTTTTATGGACAAAGGAAATGAAGATTTTTCACAAAACTGTGATTGAAATAAAGCTATGAAAGCAGGGCTGTTGTCACGTACAGCGCCATAATATCTCGTTACAGCCGAGCCAAACAAACCCCGCCGTCTTTCCGGATGCTTGCGAGCCGGGGTCTACCAACTTACAGCATCACGACCACCTTGTTCTAAATCGCCCGATTGCGTCATAGGTGCTTGTAAATTAGTAATTATTTGGTTCTAATAAAGGTAAGTGATAGCGCTGACAGATATGAGTAATGGTGTGGCATAAATGAAAATGCGTACAGTTTGTTTATCAAAAGTTACTCCAACAAATCAACTGGAATGTTAGCAGAGTACGTCATTCTGGCAGCGGCCTGAACGAATAATAATTAGTGTGTATTACATACACGTCAAAACCAAGCCTGTTCGATCACTCCATATCTGAGGAAACAATGAAAAATAAAATACTGTTAGGCCTATTTATAAGTGCTTTTTCATCCAGCGTTTTTGCGGCCAATGAGGGCAAAATCACTTCAATTGCATTTGCAGGGGCGAATATGTCGAGTCACCCGGATGTAGTCCAATTACAAATTGAGGGTGGTTTTGAGTCTGGCGATTGCAATACAAGTCTTGCTGCAATAAGGAAAAGTGATACACACCTTGTTTCCGCTGCGCTTGCTGCATTCTCGATGGGAAAGCCAGTAAAAGTGTTTCTTAATGCCCAGGAATATTACTTCCCCTCACAAAAACGATGTGTCATAGCGATGCTGACAATGGCGAAATAAAGTTAACACTTAGTGCCATTTCGTTGAGACCCACCCAAAACTCATAACAAAAGGTATTGCAAGGAAGATACTGTGTGGATATCCACTCATGTGGAGGTTATGTGGACATCCACTTAAAAGCCGATGGGTTTGTGAATTTATGAAGCGGTCACAGCAATGCTCTGAAGAAGATCTTTGTGAGTCATTAGTTGCCGTTTGTTCGTGGGGACAAGCTCAAAACTATTACAACTTTGGATAAAGAAAACTACCGAGCGATTATGGTTGAAGAAATTAGCATCAAATTGTTTGAATTAGGCCCGACAAGGTCTGCCCGGGTACGTTGGGCGTTGCTTGAGGCAGGGTTAACATTCGAGTCTGTGCAAAACGGAGTAGATATATTTAAGTCTACGGAGTTGTTAAATATTCACCCATTGGGCAAACTACCTGCGGTGCTAATCAATGGGCAGCCCCTTTTTGAGTCAGCGGCCATTGTCACGGCGATAGCCGACCTGGTGCCAGATAAGAAGCTGATCGCAGAGCCTTCAAGCTGGTTGAGAAACCTACATAACCAATGGGTTTGTTTTACATTGAGTGAGCTGGAGCCTTTTGTACAGTCAACCGAGATCAACTCTATGGACTTTGTTTTGCCAGCAGAGCAGCACGTTCGGGAAATTGTCCCGCAAAATAACATGTTGTATAAAAAAGCGGCCGCTGCGTTAGAAAAGCACTTTTCCCGGCACGACTACCTGGTTGACGATCAATTTTCGGCCACAGATATCGTACTTGCATACACACTTTGTTGGGGACAAGAACAAAAACTACTGGATGACTTCCCTAACATTAATGAGTATATGGATCGACTCTATAACCGCGAGCATTGCACGTTAAAAAAACCATAGGGGCAGCTTAGCGCCTTTGTGGTTAGCCCATTTGGTCATGCCCTCCAGCCTACATTTATCGAGGGTGTCCGGGCAAAGCGGTTAGCCTACTCATGTCGAACCCAACAAACTCAGCTGTCATCCCGGATGCTTGCGAGCCGGCACTTATTAACCTGCGATACATAGCCTCTTTCTGTATATATACGAGTCCAGTTAAACTCATGGCTCGGCTTTTCCGGCATGCTTTGACTTGAGCTGTTAACAACTGGGTGTTAGTTTTTCGTTATTTCTTGAGTGTTATTCTCCCTGCTTGAAAATGCGCTTAAACTGCCATGGATACGAATACAGTGTTAAGTACCACACCCAAACTCATCATCACAGGAATGGTTTGCAACGATGAAAAAGCTATTATTATTTCTTTTCTCACTCATTACACTGAATGTTTTTGCTGAAGAGATTGTTATAGGTAAAAAGTATCAAATACAGTCAAAGGTTCTAAATGAAAACAGAGAATACTGGGTATCTTTACCTAGTTCTTATAGAAAAAATGGCTATAAAAAATATCCGGTTCTGTATTTCACTGATGCAAATCTAAATAGCTTTTTTCATGCTTTCTCGGGCATCACGAAACAAATGAGTTCCGATGCCAGCCCCCAAATTCCTGAAATGATAGTTGTTGGAATTGTCAGTCAGAATCGTGTCCGCGACAGCGCTCCTACAAATTCACTTGTGCAATGGGGCGGGGTAGCGACAAAGGCGCTGGAAACGACAGGAGGCGCTGATAACTTTTTAAAGTTCTTACAAACAGAATTAGTACCCCACGTAGAGCAAAATTATCACACCGCGGATTACCGGATTTTGGCAGGCTACTCCTTCACAGGTTTAACGGTTATTCACTCACTGTACCAAACACCGGAGTTTTTTAATGCCTATATAGCCATTGATCCAAGCCTTTGGTGGGATAATCAAATAATGCTCAAGCGTTATAGCGAATTTTCAAAAAAAGAACTTAGCAAACGCCAGTTGTTTGTTTCGACATCTGACAGAGTGCCTTCATTATATCCTAAAGAAAACTATGTTATTGAGTTCATCCAAAAACTAGAGGCATCGCCTGTTAAAGGCTTAAACGTCCATTCAGAGGTTTTTGGTACAGATCAAAACCACCATACAATGCAAATAATGAGCTTTTACTTAGGTTTGAAAAGTATCTTTAGTGGCTTCATGATTGATGATGCCATCAGATTTAGGCCTGCTGCAGAGTTAAAAGCGCATTTCGAAAGTATTTCGGATAAATTAGGTGTAAACCTTAAACCCAGAGAGGGTTTAGTGAATTTCTTTGGATATAACAGGCTGTATGACAACCAGTTTCCCACCAACAGCGGAGCCGCGATTGACTTTTTTAAGTTGAATACTGAGTATTATCCAGAGTCTTATAACGCATGGGACAGCCTGGGCGAGGCATATTGGTATGAGAAAAAGTATAAGTTAGCGCTAGACGCCTATAAAAAATCGACTCAATTGAACCCGGAAAATAGCAATGCAAAAGAGAAAATTAAACAAATCAAAGTGCTTCTAAATTGAAAGTAGCAACACGTGAAAGTTGAGCCTTCTGGCTGATTTTACTGTGTTAATCTGTTTTTGTGGGGAAAATCCAGGCCACTCGCAAGAGCTGTAGTGAAACTGCCCCACAATTTGTCTGAGAGTTTATGTTGGATGTCAGTTATCCCGCCTGTCTTTTGGATGACTGTGAATTGGGATCTACCAACATGCGGCACAGTGGTGCCCCGTTGCAGCTGAACATACAAACTACACTGTCATCCCGGACGCTTGCGAGCCGGGATCTATTAACCCGCAATGCTGTAGTTGCTTCTAGTCGCGAACCCAACCAACTTCGCCGTCACGTAGAAGCCTGCGACTCGTCAAACAGGTTAAGTATTGTTGGGGATTGGTAATGTGTTATCTTACACGGCAGTTGTTAACATGGAATTTTGCATCATGAACGAATCGGTGATCCACCAAACCTTATCGCAGCGTTTTGGCTTTTCAGCATTTAGGCCCGGCCAGGAACAGACTGTCACCCAGCTGGTTAATGGCCACTCTAGCCTTGCAATTTTCCCAACCGGTTCAGGTAAATCCTTGTGCTATCAGCTGACGGCCTTACAGCTCCCCAATTTAACCTTAGTAATCTCGCCTTTGCTGGCGCTTATGAAAGATCAGCTGGAGTTTTTACATAGCAAAAACATCAATGCGGCCAGTTTAGATTCAACGTTGACCCGGGAGCAAAGTCAGTCTGTGATGCAAAATGTCAGAAATGGCAGTATTAAAGTGCTGATGATCTCGGTTGAGCGTTTTAAGAACGAACGCTTCAGAGAATTCATCAAACAAGTGCCTGTCTCTATGCTGGTGGTTGACGAAGCGCACTGTATCTCTGAATGGGGTCACAATTTCAGGCCCGATTATCTTAAGTTACCTGACTATCGTAATGAGTTAAATATCCCATTAGTGCTGCTACTCACCGCCACGGCGACCAAAAAAGTCAAGCGCGACATGGCGAACCGATTTGATATAAAACCCGAGCACATTGTGCAAACGGGCTTTTATCGCGCCAACCTCGATTTAAGCGTGTATGCCTACCCGGAAGAGCAAAAAGTGCAGGCACTCATTGGCTATTTAAAACAACAAGCTGGCGCAGGTATTGTGTATGTCACGTTGCAACAACAGGCTGAGCAGGTGGCTAAGCAGTTACAGGCGGCAGGCGTAAATGCCGCAGCCTATCATGCCGGGCTGGATGACAGCCTACGTCAGAGTATCCAAAACGACTTCATGAGCAATCACAAGCAAGTGATTGTTGCCACGATTGCCTTTGGTATGGGCATAGACAAATCCGATATTCGCTTTGTGGTGCACTACGACCTGCCAAAATCGATAGAGAATTACAGCCAGGAGATAGGCCGCGCAGGGCGCGACGGGCAATTTTCTGAATGCATTACCCTCGCTAACTTAGATGGCGTTGCGACGCTCGAGAACTTTGTTTACGCCGACACCCCGGAGCAAGCCAGCATTCAGGCGCTGATTGATGAAATTCAATCGCAGCAACAGCAGGGCTTATGGGAAATGCAGGAACTCAGCGCCTCTAAAGTCAGCAATATCCGATTACTGGCATTAAAAACCTTGCTGGTGCAGCTCGAACTCAAAGGCGTAATCGAGGCCAAATACGCGTTTTACGCCGACTTTAGATTTAAGTGGTTACGCACAGAGCAGGAAGTCATCAGTATGTTCGATGCGAACCGTCAGCAATTTATTCAGCAGATAATTGCCAATACGCAATTTAAGAAAGTGTGGGGCACCGTTGATATTCAGACCTTAGTGCAACTAGGGCACGACAGAAATCGCATTGTAGCGGCGCTGGACTATTTGCACGAACAAGGGCATATCGAACTTGAGTCAAAACGCATGATGCAGGTGTATCAGGTGGATGAAACTAAGCTGGCAGAGCCAGACTTAGCCAAAGAACTTGCCGATTACTTTTTAGAAAAGGAGCAAGCCGAGGTTAAGCGCATCGCCGCCATGCTGCGCTTTTTTGAGTTAAATACGTGTTTAAGTTACAACCTGGCGCGCTATTTTGACGATGAAAATGCCCCAGAGCAATGCGGGCACTGCTCAGCGTGCCGAGGCCAAATTGCACAATTAACCCAGTCTAAGGAGACTGAATTTCCGTCGGATGACACATTAAGAAACGACTTAAATGCGTTAAAACAGCACCTGATGCAAATTGGCGTTACGCCAAGCCTGGCAATACTGACTCGATTCCTAACCGGCATGACCTCGCCATTGGCAACCTCTTCCAAATTCAGACAACGCGCCGGGTTTGGCAGCTGTGCAGACATCCGCTATCAGCAGGTTTTGAGTAAAGTAAAACAATTGGGTTTTGGGGGATGATGGTGGATCAAAGGTGTAGCGCATCTTTATCAGATAGCACCAAAATCAAAGCGAAACAGAGTTTGAATGAGCACCGGCCTGGCAGTCAAAGCTGACACGGCCGAACTTCATTTTCAAAAATAGAACTTTTTCTTAAAACCGACATCCACTTCCGTCATCCCGGATGCTTGCGAACCGGGATCTACCAACGTACTGCACCGTGGTACTCCGTTACGGCCGAACTTACAAACCACACCGTCATCCCAGACGACTTGCGAGTCGGGAGCTATTAACGTTCAGCGTAGTAGTATCCTGAAGCATGTAAAATTGGGGCGAGATATCACCCGTTTTCCAACAATTGACTTGTGAATTTATGGTAAGAATTGTATGTCGCGGCAAGTATCACTAAATCAGGTTATCGTTGCCACCTTTAGAGCAGTCGCGACCCTGGCAAAAATGAGAGCGCTCATCAGCGCTCTTTTTTCCGTGATTTAGAGCTAAATTAAGCTTCTATTTTACACGTACGGCCCCAATAACACGTGTATGCATCGGTTGGGTTTAGGGCTGGGCTAGCAGGGACGTCAGGTCCTGCGGCACCAACAACTGGCGTTAATCGCTGAGAAATTGCTTTGTCTGCTGATAATTGCTTAATGCTTTTTTTACTTAGTTTTAACTTCATGGTTAATCCTTTATTTAAAATTTTAATCCCACATTAACTGTGGGGTTTTCATACTAGACAAACGCAAAATCTATTTCAAGCTTGAATTCAGGTGATAAGCGCCCCACTCATTGCTAGCCGGTGAGAAAAGATCAACTGCCACTTGATGGTAGCCCCCTCGCTATTGAACTCACAAACTCGACTGTCATCCCGGACGTTTGCGAGCTAGGATCTACCAATGTGCGCATAGTAGCACTCTGTTACAGCCGCACTCACAACCCTGACAATCATCCCGTACGCTTGTGAGCCGGGATCTACTATCGAGCGGCACAGTGGTACCCTTTTACAGCCGAACTCACAGGCCCACCGTCATCCCGGACGCTTGCGAGCCAGGATCTACCAACATGCGATGCAGTAACACCCATTTCCAACCGAACTCACAAGCCCCAGACACTGCGTAACGACTCAGAATTTAGGGATTAATGATTACGTACCTGGCGCTGACATAGTGAGGAAGTGACGAGCAGCTAATGGAGCCATTTTTATCATCTATGTAAACTTCCACGCTTTTATCTGCCGCGAGGGCTGCTAAAACAATGGCGTTACTTTTGTCCGATGGCGGACAAATCCACTTTCCATTAGAGCCGCTTGTCTTGAATGCAGTGTTGCCACTACATTGCTGAGGATAGTCCATCACCCAGGTGACTTTGCCTTTACAGTTGATATCTGCTGCATTTGCCAATACAGGGAACAAAATAAGTAGAGCTGGTAATAACGCTTTCATAGACCTTCCTTTAGTGTTTAGTATTTTTGCTAACGGCACAAAGTGCCTTGTTTAGCATTGCTACGAGTGGGCACTGGCTGTGCCTTTATGTCAGCCTGTAACTGCGTGCCTTAGAGCAATCTAACAAACTTCTGATTTATTATGGACAATTTTTGTTAGTTCGTGATTACAGGCGAGTACCGGGTTAGTTTCAGCTTTAGGAGAGTTACTAAAAGTTGAGGTGGGCGTTCGGATAAAGTATTCATTAGATCGCACGAAAATCACAGTGAAGCATTGTTTGAACTAGTACCGGCCTGACAGTCAAAGCTGATAGGGCCAAACTTCTCTTTCAAAACCGGTCTTTCAAAACTGGCCTCCACCTTTGTCATCCCGGACGTTTTCGAGCCGGAGCTATTAACATACAGCGCAGCAGTGTTCTGAGGCTCACATATTTAGGGTGAGTGTCCAAGCAAAAATCCACCTCCGGCGCTTGCGAGCCTGGATCTATTTACATACAGCACAGCAATACCCTGAGGTACATCAATTTGGGGGGAACGCTTGTTATGCTCGTTCAAGAAAGGCCATATTCATATAAGTTAGCAAACTTTGTTTTGGTTTGAGTTGCTAGTAATTAGGTGATAGAAGTGATAGGTTTTTGTTAATTTCAGCAGTAACTTGTTCTGTAAGTGCCTTATTCTCCTGTATTAGAAACGAGCTAAAACTGCTACGCACTCTAGTATGCTTTTAGATTATTTGAGGAACTATGGGAACAACTAAACTGAAAAGTTCGGCCATGGCTAAAAGAGGAGTTAATTATGTTCGAAGCATAATTGAGTCGTCAAACAGTATCTTTCATGAAGTACACCAAGAAAATGATTACGGTAACGATGCTTTTGTTGAGCTAGTAGATGAGGAAGACGTTAAGGGTATTACTATTGCAGTGCAGATCAAATCGGGAAAGTCTTTCTGCACAAAGAAGTCTTGCTCAATCCCAGCTTCCAAAAAGCACTTTCAGTACTGGAAGGAGCATTCACTACCCGTAATAGGTATTGTGTATGATCCTGATGAAGATACGGCTTATTGGACGAATATAAAATACCATATTGACTCTGATAGGGGTCGCACAAATAATGGCTCTTACACGATAACTTTTGATAAAACAGAGTTCTCAAGCTTCACGTCCCATAATTTTGAAATCATATTCAAACCTATCCATTTGAAACAAGGAGTCAAATTGTCGCTCGATGAATCGATTAGGTTTTCTGAATCAAGTGACTATATTGAACATTGTATAGGTTTGGACTCCTTGGTTAGGCTTCATACTCAATCCAAAGAGATCTGGGGAAAAATTTTTGATATTTTTAAGTGCCGAGATACAGATAAGTTAGATCCGAGGATCTTGTACTATATGGCGCATATTCCTGGTCATTCTGATATTTCTTGGCGTAGTGGGCAAGCTATACCAGCTAGTGTAAGGAAGAGCTTGTGCTCATCTATATCATCTATGTCAGAATACGATATTGCGAAAATGCTAAGCTTGCTAGATGAAGGTGATTGCTTTGAACGTGGTACACTGGGTCAAAGTGCAGAGTCTCTAATTGCATTAGTTCATGAAAAGGAACACAAGCTCCTCACTGTTATTGAAAACAAAGAACTAATGACACATACACGAGACTTGGCCGTAATTCTTTATGCTTACTATTTACAAGAAAATGCCATTGGTATGTTGAAACAGCTATGGATGGAGCACCCTGAATTACGTTGGGCTAAAGTCATGGCCATGCAGTTAGAGCAAGAAGGCTATGTTTGCCTTTACTAAAAATCGAGCTGTCGGACCTAAAGGCCGGCGGATAAGCTCGGACCGATACATCTAAACTATGCGGCTATTTAGTCTTGGTGCTCAGATTTAACGCTGTTATATTTTACAGGCCCCTTAGCGGGCGTTAATTTTACCAAGGACATTGATTTTGAGTGACTTTTTATCAAGTAGCTTGTGGCAGGGTATCGGGGTCATTATTTCGTTTATACTCGCTGTAATCAGCCTTATTTTTACAACTGATCTCAGGGCCAAGGTTTTTAAATCTAAAAACAGTTTATTTGATTCCAAAGACATGCAACCTAAAGAGTTGCTCGATGGTCAAATTGTAACCCTGTTTGGTAAGGTCAAAGAAGAGGTTTTCGCTGGCCCCCCAAACTATGAATCAATCAATGACGGTGATCGTCCCCAGTTTTATTGGCTTTTGTACGTTAATGAACCTATCGCTATTTTTGGCAGATGCTTTGAGAGTCAAAAGCTTTCTGAATATGGTAACACTTGCTGCTTTCAGTTAGCTCTAAAAGAAGACTTTTATGACAACAGAAATGATATTTTAGACAAATTTGTAAAAGTAGATGGGCAAGTATTTCTAGGGCATACAGGCTGTCATAAAACTAAGGCGTTAATTGATGTCGCGAAAATTGAAGTTGTGACTTGAAATTACGGTGTTATCGAAGCTACCTGGATTTGATCAACAAGGCCGTATAGCATACAAATAAAGACAGAAGTGTTGGCACCCCGAGCAAACAAGTATTAGTAAAGGAAAGAAATGAAAAGTATAGTTTTTTTTAACAATAAGGGGGGAGTGGGGAAAACAACTCTCCTTTGCAACTTAGCAGCATATTTGTCCTCGAGAATGGCCAAAAAGATTCTTATCGTAGATGCAGATCCTCAATGCAATAGTACAACTTATATTTTGTCCGATGAACAACTTGATTCAATCTATGGTAAGTCGAGAAGAGATAGTATTGAGTCTTTTTTATCTCCAGTAAGGCGAGCAAAAGGGTATCTTCAAAAGAAGATAAAACCCATGAAATCAACAAGGTTTAAAGTCGATATTATTCCCGGCGACCCTAGGTTAGCACTTAGTGAAGACTTGTTAGCATCCGATTGGAAAGGTGCAACGTCAGGAGATCCTCGAGGCTTGCAAACAACACTGGTTTTTGAGCACTTAAAACAACAGTATGCGGAATACGATTACATATTTTTTGACGTTGGCCCATCCTTAGGGGCGATCAATCGTTCTGTATTAATTGCATCTGATTACTTCTTAATTCCAATGGCTGTAGATGTCTTTAGTTTGATGGCTTTGGAAAATATCAATTTATCACTTTCTAAGTGGAAAAAAGGTATAGAAGAAGGTCTAAAAAAATATGAGGAAGAAGAACAAGAGCCTTATGAAATATCTGACGAGGAATTCAAATGGAGCCTAAATTTTGCTGGGTATGTTATGCAGCAATACAAAGCTAAAACCGTAAGAGGGGAAAAGGTTCACGTTAAAGCATTCGAAAAAATATCTAGAGAAATTCCGACAAAAATAAAAAGAGAAATATGCTCAATTTCTGCTGTTAAGATGGAGGTTGAGGCTCTTTTTCTAGGTGAAATTGAGAATTTACATAGCTTAGTACCGATGTCACAAACGACAAATGCACCAATATTTGCATTGAAAGCTAAAGACGGGGTTGTTGGTGCACATTTCCAAAAAGTTCAGTACGCAGAAGAAGTATTTAAAAATATCGCTAATAATCTATTGGAGAATATTGGAGAAAACAATGATTAAGTGGCCGAAGGAAGTGGTTAGCGATATTAGCCGCCGTCGCTGTGTTATCTTCTTAGGCTCAGGTATTTCAATGAATAGTGTTAATGCTGTTGGAAGAAGGCCGAAGACTTGGCGGGCATTTCTTGAAAGTGCACTTGAAGAAATTAATCCTAAGGCTCATATAAAAAAACTTTTAAAAGAAAGTGATTACCTTACAGCTTGTGAAGTGATAAAAAGAGAGCTTGGAAAAGAGGACTTTACACGCATTGTTAGAGAAGAGTTTCTTACACCAGCCTATCAGCCAGCAGAGATTCATAAAAAAATATTCGCTTTGGACTCAAGAATAGTAGCGACGCCAAATTTCGATAAGATATATGAAACCTATGCAAATAGTGAAGCAAACGGCTCAATTGTCGTAAAACAACATTATGATACCGATGTGATTTCAAGTATCCGGGGTTCAGGGCGGCTTATTTTAAAAGTTCACGGTACGATAGACTCGCCTGAAAATTTGATATTCACTAGGGCTGAGTATGCTGAAGCTCGCACGAAATATGCTACATTTTATGAAGTTTTGGAGGCTTTGGCACTAACACATACTTTTGTTTTTCTAGGGTGTGGAGTTAATGACCCAGATATCAAACTTCTTCTCGAAGATACTCTCTTTAAACATAACAGTACTCGGTCTCACGTTATGCTGCTTCCCAAAAAAGCACTTCATAATTCAGTAATTGAAGTAATACAAGATACCATGAACCTAAATATAATTCAGTACTCTGATAAGGATAACCATAAGGAGTTACTTGAGTCCATTAAGGATCTAGTTCATTTGGTAGAAGTTGAAAGAGACGAGTTAAAAATGAACATGAACTGGTAAATTTCTTGGGTGGCGCTGCGCTCGAAAAAATTTTCATCTAAAAGTTGGAAAAGACCATTTTTTATTGTGACTCACCATAAACTATAAAGAGTTCGTTATGAGTCGTATTCATCTGGACAAAGATATTCAGCCGCTTTCTGAGTTTCGTGCTGGTGTTGCATCCTATATCAAGCAAATCAATGAGACGCGTCGTCCATTGGTAATCAAGCAGCATGGTAAAGGTGTTGCCGTTGTGCTTGATGTTGCCGAGTACGAAGCGATGCAAGAGAAAATTGAACTACTGGAAGAAATGCTTACAGCGGAGGCCCAGTTGGCTTCAGGTCTTGGCGTATCAAATGAGGATGCGCGTGCCCAAGTGCTAAGCCACAAAAAAAGCCCCTAAAAAGGGGCTTTGCTGTCCTGATTATCTATAAACCAAAACTACTCACTAAATAGCAGTTACCAAAACAACCACCTAAACAATCACCCCCGGAATTTCCTTACCAAACCCAAGGTCTACGCCACACGCTTTAGCTGCGGTGTGCAGTACATCGTGCTGGTTGTAGCCAGAGCCGATGTCGCTGACTACGCCCCGGTTGATGCGCGCGCCGCCGCCGGCGATCAGATAGGCGCAGGGGTTGGCAGAGTGTTTGTCTGCATGGCCCATGTCGGTGGTTTCTAGTACTACTGTGCTGTCTAAGATGCCGGCTGCTTTGAGTTTTTGAATCAAATAGGCGCTCAGGCTGCCCAGGTGGCTGCGCATTTCGGTGTAGTACGGGTAGTTTGGCTGGCCGTTACTGCCACCATGGATGGCGTTGTGATAGTGCCCCTGGAAGTTCAGCTCAGGAATACGGAACTCTGACTGGTGGTTACCAAAGGCCAGTGATACCGAGCTGGTCAGGTTACATTGCAAAGCTGCCACGGCAATGTCTGCTTGCAGCCTGGCCTGCTGGCTGAAGGTATCAAAGGTCAACGGGAACTCAGTGTCATCGGGGGCAATGCCACAGGAGGTGCCGCCAGAGAGCTCATCTAAACGTCGCTGGGTGTCTGCAATGGCATCGAGGTGATCATTCATGCGCTGTATTTCGTAGCCTGCGAGTCTGTTTTTAATCGCGTTGGCTGCCGACATATGCGCATTCATGATAGGTGTTTTACTGTTGCTGCCCTGGGCGCCGCCAAACACCATTTTATACACGGTGAAGGGGTTTTCCTGGAACGGCAAATGGTTACGGTTGTCTTTGGTTAAGTGACCCTGGCCATTACTGTGAACGCCTAAGTTCAGATAACGAAATGGCAGGTTCGGGCCCAGTGCATTACCCATAGTGACGTCGTAACTGTCACCGCCCCAGTTCTGGGCGAGCAGTACTGGCATTCGGCCATGGCCTGCATTGGAGTGGGCCATGTTGACCATAAAGTTACATTCGGTTTTGACCGACTCATAGCCTGCCGACATCACGCCCAATTGCATGGTTTCACCACTGCCCGTGGGGTTCCAAAGCGACGCAATAGAGCCGCCCGGAATATAAATAGACACGGTTTTGTTGGGCAGCCCGGCGTCCATGGCATCGGCATGTCGTGCGTAAAGCAACCCTGATACCAGCGGCGATGTGCGGATCAGGGCGGTCGAAATACCCGACGCCATAAACATTTTTAATAAGCTGCGGCGTGATATCGCCATGTTATTTAAATGCTCTTTTTTCATGTTACTAACCTCTTAATGTTGTGACCCGCATTACTCGCTTCTGGACCAGGCTTTGCGATAACGCACCGACTTGAGTGAACCAAATTTCTCCAGCATGGCTCTCGGGCTTTCCTGCATCATGGTGTTGGTCAGTGTGTCGATTTCACACATATAACCGACCTGCTCTGTCTGAGACAGGCGCTTGTCTTCTTCACTCGTCGGGTCGATTGAGTCATGACCCACACCCATTACGTAGCGGAACATTTGCTGTGGTAAGCAGCTTTGAGCAGAAGACAGGTCGGCTATCACGGCACCTAACTGTTTAGTGCCGTTGAATGGCACAAAGTCACTGACCTGAGCGTACTTCTCAGGGGCGTAGAGGGTGCCCGATGCATTGATCACATTGCCGTTGTTGTCTTGATTGCGGATGTTGCCCACCGCATCAAAGTCTTCCATACCAAAGCCCATCGGGTTGATGTACTTTTCGTGGCAACTTGAACAAGGCTGACCTTCCGTTAAGCTGTGGTACTTGAGTCGGTTGGTGGTCGTCGGGTCTTGTAACAAGTCAGACAGCTCGGCGAGCCTTTGCTCTCGAGCTTCAAAGGTACCGGCTGGCGGATCGGGCTGCTCCTGACATAACATACGACGGCGCACTCTGACCGAGCGTAAGATAGGGTGCGATTCATCTACTTCTGCCCAGCGCGACATAAACGCACCATTGGCTAAGATACCACCGCGTTGTGTGGTCTCAACTTTTTGCATTTCATCACCCGATACGCCAGGAATGTTGTAGTGGTTGGCTAGTAGCTGATTGACGAACGTGAAGTTGGCGGTATATAGCGAGCCAAATTTTTCGTCCGGCTGAGTCATGATGTAGGAGAAGGTTTCGTTGATCTCCGCTTTCATGGCAGGTACCAGATTGACAAAGCCCGGATAGTGGTCCTGATCTTTGCTGGCGACCTCTAAACTGCCTGTACCCAGCCAGCTGCCTACAAAATCACCCAACACGGGCTTAGCTTGCTCTGCCAGGCGGTTTGCATGGGCAATGATATGGGCTTCATCACGCAACTCATCACGTTCAGCGGCCTGCCACAGAAGCTGATCTGGCGTTGAACCGGTAAAGGTATAAGACAGGAAGGTGGCCATTTCCCATGAGGTCAGCTCAAAGGCGTCGTAATCCAGCTCCGAGTTATCCGGGTTCGCTTCGCCTAATTCATGACGATAAATAAACTGCGGCGAAGACAGCAAGCCTTCCAGTGCTAACTGCATGCCTGCTTCAACGTCGTTATTGTTGAAAAAGCCGGTTGCGATCAGTCGGTAACTGTCTGCCTCATCCAGCGTTAGCGGACGGCGGAATATCTGTGGTGCTAACTCATCAATTAAACGGTTGGCACAGTCTTCATTAATGGCTGCACAAGTTAAAGCAGTCGAATAGCCATTATCAGCCACCCATTGTGCGATTTCTTCGGCAACCAGCAGGTAGTTGCTGTAGTTAGAAGGCTGCACAGCGGCATGGGTATTGTTGATGAAAAAGCCCACCTGAGAATCCGGCGACAGGCCGTCTGATACTGCGAAATCAACACCCAGTAAGTCTTCTACTGTGTTTTGATATTCGGTTTGGGTCAGTATTTTCAGCTGTCGTGCACCGTATGCCACAGGCGCGACACCCACATCACAGGTGAGTGGCGCAGGCCACAGGGTTTGCAGGTAATCCGCGATATCCGTAGCACATTGCTCATCACAGGCTCCCGGCGCGCCATAAGGCATAGTCGCGGTGATCACATCAATCATGGCCTGTACATCACGTTCGGTATTAAGTGCAGGGAATGAACCCAGACCGCCGCCTTCAGAACCATGACAACCGGCACAGTTGGTTTTGTACAGTTCCATGCCACGGGCAATGGGGTCGGTTTCAGTGACTGTGACGCGCGCTATATTACTCGGCTGGGAGGGCACTGAGTTGCTCAGCGCAATCACCTTGTAATCAAACTCACCAGATTCCGGCAAACCCGACTCATAGTAACTGGCGTTAGAGGCAAGCGTTGCGGTGGTGTGCCAGCGGCCATCAAGCGATTTTAAACGCACCAGATAATTGGTTTCGTTATTGCTGTTGTCGTACCAGCTTAATTGCGCCTGAGCTTCGGCCGATAGGACACTGGCGCTGAGCTCCGAAGGTGCAGCCGGTTTAGCCGCCATATCAACAGGCTCAAAACTGTCTTGCTCGGCTGATAAAAACGTCAGGTTAAAGTAAACCGGTACGGTCTCACCAATGCCACTCAGGTTGGCGACTACTCGCAACGCCTCAATACCGTAGTCCATATCAAAGGTTTTACTATCGACTATCAAAGGCGTCAGCGTACTGACGTTAACATGGCCAGTTGCCAGCTTCACTACTAACACATCCAGGCTCATCTCTTGGTTTACGCCATGCAGGCTCATCTCACCTGTAACGGTTTGAACCGTCGGATTGCCCACTTCCAGCGTGCTCAGTAGCGCAGGGTCAATCTGAGTATTGAAGTACGCCGTTGGCAGTAATTCTGTTTCAAACAGTAAATCCATAACCCGGCTGTTTCTGATATCCACACCGGTAGACACGCTATTCAAATCGACTGCCAGGAGTATGCGCCCATCGGCATCAATACTGCCCGACAACGCAGGGGCTGCATTATCTTGCGATACAAACTGGTTCAGCTCTGCGACATGGTCTTTTTTGACCGATACATAGCTCAGAGAAGACTCAGTAGTGTCCAGCGCCCATAAGCCTGTTTCTGTGACAGCATCCGGGGGCGTAGTCGGGCCTGAGTTGCTACATACATCACCATTAAGGGTGATGGCAACGTCTTCGCTCAGGCCATTTTTACTGGCAACAAAACCTAGCCCAAATGACTGATTTGCATGGACGGTATGACCTTGTGAGGTGATGGTACACCCAGTGTCGTTACAGTCGAAATTGCCATTCCAGCCATTTTGCAGGGAGATGCCCTGGTTCCAGGTGAGTTCGAGAGACCAGTCGTTAATGCTCTGATCTGAGTCATTTGCAATGACTATCTCGGTTTTAAACCCATTGTTCCAGTTATCTGGAATGGTAAATGAACACTGTGCCGCCTGAGCAAACTGCGCACTCGCGATTAAACTCATGCAAACGGCAAATTTGGCGATAGCTGGCGCCCTTGAGCTGGCACGAGTAAAGGTAGAGAATCGTGTTAAGTTATTAAATATCATCTTCTTTCCCTCCTATTCCTGCGCTTCAAACACTAAGTTAAAGCTCACGGGAACCGCGTAACTGATCACAGATAAATTCGCCAGTGTTCTCAGTGTTTCTATGCCTGGCTCCAGGCCAAAGTCTGTCGCGTCCAGTACAACCGGCTTAAGGCTTTGCACCATGACTTTAGTGTGCGTAAGGCGGCGAACTGCCACGTCTGTAGTCACTTCGGCTATCACGCCTGTGAGATTCACAGTGGCGGTGACGGTCTGTTGTTCGGTGCTACCGATAGGCATGGCGGCCAGGGCTGCATAATCAACCGCAAGCAGCACTTCGGCTTCAGGGAACAAGCTGGTATCGAATAGGTGCTCCTTCATTCTGCCATCCCGGGTTTCGTTACCCGTATTGACGCTGGTCAGATCCAAAGTGAGCCTTGCTGCCCCTTGCATAGAAATACTGCCGCTGAGGTTTTCAAAGGTGTGTGCTTCAACCACGTGTTGTTTTTTGGTGGAGACAAAGTAAAGGCTGGAGCTTTGTGGGTTTAACTCAAATGGTCCGGTGATGGGGGCCACATCCGGCTCTTCGACCTGAATACTGATGGGCTGGCTGACCGTGGTATTGACCCCGTCATTGACCGATAGTTTGACCGTAAATGTACCTGTTTGATCGAAAACATAAGCAGGGTTTGGCTCGCTTGATGTATTACCGTTACCAAAATCCCAGCTGTACGTCAGGGCATCCCCGTCTGGATCGGAAGAGTCATTGCCATCAAAGTTTACCGTTAAAGGACGCTGGCCGTTTGTCACAGAAGCCGATGCAATAGCTGAGGGGGCACGATTAATATTGCCGTCTACCGAGCATAACCCGCCCAGTGAAGGCGTTGTTGGTGTGTCATTTTCTTGTGCCTTTTGGGCATTGAAACCAAAGTTCAAACTCTGACCCGGATTGATGGTGCCGTTGTAGTTTTCGTTGACGATCTCATACGGGTTATTGCCACTGTGATTGCCATGCCAGACGCCAGTCAGTCTAGTGTTGTCGGCAAATTCCATCAGTACTTTCCAGCCTGAAATGGCCACGCTCTCTGTATTGGTGATAGTGACCTTGCCGCGAAAGCCGGAGATCCACTCTTGCTCCACTTCAAACAGACAGTGTGCTGATTCTGGCTGCGCTTCTTCAATAGAGAGCGCAATCGGTGCCGCCTGGTAGTCATTGGTGCCGTCGTTGATGGTTAATGACACCTGATAATCACCCGCCTGCTTAAAAGTATGTTGTGGGTTCATTTCATCTGAGTTTTGGCCGTTACCAAAATCCCACAGGTAGCTCAGGTTGTCCGATGCTGAGTTAGCTATTTCACTGTTGAACTGGATAGTTGCAGGTGCTGTGGCCCGAGTGTCAGACGCCGTAATGGCAACACTGACTTCGTTATTGTCATCCTGCCCGCCGCTCTCACAAATGCCAGATAAGCTCGGCGTAACCGCGGCTTGTCCGGCACTTTTCTGCACGTTGAAGCCAAAAGTCTTGGATGAATTTGGATTAATCTTGCGATTCCAGCTGAGGTTCTCAAATTGGTAGGGGTTGCTACCGCCCAGTTGAGCGCGCCAGGCGTTATTGATGGACTCACCCTGATTAAACTCTAATCCGACTGACCAGCCATCAATAGCGACATCGGTGTTGTTATACACGGTGACTTCTGCGGTATAACCGCTTTGCCATTCGTTCTTCACTTTGAACTCGCATTGCGCAGCAAAGCCGTGTATGGAGTGCCCCAAAGCCAGTAAGCAGAGACTGGTTTTTAAAAACCGGTGCTGCCTGGTGTTGTATTTACGTTGTCTCATGAAAGTTCCCCGAAACATTGCCATTTGACATGTTAATTCCCTGCTGCTCTTCGCGGGTTAAGCGTTGACCAGAGCTAACAGGCTGCAATAGCAAGAGCAAGTTCAGGTATGAGGAGAGACCAAAAGAGGGAGGTATGACAGCTCATGCCATTGGCGTGAATACCAATATGCTTCGCAATGCGCATACAAAACAACAGTATGCACATTACGCTTCATTTATACTCATTGGCATTCAGCAACCCCGCTATCTTAGTACGCACCTTAGACCGGAAGCTTTGCGTCCCTTCCTTTCGAAAGGTTTGCTATTTTAAGCCTGTCTGAGGAAGGTAGCCCAAAATTGCAATAATCACAAAGCCCACACATCAACTTTCACATTATTTGCACATTTCACCTGAAATAAGGCCAAAAGGCTGTTTGAAATTTGTTCCTGGCCATTATGAAGTCCTTAAAATTTAATGATTTATGCTCAATTTTTGAAATGTGCACAATGTGGCTCAATTGTGCAAAGGGGTAGGGAGTGTGTCCTGAATTTGATTCTGTTTTGGTATATTTTTGTTTGTGATTAATGGACATCCTTTCCATATATCGAATGGGTGATTCTGGTATATTGCCTTTATTAGGGATGTTACGTCAGGCGTACAGGGTCGGCTCCGCCAGGTTTATAGGGTAATATTTGGTCAAGCAGTGAGTGAGGTGTGCTCAGTCACTGACAAGTACGTTGTTTTATTTAAGACGCGATGGTGATAAACGATCATTAACAGGTTTTCCGGAGATATGTTTTGAAGCAAAAAAGCAGACAGTTGTTACATGTGTTTGTCGTGGCATTGGGACTGATTTTTTCAATAATATACAAAGCAACAACTAGTGAAAATGAGCATGTCAGGCTTGAAGAGGATGTTTCTAAGTTGCTCCTTAAAGATGGAGATAAAGCCAAATTACTCTATTTTTATGAATCAACTGACGTGACTTCATTAGATATTGGCGTTGAAGGCTTTAGCCGAAGTGACGCATTATTTGAAGAAAAGAAAAACCAGTACAAAGTAAAGACGCTGAACTTTGTCTGTTCGAACAATGTACTAAAGAAATACTTAGACGCTGGGGCTAAAATTATTATTGACCTGACGGTTGGTGAAAACCTCGCCGATATAATAGCTAACTTACATGTCACATCAGCTCGCTGTAGCAGGTTAGGGTTGTAGGATAAATCAGCATCAGAATATAAGTAACAGACACCAGTGCAAAGATTTTTCAGCTGGTTTTGGCGCTACTACGAGTATCTTGCAAAGAATGTGCTGGAGTTACTGTCATTTTTTAAATGCGCGCCTTGCCCTGGCAAGTTTATCTTTATCCATTGTTGATGATACGTGCTCCCATAATTGTTCCTTGAGTGTATCAGGCACCTTTTCCAGGTCATCGGGTCGTTTTTGCGAAAATTCCCAACCTCCAAAAAACCTGGCTGCCCCTTCTGTCTGTGCTGTATTTAGCTGGGTTGAGTTAATGATTGAGATGATGTTAGCCGTTGTGTAGTCAAACAGCATTTTCCTTGCAACATCCTCATAGGATGGATAACCTGACCAAGGCCCTGCGCCGGAGCCATACCATTCGAGTAAAGCCAGGACCTGTAGGCGTTTATCTGGTATTGCAGCTGTGAATGGGGTCATCAATCGCTGTGCATCTCTTGTGCCATAAGGGGTTAGGATCTCTGTCCAGACTGCGCTGATTGATGAGGGCATTGCACCAAGCCAGCGCTGCTCATTTTTCTGGTTTTGTACTTGCTCTTTCCTTTGCTTATCAAACATCTGTCGTGGCCACGGCATGCCGCGATCATCAAACCAGGTCAGCAATTTATCTGTATCGACTACAGAAGCATCACTGCTCCAGTGCGAGAAGCGTAAATAGTTACCGCTAATATATGATAGAGCCCCTAGCTCTTTATCACCTTTGTAGAAATAAATTACGGGATTACCAACGCATAAACAGAGTCGCTCTGTTTCGGGGCGTTCAATTACCAGGCTGTTTTTCAAAGCTGATAAGTCTTCTCTTTTTTCGGATTCAAATTGCACCAGTGCGTTTATTGGATCTTTTACTACTAACCTTTCTGCCTGCTCAATGATCTGGTGCAGTTGTTTTAGGTTAACAGGCTTCTGTGTCTCACTCGCATAGGTTACTGACATACAGCACACCAGAAAAATGGCATATAACAATCTGTATTTCATGGCAATTACTGCTTAAAAGAGATTCGTAGTGTAGAGTTATCATAATTCGTAGCCCTGTCAATTATAAGTATTTATTCGTTGCTAAACTTATCCGAGGGAATCAGGTGTTTTCATAGCTTGACTAAGCAGCATATATGGAACTGCTATCTATTCGTTTATTCCATACTTTAACTAATTTGGCTCTATTAAACTTCTCTCAAAACAACTATCTGATTTGCTTATGAAGTGGCAAAACTACTCTTGTGGCTCTACGCTTTATTGTTAGCTCTATTTTTATTCTATTTATTCAAGGTTGGCTGGGTAAGTTATTACAAGGGTTGTTTATGACGATTGAGCAGAAATTGGAAAGTGCACGACTGGAGTTGCTTGATATGGGGCTGCGGGCAAACCCACAGCTAAACTATCGTAGCAGTGGAAAAGCGATAGATATAATAGACGAAAAGTCTGAGCAAGT
Source organism: Pseudoalteromonas rubra (assembly GCF_000238295.3). Taxonomy (NCBI): domain Bacteria; kingdom Pseudomonadati; phylum Pseudomonadota; class Gammaproteobacteria; order Alteromonadales; family Pseudoalteromonadaceae; genus Pseudoalteromonas; species Pseudoalteromonas rubra. Next base: position 248,320 of record NZ_AHCD03000044.1, read on the forward strand.
TTTTGAGTTGCTTGTCGAAAAAGAGAAAACAATGAGCTTTTTGCCATTACCAAAGGCTTATCAAAACAACATCAGCGACGATGATCAAAGCACTTTTTTTCAGTCTGATGAAGACACTGAGTTACCTCCGCTGGATTTGTATTTGGAGCAGCAAAAGGGGGAGGCACGATTTAGCGATAAGTATCTTCAAACCGGGCTTATGCCTGCAAAGCTTGATAAGGCACTTTTAAAATTAGAGGCGGATGCACATACAATGCTGCAAGAGCAGGGTATAGAAGTAATGTACCTGGGGCTTGGGTTTTTGCAATGGCATGAACCGTCCAATACGCGTGTGTCGCGCTACGCACCTTTGATCCTGGTCCCCGTAAAGCTTACAAGGTCGTCCGCGAGGGATAGCTTTAAGCTGAAATATACGGGTGAGGAGCTGGGCTCTAACCTGACGCTGGCCGCAAAATTGAGAACCGAATTCAAACTACAATTACCTACTTACACGGTTGAAACTACTTTAGCAGACTATTATCAAGCAGTTGCGAATGCTGTCGAGAAGCAATCAAGCTGGACAGTCCACCCGGATAAAATCGGTCTGGGGCTCTTCTCGTTCGGCAAGTTTCAAATGTATATGGATTTAGATCCGAGTGGCTGGCCAGAAGGAAAAAAACCTGGACAGCTGCCGCTCATGACACGCCTTTTGAGTGAGGGGTTTAGCTCAGCAACCGAGTACAACACCAGTGAATTGGCGCACCCAGAAAAGCTTCATTTGGTAAAAGATGCAGACTCCAGTCAGATAGCGGCGATTTTGGCAATGAAGTCGGGTGCTGATTTTATCATTCAGGGTCCACCTGGTACTGGCAAGTCTCAAACCATTACCAACATCATTGCTGAGGCAGTTGCTTTGGGTAAAAAAGTGCTGTTTGTGGCACAGAAAATGGCGGCACTGGAGGTGGTGAAGAAGCGGCTTGATGAAACTCACCTCGGGCTTGCCGTGCTCGAACTGCACAGCCACAAAAGTACCAAGAAAGTGGTACTGGCTTCTATTTCAGAGTCACTGGCACAAGGCAAGCCCCAGATAGTAGACAGAGGGCAAGAGTTTGCTGAGCTTACAGCCGCCAAATCACTACTGGATTCTTATGCGAAAGAAGTGCGAGTGCCCATTCTCAATAGCAAAATCAATTATATCAGTGCACTGGGTAAGCTGATGCTGCTCGAGCAAGCGTCAACAGGCAAACCAATACCACTGTTGCCATTTAGCTTGTTTTCACAATGGACAGACGAAACATACCATCAAGTAATAAAAGTTGTCGACGAACTGGTCCAGCAGATACAGCTAATGGGGGAGCCAGCCGCGCACCCGTTTGCTATGTCTACCCGACAGGACTTTTCTCCCGCGATGCATCAGGCGTTATCCGTTGAGATGCTAGCATTGAGCGATGAAATAACAGCAGTGGTTGCTCATAGTCAAACGGTTGCAGACCACATACAGCTTGAAAGCCCCGACAGCTTGCAGGCAGTATCTCAATTGATTTCCACCGCTCGCTGGCTGTCTGAGGTGCCTGAGCTTCATGGCGTACAAGTAGATAACCCGGTGTGGGTTTCGGACGAGCAACAGGTAGTACGTGGCCTGGAGAGTCTTGAGCGCGCCATGTTGCTTAAAAAGGCAGTTCAAGCAGAGTTTATTGCACTTGTGTTTGAGGCCGATTTACTGAGTATCCGTGAAGGGTTAGTTGGAAAAACGGATAAATGGTGGCGCTTTTTGTCGCCTAGTTTCAGAAAAGCGAAAACTAAGCTCTCTGGCCTGTACAAAGGTACTTTGCCGAGCAACCCTGCAAAGTGGTTAGAGTTATTAGATACAGTGTTGGAGTATAAAAGTGCGAAACGCGAGTTTGATACCTACTGTACGTTTCTATCGAATGCTTTTGGCACGCTATGGCAGGGAGAACACTCTGACTTGGCAGAGCTCAAACGGGTTTTTGAATGGATCTGCGGCTACTATCAAAAAGTGAATAGTGGTCAGCTGCAATTGAAACTGGCAAAAGTAATTGATGCTGATGTAGATAAACAACTGCTACTGAATGAGTCAGAAGAGCTGAACCGATTGTATAATGAGTCGTTACACCTGTGTAATCGATTAACAGAAATCGTTGCGATAGACCCGCAAAGGTCAGAGTATGAACTTGCAACAATGAAATTTGGTTCTTTGTCCGATCTTTTAGCGAGTTGGAATAAGCCAGAGCAGCTGTATGAGTTTGCACGATATAACCAGATAGTTACTGCGCTTGAGCAATATCAGGTCCAGCCTTTCGTGAAACTGGCCTTCAACTGGAAAGAGCCCCCGGAAGCTTTGTTGCATGTGTTTGAGAAAAGCTATTACCAGGGCTTGGTTGATTATGCGTATGCTAACTCCGCAGCTATCCGACAATTTGATCGGACAAAGCACGAGAAGACCATCAAAGAATTCAAAAAAGTGGACGAAGAAAGTCTGTTTTTCGCTCAGGAAAAGCTCGTCGGTCAGTTGTTTGAACAGTTACCGAATAAAAATGCAAAAGGAGAAATGGAACTGGTACTGCGGGAGCTCAGTAAGAAGACGCGCCATATTCCTTTGCGGAAATTATTGAGTGAAGCGGGCCATGTTATTCAACAGATTAAACCTATCTTTATGATGAGCCCTATGTCTATCGCAACTTACCTTAAGCAAGGTGCGCTGGAATTTGATTTGATTGTTTTTGATGAAGCCAGCCAGATCCCCGCTCCAGATGCATTGGGTGCGATGATGCGGGGGAGTCAGGTGATTGTAGTTGGCGATAGCAAGCAGATGCCACCCAATAGCTTATTTGCGAAGTCGGTGGATTTGGAAGACGAAGAGCTTGAAAAGAGTGATACCGCTGACATTGAGAGCATACTGGCACTCATGGAATCTAAAGGTGCGCCAAGCCATATGCTGAAATGGCATTACCGTTCACGCCACGATTCGTTAATAGCCGTTTCAAATGAGCAGTTTTACAAGAATGAGTTGATCGCATTTCCGAGCCCCGGGTTTCACCGTGATGCAACCGGGCTGAAGTTCCATTATTTGCCAGAGAGCTGGTACGACAAAGGGGGGTCAAGAACTAACCCAGGAGAAGTAAAAGCGGTGGTAGCGGCTGTGCTTAAGCATGCTCTGACCAAACCCCATTTATCGCTCGGTATTGTTGCTTTTAGTTTGTCTCAGCGTGACGCAATTATTCTGGAGCTTGAAAAAGTGCGTCGCTTACACCCAGAAACTGACGGGTTCTTTGAAAGCCATGCTGGTGGTGATGAGTTTTTTGTAAAGAACCTAGAGAATGTCCAAGGCGATGAGCGGGACGTTATTTTGATTAGTATTTGTTATGGTAAAACTAAAACGGGTGAGGTAAGCCAGAACTTTGGTTTGTTAAACAAGCCAGGGGGAGAGCGCAGGCTTAATGTATTAATATCCAGGGCTAGGTTGTCTATGGAGGTCTTTGCGAATTTCCATGGACAAGAGCTCAGAGTGGATAGTGGTAGCCCATTCGGGCTGCGTGCATTGCAGGCGTTTTTAGAGTTTGCTGAATTCAACAAATCAGAAACGGCTGTTGAAGGCGAGCAGGAAGCAAATTTTGCTTTTGGTCGTGTACTGCAAGATGCCATTCAAAGCTTGGGTTTTGACGTTGCGGCACAAGTGGGAAATCAGGGATATTTTATTGACTTGGCAATACGCCACCCAAGTTATCCTGAACAATATGTTTTGGCATTTGAGTATGATGGCGCGGGTTACTATGAGGCGGTTTCTGCTAGGGATAGGGAGCGGTTGAGACAAAGCGTATTAGAAGGGTTAGGATGGAAATTTGCTCGTATCTGGTCAACCGACTGGTACAGAGATCCAAAATCGGAGCTGCATAGACTGAAAGAGGTGATTGAAGAAGCCATATTGAATCACGATGCACACATTGCTGCACTGGAAAATGGCACTGAACAGGCAGCTGTATTGGCTGATACTTTATATATGACTACAGAAACCGAGCCTCAAGATAGAGCCCCGGTAATACAAAGAAGTGAAGTAGCAGAAGAGGCGATATTCGATGCGTGCAAAACCCCTTATAAAAAAGTGGATGCTTCTGAACTCAATATGCCCAAGGTTGATGATTTTAGTGCTATTCCATTAAGTGCAATAGAGCATGCGATTGAGCGAGTTGTAGCAAGTGAATATCCAATCTTTGCTTCTATCGTTGCAAGCCGTTTGGCTAATGCAGCTGGTTTGTCTCGTGTGGGAAGTAAAATAAAGCGGATAGTGGATCAGGCCATTGATGGTTTAGCAGGCAAGGGAGCGATTCAAAAAGATGATAACACGGTACTATGGCCCAAGGGTGTGTCCACAGTAAAGTTAAGGAATTGGGATGCTACAGACGCCTCTATGAAAAAACTGGAAAACGTCTGTGATGCTGAGCTGACCAATGCACTTTTATTGACGGTACGAGATGCTCACGCTATCAATATGACAGACTCAGCATCTGCTGCGCTTGGGTTACTTGGATTTCAGCGTGCCACAGCTCAAGCCGTAGAGAGAATGAACCGATTGGCAGCCGAGCAGTGCAGAAAAGGAATATTGACCAGTGAAAACGATAGATTAAAAATCGCTGTGAGGAACTGAGTGCACAAAAAAGGGCAAACTCAGAGTATTGAAGATATCGAAGTCTGCCCTGCACCTTCGAACATATTATAAGGCCAGATATAACATCCCTGTTTAAAACAAGCACGCATTTAAAATGGGTCGTATCAAAAATGCAGAGCCTGAGTGCTTACAAAAGCTTCATGCAGGTGTTTGTGTGAAAATCGCCCTAAAAACCACATTTTTTCTTTCTATCTTCCTGATATTTATCACTATTCCTGACATCAAGTAACTGATTAGTGTAACATAACCCTTCTTTTGCATAATGGATGACTTTAGTGGCCGCTGTGCCTGGTATCACAGGTGAGGCAGTATTGCTGCCGCATGATAGTTTGGGTGCTCAGTTACAGTCATCAATTATGGTAAGTCCCTTTACAGGAGTAGGTTAAAAGTAAGTGGTAAAAAATAATATACGCTGTGACAGTTATCAGGCGCAGCTGGCCCGGTGGCCAAAAGAAGGAAAAGTGATACTGGCACAACACGATGAAGAATCTGTCACTGTATATCAGGCATACAATCAATCGATTGGTCAGTATGCTGCTAAACATCAAACGTTTGGTGGTGACTTTAGTTTTACCCGGATGACGTGGATAAAGCCCAACTTTCTGTGGATGATGTACCGTTCGGGCTGGGGAACTAAAGTAAATCAAGAGGTCACACTGGCCGTTAAAATTCGTCGTACGGCATTCGACAGCATACTTGCGCACTCCGTGCCTTCTTCCTTTGAGCAGAGTCAATACCAAACCCGGGATGAGTGGAAGTCGGCGATGGCAGGATCAGACGTGCGCCTGCAATGGGACCCTGATCATGGACCATATGGTGACAAGCAAGCACGCAGGGCGATCCAGTTGGGTATCAAAGGCGAAACGGTTCAGCGTTATGCCCGTGACTGGATATTGGATATCTCCGACATATCGGAATTTGTTAACGAACAAAGAGAAAATATGAAAAGCGGCAGTCTGGAGTCGCTGTATACGCCAACAGAATCGGTGTATGTGCCTGAGGATGAGTCGCTGATCAAAAAACTGGGGTTAGCGCTGTAGTAACGCACTTGATTTGTGAACCAAAACATCATTCTGTTGGATGAAATCAGAAATTTAAAAGGAATCTCATTGTGGAATTTATTTTTGAACCCTTTGTTGGACTCGGTGCGCTGAAATTCGGGATGCGTAAGTCTGAAGTAAAGTCAGCATGTGCTGGGGTACCAGGTATCAGAAACCTGCAGTATCAAGATGGAAAACTGGTTGCGTTTTCAATCGACCCCTCTTCTGTTAGACAAAGCCTGGTTTTTGCTGGCGAGGATGTCCTTAAGCTGGATAGGCTAAAGGCTGCGCTTTATTTTGCGGACCAAAGTAACAGCTATGGGCAATCGCAGGGGGGATCACTGTACTTCTTAGATCTGGGGTGTGCACTCCTTCAGTTTGAATCGCCTTCTCGTACGTTTTTGTTTTTTGCTGCCGGGTATGACACCGGTGAGCCATTAGCAGAGGTATCGCCAGATTCAATCAAATCTTACTACGAAGATTGCCATTGGGAGCACTGAGAGTATGGGTAAAGGCCTCTTTTGGCAGTTTTAATTCTATCGCTAAGTTTTGTATTTTCGATACATTAGCGCTTTGTTTCGCGTGAGCATAGCGCTCACGTGAGTGTTCTATGATTCTAAATTTAAAAGTCGGTGTAAGAAAAATGAGCAATGCAGCTTTAAAGACTGTGCATAATAATTCGACAGGAAACCCACAAAATCCAAACAACTTAAAACCTGACTGGACTGATGGTGCAATGGTTAACATTGCAATTGCAATGGCAGCACTGTTGGTAACAACGTCGGCTGTTACTTTACCTATGATGGCATCCGTTACTAGTTCAAACCACAAATATTTGAATGACATATTTTGGCTAGTCGGGTTAGGTTCAATTGTTACATCGGCATTGTTAATTGATTGGGTATTGGACAAGGCCAAATTCAATTTTAAACGGCGCTTAGGGCTAATGGGAGGCGGCTATGTCGTTTTTGCGTTGTTAGTGTCATTGATTAGTGTTGCAGTTACCGCACAGTTCTTTGTCCTTGAGGTGGGGGAAAAGAGTACTTCAGTATTTAGCTTTCCATTTTTAGTCTTTTTATTTGGAGGTTTAAGTATTTTCATTAAAGTTATGACAGAAGATGACCATTATCTTGCATCTGGGGGGATACTGTTGTTTTTTTCTATATCTTATATGATTATAGCTTGTGACAATATTAGATTTCTTTTAATCTGATAGCTCTTTAATCACTTAAAGAGCACTTAGTGTAAAAAGATAGTGGCCTTTATTATCCTGCTTTTTCTTTTGTCTTGTAATCATGCAGAAAGCTGATAGGGCACTAAAGCCACTACTCTGATCTTGAACCACTCGGTCAGTGATGTAGTTAATGCGCTGATTGGTGCTGGCCTGAATATTGAGTGTTTTTCTGAGCACTCTTATAATCCTTAAATAAAGTGAACACTCTCCGAATAGATAAATAGCGCATGGAAAGACGATGGATTATTTGAGTATTAATAAGTCAGCCTGGGATAAAAGAACCCAGGTACACGTAGCATCTGAATTTTATGATGTGGCCGGATTTAAGGCCGGGCAATGTTCACTGAACCCGGTTGAACTGGCGCAGGTGGGCACTGTGAAGGGCAAGTCTTTGCTGCATCTGCAATGTCACTTTGGTCAGGATACGCTATCCTGGGCGCGTTTGGGTGCCGATGTGACAGGTGTGGACCTATCTGAAAGTGCCATCGTTCAGGCGAATACCCTCAAAGATGCGCTTGAAATTGACGCAGAGTTTATTGAAAGTGATGTGGTCCAATTTGGCCAAAGTAATACGCGTCAGTTTGATATCGTATTCACCTCCTACGGCGTACTGTGTTGGTTGCCCGATTTAACCGCATGGGCAAAGACAGTAGCTGGCGCACTCAAAGTGGGCGGAGTGTTCCATCTGGTTGAGTTTCATCCTATTAATGACCTGCTGGCAGGCTATGCTTATTTTCCTCATGGTGCGCCTGATATTGAAGAAGAGGGAACCTACACAGAAAACTGCGATGGCACCAAAGCCACAACCGTGACCTGGACTCACTCGGTCAGTGATGTGGTTAACGCGCTGATTGGCGCTGGCTTGAATATCGAGTCACTTACTGAGCACCCGTATAGCCCATACGATTGCTTTGAGGGGCTGGAGTTTGTGTCGGAGCAGGGGTACCAAAAGCTAATTCAAGGTCAGCAAGTGCCCATGTTGTATTCAATCAAGGCCAGCAAAAGCCGGGCGCTTGTGTAAAAGCATGGTATTACCCTATTTGGTTAGATTAATGGTGGTGATACTGTTTGTGCTCCCTGGCTTTTCAATATAATCAGTTCATGATCATGATTGAATCGAAAAACAAGCACTTAAGTGCTTGTTACATAATCCGCTTAGCATACAATAAAGGCTCACTTGGATAGTCTGTTTATTGGTATATTAACCACTTGCAAAATTAGGGTGTTGTGTCAAAAAGAGTCTGACAAAACTGTTTACTGGATTCAGCACTGACTTTGGTGTGATGAAGGTACGCTACTTTTAACTAAATTTTTATCAGAATAACTCGCTTATTTTTGGCATCCACTCTATTCATGTATGACCATAAAAAAATGATAGGAAGCAGAGAAAATGAAAAGAATAATAGCAACGGTATTAATGGCTTTTTCGTCTTTTGGCTCGATGGCTGGAGAATGGAATCAGGCCGGAAAAATCACGAAAGTGTACCCAAAGCCAACTAGAAATGGGATTTACTTTACTCATGAGAACATGGTTTCGGGTGGCTGTACGAGGGGAACGAATTTATTTTTAAGTGCAGATGAAAACTTATTCAAAGAAACATATTCTCTGTTGTTGTCTGCCTATGCTACGGGTAAACCAATAAAAATATATGTTGACGGGTGTCAGGCAACGCATGGGTACCCGCTCATCAAAGAAGTGCTTGCACAGTAAAGTACGCAGCAGCGGACGCTAAGAGTTGAGTGTCCGCATCTCATGTATGATCGATAATTTGTGGTTATCAGAAACCGGGGGCTGATGCACAATACCTTATCGTTATTCATACTATGTTCTGCCATATGGCGGTGCTTAACTCATGCTGGTATTTATGTGTCATTTGGCCACAGTGCAGTGACATAAAGTGAGATGTAATGACGAGTGAAGTTTTAGCAGCCCTGGATAAATTAGTTGTTGATAAGAAACTTGAATCAAAGGCGCTTGAAGGTGCCAGGCAATGGGCTGCAAGCAGTGACTTTGATATTGAAAACGCTAAAACAAGCCAGTTTGTTTATGAGCTGTATGCCTGTAACTTGTGCTTTAAACACGAGTTTAGAGCAGCGCCTTACATTGAGGTGGTTCTGAATATTACTTTTGATGACAATGACGTTGGTTATTACTGTTGGGTTACGGACATAACAGGAGAAGTTATAGACGACAGGATGGTAATTACAGATGAGACACTATAGGCCTCTAAGGTGGCCCTATGAAGTCGGGCAAGTATCCCCCGCATTGTTTGAGAATCAACGCATTGAATGTCCATCAAAGAGGTGGCTAAGGTACTAAATAGTTTGGTGAAAAAAGTCAGTTGTGAATCCTGCCAGTCTCAGGTGCTTGAAACCACAAAGCTTGAGTGCGGTGGATTGTGTATGCGGTGTTTTATGAAGCAAAATAGTGGGTTTCGACCTTCTCAATTGCGTTCAATTCAGCAAAGGGGCCTGACTAAAGTGCTGACGCAATGGCGTGATCTCGTTCGACAAGGCACTCCGCATATTCGTAATCCAGAGCAATATAATCGGTTCCATCAATGCTACAGCATTTTTTACGCTTCAGTCAGGGAGAGCCTTTGCTCCGATGATAAGCGTTTTGACGCGCAAAAAGTGCGTGAAGCGATAGATGAGCTTAAATCGTTTTCTAATGATGACGTCAAAGATTACGCAAATGAGCTAGAGGTGTTCGTCCAGCGCTTTATAAATACGGCAGGCAAACAGGTCATCGTATAATGAAGCGTTATTATTGCTTAAACTTGCTCAGGGTGATCTATAAGCGCTTTTGTTATTATATGCTTTTGACTTCGGAGAAAAGAAATGGGATCCGTTTGGGTATTCAATAAGAGTAATTCTGGTTTTCCTGGTGGTATATTCAGCGAAATTGGTTTAGCTGAAGCGTGGATAAAAAATAACAGCCTGTCGGGTGTTTTAACTCAGTATCCACTTGATCAGGGGGTCTTTGACTGGGCGATTGACAATGATATGCACAATATCAAGCCTGAGAAAATCATTGAAAAGAGTAATCAGCCGGAATTCATTGGCGGGTTCACAACCGCAAGCCAGGCGCATTATCATTACAAACATGGAGTGCGTATTTAGGTTAAATTTGAGGTCGGTTTAAGGAGCTTTTGAGCACTCTCTTTTGTAAAGCATCATAAGCACGTCATTACTTTCCTATCATCATATTGCCTGCAAGGTGCGAACTTATATCACTGTGCATAACAGAGTTGCGCAGCCTTATGCGCATTCTTAGCACCGTTATCGACAGATCCAGCCCTCTAATGGGTGACGTGTTCATGTTATTGGATATTAATACTATCCAAAACTGGTTTCGCCAATTATGGCTATGAGGGGCACGCCAATAAGCAAGGGTAAGCGATGAGTTTATGCTTACCCTTAAAACCGGTCTGATTTTATTCTCCTTACCTGAAAGAGGGTCTAGCTCCCGTCTCTTGTGGCTTTCCCGGGGCATGAGGATTGGCTCACTGGCCCTGTAAATATCTATCACTATCCGCACGGCTGTGTTCTGCCTAGAGTATTTGACAGTGAAAAAACAAATACAGGATAGAAGAATGTCAGTGTTAACCGGCAAGCATATGATCGACGGGCAATGGTGTGCACAGAGCAGCGAGAGTTTTTCGGCCTATGCGCCGCAAACGGACGAATTTATATCACCACAATTTCACTCTGCGGGGGGGCAGAAGTTAATCTGGCTGTCCAGGCCGCTGCCAATGTTGTATTCAATTAATGCCATTTAAAGTCGGGCGTTTATGCAAGTAACAATACAGTATCGCCGTTGGTGATTCGATTAATTTTGATAATACCGATTGCGTTCCCACATCCAGCAAAGTATCAGGGCAAAGAAACCACAGGCATAGGTGATGTACAAAGGGGCAGATGTATTGGCATCCTCCGCATACATAAATGCGTTAGACATTACCCAAGCTGCGACTGCACCAATTCCCAGCCATGCGGTTGCATAATACAGTTTATGCCCGGGCGCACTCATATAACCAGAAAGCACCACACAGGCCGCGGCAACGCCACCTATTACTGGCTTTTTCCACCAACCTGCGTATTCGGCCAGCATGCCGGCAAGCGTCGCTGAAACGATAAAGGTCATGGTCACGATTACAATGGACAGTAAGAGCTTAAGTATTTGTTGCATAGGCCACCTTTTCATCCTTTAAACATTAATCAGGATAGCCTACCCCCTTCATAGCGCGAGACTTTTGTGACTTTTTATCAGGAGGCCTGCATCTTTATCAGAGGCTGAATTATCGAGAAAGTAGCGAGTGTACTTAATTTTGTGAGGACTGTTTCGGTGGAACATCTCGGTTGTTGACTGGGCCTTTTTTCATGTATATATTTTATGCTTTTTGTTTTTAATATGGCTAATTAAATCTATCTATAATGGTTTTTCTGATTTTTAATTTGTTCATGCTTTGGTTGGAAGTTGTTGGGGTTAATAGGTATGTTTAATGTTGTAATAAATTAAATAATCAAAATTGATTTATTTGTTGTCGTTGCTCAATTACCACCAGGTGGGGAGGCGAAAGGTTACACAGGTAACCATAAGCTTAATTTCGTGGCTTTGCCATACGGTAATTTTTTAACTAACAAATAATTGAGGTTTTAAAATGTATAAAAAACCGATATTGCTATCTGCATTGATCTCCGTTTCAAGTGCATGGAGTGTTATGGCAACGGAAGTATCACAGCTTAGTGGTCTTGAGTTGCATGTCGCTGCCCATTCAGAAGGCACGGAATACGGTGATTTTAATGTGAGTTTCCACAACAAGAACGGCGATATTGTTCATTCTGAAATACTGTCATGTAGCTCGACGGAGCATAATCAGTGTTCACTAAAGTCGGAGATACAAGGCCCCTGGTCGGCTGTTGTTATCGAGTCTATGAGTGGAAACATGAGTGGTTATGGCCTTCAGTCTGACGTTACTAATAATGTACTGAAGGTGCAGAGTAAAACTACTTCAATTGGCTTGGTTTCAGGTGATGAAAATGAAGCTTATCGTTTTGGTGCTGATATTTATTCTTCTGAAAACAGAGAGTACTTCACGGGAACAGCTTCTCGTATTATCTGGAAAAACCAACTTGATGCTGCGATATCTCAACTCCGCGGCAGCGCGATAAATGAGTGGAATAAAAAGGCCAAAGCCAAGTTTGGTGATTTCGATTGGTGGAATAAGGGATCATATAACAATCGCGTTCAATGTCAGCCGCATTGGGAAACGGTAGTGTATGGATTTTACTACTGCCAGGCCGATGCCTATGTAAAATACGTGACTCTGCAGTAATGTGACTGAGCTTTAACTTTGGGTTGTGTATTTTGCTTTTAATGTTTTCATTTATTCATTTCTTAGCTGTGTCGTTCTCAGAGTAAATTATGCAACCCAACTTTGACTATTTAAGCTACGTTTGGTGGTTATAAAAAAGCACGTAGCATTGTTATATCTCTTTTAAAACAGTGTTTTATGGTGATTTTTGCATGGCAAGGTTTTTATAGGCTAGTCTAAAATTTGCTTTTTAGCGTTCACTATTTTGTGTGCTATTTCTAAGCTATGTTGCTCGGATACAGAGCGCCCCATATTTTGCTTGATAGAAGAGGAAAGGTATTGCGCAATGTTAGATGCATCCTTATCTTCTAACACAAGTTGAAATAAATGAGGCACATAGCTGTCGTATTCATCACTCCACTCGTTTTCACCATCGTTAACACCGATTGGATCCCAGTCATGCCATAGTATCGAGGCTATCGCTTTGTATAGTTCTTTTTGTTTGGCCTTCACCGTTGAATCCCTTGTTTTTATGTGAGCTTAACGTTTATATACGAGCAATTAGAGTTATATATTGGATTAGCCGAGAAAAGCAAGAAGTATACAATAGCCTCTGATGCCTCGACTTTATATTGAGTGTAAGTAGTTACTTCGAATTGACGGCTTAGTTAGTATGATGAATTACATCAGCATTATACCTTTGGGCGCTTGTAAAATAAGTAGAAAGTAAGTTTAATGGGTACATAGTTGTTGCTTTGGTAGGGGAGCTTGCTGGAGCAGGTATCGCAGCGCTCAGCAAGAAAGGCCCCTGAGATAGCATTTAAATAGACATTGTTATGCCTAACTCGATGTATCGGCATAAAAAATTAAGCAACTGGTGGCTCGCTGCTGGTTTTATGAGAGCTTTTTGAGCGTAAATTTATGAAGCCATTACTTTACTTTTCTACATTGGTATTGTGTTTGTTTTTATTTTCACTGTTTGTTAAACCTGAAGCGCTTCCTGCATCTGAAGTACATATACGGCTCTCAGAAAAAGGGCTCATGAAAGCACGAAAATCTCAACCTGGCATTGAAGCGTATATTGGTAAAATAAGAGAGAAAATAACTAGTGGCAAAGTGGTGGTTATTATTTCTGCTAACTCATGGCAGGAAAAGGAAGTTGAGAAATTGAAAAACAGTCTGTTAAATGAATTTGATAATAAGAGAATAAAATTCGAATTAATTTACTCTAGCTAAAAATTATAGGTTAAGTAGAACGTTACTATGTGATGTCGTCAGTGTGTTCGCGATGAAGAATGCGGAAATTAATGTTCCCAAAGACATAGCGCGCTACTACAAAAAAGTAGCTAGAGAAGTGTGTGAAGGCATAAGTCGCCGATTTTGAAATTTATACAACTTTTACTTTAAGTGAATAAAGCTCTGTTGGTTTTAATAAAGAATTATGCAACTTTACGAATGAAAATCGACTTAGAGATCATGAAAGGGAAGGAGTGCGCACTTAGAAGAACGCATTTTGGCAGCGAAAAAAGATTATTAAATATTTTAAACTTGGCAATAATAAAATCAAAATGTTGCTTTAAATTGGTTGGAAATTAATAGCAGCTAACAAGTGTCGTCAAAACGGAGGCCTACTCTCTGGCCTATTTTTCGCTAGTTGCTTCGCGGTAAAGAAGTCATTCAGGCATTCGTCGTTGATGAATACGTTAGTTTTAAAGGAAAATGTATGAGAAATTTAATCTGTGCGGCTTTGTTTTTGGCTCCTTTTTTTAGTGGAGCAGGGGAGTTGGTAAGGAATGCTGTCATTACTGAAGTGGCTAGTTCCAGCAGTAATAAAGATGTGTTTTACGTTAAGTTAAGCGGAGGGACAGGTCCATGCGCCAACGGATCTGTTGAGTTTCCTGCAAATCAGTCACAGTCAGTGGAGTCTTACAATCAAGCCTTTTCAATTGCCCTTGCAGCGGCAATGAGTGGGAAGAAGATCAGAATACACAATTATTCAAACAATGAGTGTAATGGAGCAAACTTTATTGGTATTTTCACAAACTAGTGAAATGTGGAGTAAGACTTATCAGGATTGGCGTGCACGGCAGTTGGCCTAGTTTAAATATTATGTTGCTGTTGCGCGCCTGCTAAGTCAGAGCTCCTGGCTTTGGCCTCGCAAAAATGACTGAACAGTTAGACAATAGTTGCGTTCTTCTGGCACTGCTGCACATAAAAGTGCGTATATTGATGTTACCTTCAAGTTTTGATGAAGACTGGGCTAAAAAGTACTTAAAGTGGCTGTATTAGATTTCAGGTGGTTGTCCTTTTTTCTCATTCATCAGTAAGACAGGAAAACTAAGTCATGGCCTACGATCTGGCTGTTGGAAAAAGTAAATATGTTAAGGACGCTCCTGTCATTGTGGCCTCGATTTGTTTCAGTGAGTATCCGTTAATATGCGCTTTGCTGAAAAAGTCAGATAACTTCTTTCTGAGAAGGGTGTGTGATCAGTTTAGCGATAGCTCGTTTTCTATTGTCGAGCTGCGTCAGGCCAGAACTGAATTAGGTGTACTGCTTATTGGTGACTTGTCTGATGGGGAAAGACAGTTATTGCACAAGTTTTTAGCTGCTATAGGTTATGCTCTGGATAAAGGTGAAATGTTGCATGGCATATCGGACTAGACATGAGTTAAGTGCATTAAAATCGGGAGTGATTTGCCTCCGATGGTATTTTTGTTTGGCTCATGCGCAATATCAGGTTGTTATGGTTAGATTGTGAAATTGTGATGAACATGAGAGGTGAGATGTTTGTTGTAGATGAAGAAAACTGGTCATGGTTATTATTTCAGAATCAAAATGACATGTATTTAACTGTTCTTTGCGGTGGTGTCGCGATGTTTAACGTTGATATTCAGCTCACTCAAACAGAAATCGCTTCTTACAAGAGTTTTGGTCGTGGGTTTATCGTAGAGTTGGCTAAAAGTATCGCTTTTAACCCCGGGGCTTATTCGCGCAGAAAATCCAGTTTCAGAAATGAGTTTGACTTGGCTACTGCCATTAAAGTCTGGCGAGAGTCAAAATAATGGAATTAATATTAATGTCATAATTCTTAATAACCGTTGATTTTTAGAATGGTGTTGTAAGTAAGTGCCCAGTTTTTTGATACCTTTGGAGGATACTTAATGTGGGCGTTGTGCTTGAAGGTTAGAGGAATAGTTTATGGAAGAGTGTAATATCCCGGAAGACATAACCAACTTGGTTCATGGTCTAATAAAAGCCAATACGGCTGACTATGCAATTATCAAGTCACGGTATTTAAAGGAAGAAGATGAGCAACATGATGATCAGCTGATAGCTTCGATCATGAGAGAATATTCAGTTTTACTTGGTCAGTTTGAAAACGAGTTAAAAGTTGAGTTTGGCACGCCTAAAATAGTCGATGACTTGGCAGTTTTTGATGATGCAGAAGAAAGCGAAGAAGAGGGAGATTATCTCGCGGAGGAAGACGACGAGGACTTTTATGTCCCCTGCTCTTTTTATTCTGTAATTTGGGAGAAAGAAGAGTACATCCTCTTTTTAGCTGTATGCCAGGAAGACAGAGAGTTTCCTATCGAGCTGATCGTTGGTGTAGAGTTTTAATGGTTCAGTAAATACAAAGGTTTTTTTGGGTAAAGTAAGTAAATTCACATAGGCATTAAGGTTGTTCTGGTCCAGCTACAGGTTGTCAGGAAGCCTCATTTTGCCAGTGATAACATGGTTATGCCAAGAGGTCATCTATGAGGTTAATTTTATTTTTGATGTCATTCGTGAGTTTGTCCGCATTAGCATGTATACCATGCGATAAAGACTTAGCGCTGAAGGTTTCCCATCAGGCAATTCCCAAATTCCAAAAAGAATTTTCCAGCAGGCTCATGATGGGTGAAGTTTCATTTGAGCTGGATGTAGACTATAGGGGAAAAATTGAGAAGATCGTCATTACGGACATTCAACCAATGGAAGTATCAAAATCGGTTGTTTTGGATATGATCGCACGCTCAAAATTCACACCTCTATTACCCAGAGATGGCTTTTCCAAGTGTGGTTTAAAAGGTTACGCATTAACAATGGAATTTATGTTGCCTCAAAAAGTAAGCTTTGAGCTGTAGCAATGAAAAATATGCTTACAGCTGTGCTATGAATATTTTGGTGAGAATAGTAACCGGATTGATCGTACTGGTGCTGATAGCAGCAACGACAGGATATCTACTTTATTTTCGAGGTCAAAAGGTTGAAGTTGGTTTTATTCCTAACGCGTTTCAATACTGCGGAAAAGTCATAACGGGCGCAGACCCTGAGTACAGTGAAATAGTTGATTAGCTCCATTCAAATACCAGAGGTTGGATGAGAGACTGGAATACGCAAATTGCAGGTGCAACTTATCATAGTTCTGCTTTTTCAGTTACTGTATTTCCTGGTGGTGTGTCGGTAAGTTATAAAACAGACACTGGCTTTCCACGATTAATAAAGCAGATAAATCATAATCTTAGTACATCATGTGACAAGCTTGAATAAAACCCAGGTTGTTCGGATCAGGTGCAAGGTTACAGAATCGCGGTATTGTTCTAGCACATGCAGAGGCAAGCTACGCGAATCACATTGATGCTATTTCAACGGCAAAGCCAGTGCCTGTGATTTTTCACCCGAATACGAGAAGTTTTTGCCTGGCCTTTTTACACAATGGCTTCATAACCCCTACCTCCATCGACTTCGTCAATTAAACACCTGTGTCAAATTCGACACACTGGCCTGTTTCACCTGTCTCAAAACCGATACACCTGCAAAATCCATTTTCCAGGGAAAGAAATAAACATCAATTAAAACAGCTGCATACAGTGTTTTTAAATCTGGCATATCCCTTGTAACACCTTCTGCAAACCAGACCCAATAACAGAAGGGAAAAGCAGATGGATATACAAAGAGATCTTACACAGCCTGTGCGCTGGAAAAAACTGGGTTATTTGCTGCCGGTTGTCGCGCTGGCCTTGGGTTACTTCGCGATGCAGGAGTTCACCGGTGATGCGTCTTATTTCGTGGATCGGGAAACCGTGGTCACGGCAAAGGTGGAGCAGGGCGATTTTCAGGTCAACGTGCGGGCTACCGGTGTACTCAAGCCCGCAGAGATCCGTTGGGTGGCAGCGCAGGTATCCGGTCGGGTAGAGCAGGTGCTAGTTAAAGCGGGTGCTGAGGTCGAAGTCGGGCAATTGCTACTCAAGTTATCTAATCCGCAGTTGCAACGAGAACTTGAGCAGGCTCGCTGGGAGCAAGAAGCCGCTAAAGCTGAAAATAACGCCACCATAGTTTCGCTGGAGTCTCAATTGGTAGAACTCGACAATCAGGTGGTTTCGGCAGATCTGGGTTATCAGGCAGAAAAGCTAAAACTCGACGCCGAAACCCTGTTGATTGAGCAAGGCAATGCCACTGTGTCTCAACTGGATTATCAAAAAAGCCAGCTGGCGGTAAAGCGTGAGCAACAAAAGTGGCAGGCTGCGAAGCAAAAGGCGCTCAAAATGCGCGCTGAAATTGAAGCTACCAAAGCCGCACAAACAGCCCGCTTTGGTCTGCTGGAGAATAATCTCAGGCGTATGCAGGAACAGGTTGATGCTTTGCAGGTACGTGCAGATAAAAGTGGTGTCGTACAGCAAATTTCGCTGGAGCTGGGTGAGCAGGTGAGCCTGGGCGGCAGCATCGCATTGCTGGCATCGCAACAGAATTTATACGCCGAGCTGCAAGTGCCGGAAGTCAGGGTTCAGGATATTCAGATTGGCCAGAGCGTGACGCTGGATACCCGAAACAATGAAATAACCGGCACGGTCTCACGTATAGACCCCGCAGTGGAAAATGGCATGGTACTGGTCGATGTTGCGTTACCCGACAGTCTGCCTGCGGATGCCCGTCCTGAGCTGACGGTAGACGCACAGGTTCAGGTCAGCCATCTGAGCAATACTTTGTATGTCCGCCGTCCAACTTATGCACCCAAATCCAGCCGGATCCAGCTTTATAAACTCGATCAGGCTGGACGTTTTGCCCACAAAACGGCGGTGGCCCTGGGTCAGGTGTCTGTTAATCGGGTGCAGATCGTCTCGGGGCTGAGCGCCGGGGATGAAGTGATTATATCCGACAGCAGTGACTGGCAGGATCATGCCGAAATCAAACTGAATTAATGCGTTTCTACTTAAGAAACAAGCAGGCTGTTACGCCTTAACCTTGCCAACAGAGGCTGTTTGCTGCACCCTGTTGGCTCTGAAATGGAGTCATTCATGAGCGCACTCATAAGATTAGAAAATATCAGTAAAAGCTTTTACACCGATGAAATAGAAACTCAGGCATTGCACGGCATTAACCTGAGCATCACAGAGGGTGAATACGTGGCCCTGACCGGGCAATCCGGGTGTGGTAAGTCAACCCTGTTGTCTTTATTGGGATTGCTGGATTCACCCACACAGGGGCACTATATACTGAGCAATCAGGATGTATCCGGGCTGTCGCGCGATCAGCGTGCAGCCATCCGCAGTAAGCAAATTGGCTTTGTGTTTCAGTCGTTTAACCTCATTTCTGACCTCACCGTAGCAGAAAACGTCATGCTGCCTTTAAGCTATCAGTCCGGGATCAGCCGTAAAGAAATGCAGGCCAAGGCGCAGGAAGTGCTTGAGAAAGTCGAAATGAGCCATCGTACTGCGCATTTTCCATCCCAGCTATCCGGTGGTCAGCAGCAACGTGTTGCCGTTGCCAGGGCATTAGTGAATGACCCTGCTATTATTCTGGCCGACGAGCCCACAGGTAATCTGGATTCTAAAAACGCCACGGCGGTGTTGTCGTTGTTCGATAAGTTGCATAGCGAAGGCGCAACCATTTGCATGGTGACCCATGACCCTGCATCGGCATTGCGTGCGCAGCGCAGCCTGGAAATGTTCGATGGCCGCCTGGTAGGAGACACCCGTAATACACAGACTTCGCAGCCAGTGGCGCACAACGCGTTGGATCTGGAGGCGTTATGATGGCCATGTTGCTGGACCTAAAATACGCATTGCGTCAGCTTTATAAGTCGCCCAAATTTACCGTGATGACGCTGGGGGTACTGCTTGGTGGCCTGTCGATAGCCCTGTTTACGTTTTCATTCTTGTATACCACTATCTACAAAGCGCTGCCTTTGCCAGATGGCGAGTCAGCAAAACGCCTGGTGGTTTATAACGATGGCGAATTCGATACGCCCACTGCCAACGAGTTTCAGGCCCTGATACAAGGTGCACAGGCCTTCTCTGAACTGGGGATCTTTCGCGATCAGGATGTGCGGATGAGTAAAGGCGAAGCTGGCCGCAATTTTTTTGGTGCTGCGGTACAGGGAGGCTTTTTTGAATTCAGCCGTATAAAACCACTGACAGGGCGTACGCTCAATGCTCAGGACAGCCTGCCAGGCGCCCCTGCTGTTGCGGTGATCAGCGAAGAGGTCTGGGAGGATGAGTTTAACCGCGACCCGCAAATGCTGGGTCAGGCTATTGAGCTCAATGGTGTACAGACCGAAGTGGTGGGGATTATGCCGAAGGGGTATCGTTTTCCACATATTGCGCGTATCTGGTTACCTCTGCCCGACAAGGTAATCGACGCGCAAGCCCCGGTGAGCGAGCAGTTTAATGCGTATATTCGCCTCAAAGAAGGAGTTGAAATAGCCGCAGCTGAGCGCGAAATGACGCAAATACTGCGTACCCTGCAACTGCAAAATCAGCAGAGTTATGGCATGGAGCCGGTACAAAAACAGGCGCGCATCCTCACCTTTCAGATGGCGCAAACCGGCGGAGAGGGCGCCACGGTGTTTTTCTTTCTGAGTGCGGTTTCCTGGGTAGTGCTACTGCTGGCCTGTATCAATGTGGGCAATCTGTTGCTGGCCAGAATTCTTGAAAAACAAAAAGAGACGGCTATTCGCAACGCGCTGGGGGCAAGTTCTGGGCGCCTGATCAGCCAGCTCATGTGGGAGGGCGTGTTAATCACCCTGTTGGGGACATTTTTGAGTGTTTGCCTGGTTGGTGCTGTACTGGATTATGTTAACGTGGCGCTGCGTTCCTGGTTGCCTGGTGCCGGCCTGTTTTGGTGGCAATATGGGCTTGACGGGGCAACCTTGTTGATGGCGCTGGCCTATATGCTGAGTACTGTGTTGCTGGCGGTCTTTTTGCCTGCCTGGCGCAGTACGCGTCAGGATATCAATGCCACGCTCAGAGACGGCACCCGAGGAGCACAAAGTCGCAAAGCCGGTCGCTTATCTCGTGTTTTGGTAACCACTCAGGTCTTTTTAGTCGCGTTGTTAATGTTGATAGGCTCTATATCGGCGCTGATCGCCAATAAATTTGTCAATCTTGACCTGGGCGATGATTATCAGAATGTGATGAGCACGCGTTACAGTACCTCGGAACATGATTATCCCAGCCCACAACAGCGTCTTAACCTGACTTATGCACTGATGAATGAGGTGCAAAATCACAACGCAGTCACACATGTATCGGTGGCACAGTGGTTAGGCCCACGCAACGTCTTTTTTGCCGATAAGGCCTATGGGGATGAGCAAATGGGCACTGAAATTGACACGATTTCCATGTTGGGGGATTTCCAGGCCACCGGGGTTAAGCTACTCGAAGGGCGTTTATTCAACCTGGGCGACACCATGGACAAGCGCAGGGTGGTGATCATCAGTGACTCTATGGCACAACGCTACTGGCCGGGAGAATCGGCGCTGGAGCAGCACTTTACCATGGAGCTGGAGGGCAAAAAGCAGCAAGTGTTTGTGGTGGGGGTGGTCTCGAACCTGATGAACCCGAAATCTCTGTTTGGCAAGCTGGACTCAGCCGATGAAATTTACATCAGTGGCAGTCAGTTTGTGCAAACTCTGCAAAAGCTGTCGTATCGCATTTTGCCGGGTACACTCAATGCCGATGAAATTTTCTATCAGGCGGTGTACAAAATTGCGCCTAACCTGGAGGTCACGCAAACGGTGATGCCAGCCATTAAAAACCGCGATAAAATGCGCGAGTCGATGAAGTTTATTTCTCAATTAACCTTTGCAACCGGCGGCTTTGCACTGGTGCTCGCAGTGATTGGTATTTATGGCCTGACAGCCAATGCCGTGGCACAACGCACGCATGAAATTGGCATTCGTCGTGCCGTGGGCGCACGTGATGGTGTTATTGTGGGGTTATTTATGCGCCAGGGGGCGGTTCAGCTGGTAATTGGCCTTGGGCTGGCATTGCTGTTGTTTGCTTTATTAGCGATGGGTTTTCAGAAGTTTACCGAGGGCTTATTCCCCGTTGGTGCTTATTATGCTTTGGCTGCGGCGGTGAGTGCTGCGCTGAGTGCTGTGGTATTGCTAGCGGTGTATATGCCTATCAAGCGGGCGATTAAGCTTGAACCGATCGCAGCGCTGCGTTATGAATAACCCCATAAAAGTGAAGGAAGTATAAGAACTGGCATGAGCACAAAACAACATATTCTGGTCGCCGATGACGATATGAACGTCATTGCAGGTCTGTCTTTTTTGTTGCAGGACGAAGGCTACGAGGTGAGTTGTGTTACCACGGCCCAGGCCGCGCTGGAAAAAGTCAAAGTGCAGTCGTTTGACTGCGCTTTGCTGGACATGAACTTTGGTAAAGACACCACCTCAGGACAAGAAGGACTTGCCCTGATAGCTGAACTCAGACAGCTCGACAGCCGTCTGCCGATAGTGATGATGACCGGCTGGGCGACCATTGAACTGGCGGTAGATGCGATGCGCAGTGGTGCTCAGGATTTTGTGCAAAAACCCTGGGACAACGAGCGTTTGCTGCACACCTTGCAAACCCATATCACGCTTGCACAATCACAGGGGTTAAATGAGCGGCTGAAGCAGCAAAACCAATTGCTACAGCAAGCCGCATATCCTCAGGAGCGCAGCGAGATTGTGGCCTGTTCACAGCCGATGCAACAGTTGCTGACTCAGCTTGAACAACTGGCTCAAAGTGATATGAGCATCTTGCTGACTGGCGACAACGGCACCGGTAAAAGCATGCTGGCGGCTTATGTACACCGTTGTTCGGCGCGTTCTGAGCAGGCGTTTGTCACGGCCAACATGGGGGCGATAGTAGAAAGCCTGTTCGAGAGTGAGATGTTTGGCCATGTCAAAGGGGCCTTTACCGATGCCAAAGCCGCCAGAGCGGGTCGTTTTGAAATGGCGCGTCATGGCACCTTGTTTTTGGATGAGATTGCCAATATACCGTTGTCTCAGCAGGCTAAGTTACTCAGCGTGCTGGAAGAGCGCAGGTTTGAGGCGGTTGGTAGCAGTCAGTCACAGGTTGCTGATGTCCGGGTTATCTCGGCCACCAATGGTGATTTGCCAGCGCAGATCCAATCTGGTGGCTTTCGTCAGGATCTTTACTATCGGCTGAATACGGTGGAACTCAGAGTACCTTCGCTCAGAGAAAGAGTGGCCGACATCGGTCCGCTGAGCGAGCACTTTTTGACACAGTTTGCAGCAAAGTACAACAAACCTGTGCCGCAACTGAGTGAGCAAGCCCTCACTGCGCTTTGTCAGTATGACTGGCCTGGTAATATTCGCGAGTTGCGTCATGTCCTGGAGCGGGCGCTGTTTGTGTGTCGTACGGCTCAGATCATCCCGGACGATCTGGCTATCACAACCGGGGAGCCTGCGGAGGCTAATGTGGATGACCCTAGCCTGACGCTGGATGAAATCGAACAAGCCGTGCTGCGTCAGAGACTGCGCCATCACCAGGGCAATGCCAGTGAAACAGCCCGTTCTTTAGGGCTGAGTCGCAGCGGTTATTATCGCAGGCTGGCCAAGTTTGGGATGGCCGAATAGCAATGCGCAAGGTCTCTGGTTTTGCCTTAACGCACTTGCAGCGCCTGATCATCGCGGTATGTCTGCCTTGTTATCTGTTGATGGTGACAGGCTTGTATATGGCCAACTGGAATGGCTATTTGGTGGTGTTTATTGCGACTGTGTTTGCCTTATTGCTGATCTGTCTGGTGGTGGCGAGCAAGGCCATGGTGGCGCATCAGCTGCATACCTTAACGAACCTGATTGAAGCCATGACAGTGGGGGATTATTCGATGCGGGGACGGGTGAGCGGCGATAAAGCCATGTCTGATCTACTCAGTCAGGTTAATCTGCTGGCAGACAGCCTCAGCCATCATAAAACTCAGGCGGTG
Organism: Pseudoalteromonas rubra; assembly: GCF_000238295.3. Lineage (NCBI taxonomy): Bacteria > Pseudomonadati > Pseudomonadota > Gammaproteobacteria > Alteromonadales > Pseudoalteromonadaceae > Pseudoalteromonas > Pseudoalteromonas rubra. Next base: position 271,778 of record NZ_AHCD03000044.1, read on the forward strand.
GAATCGCGCCTGATGCTAAATAAGTTCATTAATCAGATGGATGCCATGGTACTGGTGCTGGATGAACAAGCGCGGGTCATTATGGCCAATCAGCCTGCCCAGACTGTGTTGCTTACTGGCACTCCCAGCACAGAGCAGCCACTCGCACTTGCCAGCAGCGCTGTAGGTCGCCAACTGATGGCTTGTGAAGGTAAAATAGTGATGCTGGACGACGGCCAGATCAGCGGTGAATATCTGGTATTACGAGAGCGCTTTATCAGTGAAGGCAAAGCACATCAGTTTTTAATTATCAGTAATGCTGAGCGCTTGCTGATGGAAAAAGAACGCACGGCCTGGCAGGGTCTGTTGCGGGTACTGAGTCATGAAGTAAACAACACCCTGACCCCCATCAGCACCATAGCGCAGCAGCTCAGCAAGCGTTTATCACAGCCAGACAAACAGCCATCTGCCGACAGTTTGTGCCAGGGCATAGGCATTATCAGTGAACGCGCCAGCTCTTTGAGGGCTTTTTTAGAAGGCTATACTCGTCTGACGCACTTACCTCAACCCAATAAAGTTCCGGTAAAACTGGACCGGGTGATCAGCACACTCACAACCCTTTACCCAGATATACACTGGCAATTTGAGTTGGATCAGTCTGCCTCGGTGCTGGTTGATCAACAGCAGTTTGAACAGGTATTACTCAACCTCACCAAGAACGCGCAGGAAGCCGTCACGCCCGGCCAGCAGGTCGAAATCACTTTGTCTTCTACTACTTCACTGGGCCAGCTGGTTCTGACCATGGTGGATAATGGTGGTGGGATCGCAAACCCGGACAATGTTTTTGTGCCCTTTTACACAACCAAAGCACAGGGCAGCGGGATTGGTCTGGCTCTGTGTCGGCAGATCATGTTTGCACATGGCGGCAGCATTAAGCTCGACAATAACCCGGACGGCCAGGGCGCGCGGGTACGCTTGCTGTTTCCGCATTACGAAGGCTGACAGCAGGTAAATTGGCGATTGCTTTTAGTTATCACTTCAGCTGAAATAAAAAATTAACTTTTTGGTGTCTTTTTATTCACTCTGCGGGCTTAGTCTGTGTGTTGCCAGTATTGGCACTAATCAACTTAAGGAAGAATAATGAGAACACATTTATTACGCGTCGCTATTGGCGTATGTATGGCAGGCAGCGCATTTGCTGCACAAGCAACCATCTTTACCTGCTCAGGAGTTGTGACCAGCGTTGCTTCTCACAATGGTAATTTTGAAGTCAGATACAACAGTGAGCGCACTGGTAATCAGATGGAGCCGGTAATCATCTATAGTACGCACACTTACCTGCTTGGCCCGGTATTGAAAGCCATTGAAGCAGGCCAGGACTCACGCACAGTCTACAACCTGGTTATTGAGAATCGCGATGGCGGCAATACCCGTTGTTATGATGGTGAGTCAGAAAACGCCTTGATCGGCATCAGCGCAAAATACTAAGCCGCTTTGTGTTTGCCTGCGTAAAAAACCAGGCAGTTTCTGGGGCGTCACTGTGATGCCCCGATATATTGCACTGCCCCTTCTGTTTAATGTCATTTTTGCCACCAGTGATTGGTTCCAGAGCTTTCACTTTACATGTCTGAACCTGCGTACTATGTTTTGTCATTGTATGCTTGAGGCTAATTCCCCCAACCAATCATGCTTTTTGCGCTAACCCCTGGTGCTCATAAAAACCCGGGGAGGTTAGCGCTTCTGTAAGTTGATGTTTATTAGAATGTTGTGTAGTTTAAGCTCATAGCGTAAGTCGGTTTTAAACAAAAAAGTCAGAGGTTAGCGCAAAAGTTGGTTTTTGGCCTTGTGTTATGCTGGCCCCAGCTTAGGCTGCTGCTTTCCCCGCACGAGAGGGGATTGAGACTTTACTGCCGCCTCCATATTAATTACATTTGGGTGCTGCGTTCTCCATGTGAGAGGGGGTTGAGACTTCCGTACATTGCCAAGTGGTAGTCATCGTCGGTAGCTGCGTTCCCCGTACGAGAGGGGGTTTAACGAAGCCACAATAAGTACCGAGCTGAAATACATCCGTGTAGCTGTGCCCATCGGTCATCCATGACCTCACCTCAGCAAGCTGCGACGATAATTAATCGTCGGCCTTGCTTCGCCCCGCACGAGAGGGGATTGAGACTATCGAGCATGATGCCCACGGTGATGGTACTTGGCTGCGTTCCCCATACGAGAGGGGATTGAGACATCTGACGAAACAGCAACTAAATCTTCATCAGATGCTGCGTTCCCCGCACGAGAGGGGGTTGAGACATTCCGGCCCGGCTCTGCGCGGCTTTGATCTTGGCTGCGTTCCCCGCGTGAGAGGGGGTTGAGACTGCATCCAGCAAATTCACATCACCAAAGTATGTGGCTGCGTTCCCCGCACGAGAGGGGATTGAGACAAAAAATCAGTACCCGCATGGAACGCCTTTGCCACGCTGCGTTCCCCGCATGAGAGGGGATTGAGACGACTGCTCTTTTGCGTCGTTATAGTCAGCCCATAGGCTGCGTTCCCCGCACGAGAGGGGATTGAGACCCTTTACCTCTAAATCTAACGCGGTGATTTCTTTGTTGTGTTTTGAGACTCAGCGAAGTATACCGGCGTAAAATCAAAATCGAAGTTGTGTTCTCCGCCCGAGAGGAGAATAATCAAAGTCACAATAAGTACCGAGCTGAAATACATCCGTGTAGCTATGCCCATCGGTCATCCATGACCTCACCTCAGCAAGCTGCGACGATAATTAATCGTCGGTCTTGCTTCGCCCCGCACGAGAGGGTGAGCGCCGCCCGGAAAAAGCACTGCTTTTTCAGGCGTGAACGGTGAAAAGTCATGCTGTTTAAGCAACGCTTAAATGACTTTGAACACTGTAGGCAGGAAGCCGAAAGCCGGTTTTGGTGATTTGCAAGGACAGTAAATCAACAAAACAGGCAATGGACGCCGATTCTGGCGAACGCACCACTTGGCGCTTCATGGATGAATTCACAGCACATTATTGAAATTAGCAATTACGTTCCCCGCGTGAGAGGGGATTGAAACAATGCGACCTGGTAATGAGTATTCGTGCATGTTGTTGTGTTCCCCGCATGAGAGGGGATTGAGACACCGCTAATAAGCAAATAGTCGTAATCTGGATCTGGCTGCGTTCCCCGCAAGAGAGGGGATTGAGACAGATTTGGGATATTGGCAAACACCAACTCCCGCGCAGCGTTCCCCGCACGAAAGGGGATTGAGACTCTTAAAAATGATTTATAGCCTCGCGGAATTGAGCTGTGCTCTCCGCCTGAGAGAGGATTGAACGAAGTTACAATAAGTACCGAGCTGAAATACATCCGTGTAGCCGTGCCCATCGGTCATCCATGATCTCACCTCAGCAAGCTGCGACGATAATTAATCGTCGGTCTTGCTTCGCCCATCGGTCATCCATGACCTCACCTGTGCAAGCTGCGACGATAATTGATCGTCGGTCTTGCTTCGCCCCGCACGAGAGGGGATTGAGACACCGCTCAGGGCCGTTATGCAATCTGGCACTATGCTGCATTCCCCGCTGATGCTACATGCTTTTTGCGCTAACCCCTGGTGCTCATAAAAACCCGGGGAGGTTAGCGCTTCTGTAAGTTGATGTTTATTAGAATGTTGTGTAGTTTAAGCTCATAGTGTAAGTCGGCTTTGAACAAAAAAGTCAGAGGTTAGCGCAAAAGCCTGTTTTTGGCCTTGTGCTATGCTGGCTTCAGCTTAGGCTGCAGCGTTCCCCGCACGAGAGGGGATTGAGACATTGCTGGCGCAGCTAATCTCTGTACCAGCTTGGCAGCGTTCCCCGCACGAGAGGGGATTGAGACTACTATCTGACTCAGTGGGAAGATGAGCAGTGAAGCAGCGTTCCCCGCACGAGAGGGGATTGAGACTAATACCAGCTCACCGGCCCGTTGGACCGATACGCAGCGTTCTCCGCACGAGAGGGGATTGAGACCTGCCGTTGATGCTCAGGCGTTAACGGCCAGCTAGCAGCGTTCCCCGCACGAGAGGGGATTGAGACACCAGCTGGAAGTAGCGGTTGCTCATGGGGTGGAAGCAGCGTTCCCCGCACGAGAGGGGATTGAGACCACAGCTCAGCTCATCAAAAAAGCTCTCAGGCAAGCAGCGTTCCCCGCACGAGAGGGGATTGAGATGGCGGGTTTCACCGTAAACGAGACCGCCTTCAGGCAGCGTTCCCCGCACGAGAGGGGATTGAGACCATACCTTTGCTTTAACTGGAGTAATTTTTCTTTGCAGCGTTCCCCGCACGAGAGGGGATTGAGACTGGCTGTTCGAATATCAAATTCGGCGGTATCAGTGGCTACGTTCCCCGCTTGAGAGGGGATTGAGACATGGCTCTGTCGTCTACCGGACTAAACTCCAGCGGGCTGCGTTCCCCGCGTGAGAGGGGATTGAGACAGATTCTGGCGAATCAGCGCCTTCATCAATCCAGGCTGCGTTCCCCGCGTGAGAGGGGATTGAGACACGTTGATGGGCTCCGGCAGGCCCTCACCTTCACAGCTGCTTTCCCCGCACGAGAGGGGATTGAGACTGACAATCTGATGCTTATTTCCTCAAAGGTCTGCTGCTTTCCCCGCACGAGAGGGGATTGAGACACATGACGAAAGGCTACACTTAAAAACTCTAAAGCTGCGTTCCCTGCACGAGAGGGGATTGAGACAATCCAACAATCGAACTGGTCGGCAAGAGCCAGGCTGTGTTCCCCGCACAAGAGGGGATTGAGACTCTTAAAAATGATTTATAGCCTCGCGGAATTGAGCTGAGCTCTCCGCACGAGAGAGGATTGAACGAAGTCACAATAAGTACCGAGCTGAAATACATCCGTGTAGTTGTGCCCATCGGTCATCCATGGCCTCACCTCAGCAAACTGCGACGATAATTGATCGTCGGTCTTGCTTCGCCCCGCACTTCAGACGCTGAAAGGTGATAAAAAATGATCAGTTTTATGTTGTTTTTATTTACAACTGTAAAATTAGTGTTTATATTTTTTGGTTCCCAATAAAGGAAACACAAAGGTATACACATGTTAAAGGTTAAAAAAACACTTTCAATGACAGCGTTGTCTGTCTCGCTGGGACTGGGTCTGAGTGCCGCAGCGATTGCCCAGCCGGCTAATGTCGGTGAGCACTTACTTGATAGTATAAGTACTGAATATTATGAGCCTGAAATTGTTGGTGGTAATCCAGCCAATACTGCAGACTGGCCATTCTATACACAAATTTTAAGCTCGAATGGCACCACGGCATTTTGTGGTGGTAGCTATGTCGGTGATGGTTATGTACTGACTGCAGCACACTGTGTGAGTGGCAGATCGGCAAGCGGCCTCAATGTTAAAGTGGCGGGCTTTATCCTTGGTGGCAATGATGGTGACCGCATTGCTGTGGCCGAAAAATACGTTCATCCACAGTATAACAGCAGCACGTTAAACCACGATATTGCACTGCTTAAGCTGGTTCGTACTCCAACTCAGGGGTCTAGCGTTACGCTGGCGCAGGGTAATGTTGAGCAATATGTACGCGTTGGTGATTTAATTTCTGTTGCTGGTCTTGGCCGTTTGAGCGAAGGCGGCAGTCGTCCTACTAACCTGTATGAGGTAGACGTGCCACTGGTCTCTGATCAGGTATGTCGTCAGTCTGGCGGCTCGTATCAGAATGTGGGCAGCGTGGCGTTCTGTGCCGGCTACCCTGAGGGTCAGAAAGACTCTTGTAGCGGTGACAGCGGTGGCCCAATCGTAGCAAACTCCGGCGGCCAGGTGGTACAGCTGGGGATCGTCAGCTGGGGGATTGGCTGTGCACGTCCTGCAAAATATGGTGTGTACTCAGATGTGGCGGCACTGCGCAGCTGGATCGACAGCGTAAAAGGCGGTGCAGAGCCGGTTTCTGTGTCGTTCAAAGCAAACGATACGCTGACGGGTTTCAAGGTTGGCGAAACCAAAGCACATACTTTCACCATCACCAACTCAGGCAATACGCCATTCAGCTTTAAGACCTTAAATGTAACCGCCAGCGGTGTCACTTCTGGTCTGGTTAAGCCGGTTGATACATGTAGCGCGAGCACGCTTGCTGCAAATCAGAGCTGTCAGGTGGGGGTTGAATTTGGTGCCAGCGGCAGTGGCTCAGCCGGTGTTGCTGTCAACTTTACCCTGGAAGAAAGCCAGGTGAACTACAGCGCCAAAGCCACGGCGACGGTCACATCTGGTGGTGATACGAACTGTCCTGGCAACTGGGATGCGAGCAAGGTTTACAATAAGCCAGATCAGGTGACTTATCAGGGCTTTAAGTATGAAGCACGTTGGTGGACACGTGGCGATGTGCCAAGTGAATCGGGCACCTGGGGCGTATGGAGATTGCTTGGTCAGGACACAAGTTGTACACGCTAAGCAATTAAGTAATATCAATTTGACCTAATACTTGGTCTATTTTCTCGCCTCAAAATAGCCCACTTAACTAAGCAAATTGGTATAAAAAAGCAGCTTCGGCTGCTTTTTTAATGCAAAAATAAAGGGATCAACGTGTTACCTGACTGACGGCTAGCGCTCGCCACCGCGGGTCATTTTCAGCAACGTCCGGTCGCGTTTAACCAAGTGATGGTACAAGGCTGCAGCGGCATGACCCAGGATCAGCAGCCAGACAAGCCAGGCGCCGAGAATCTCCTTGTGAATAAAGTCGATGGGTTTTTCAAACTCGGCGAATGACAGTCCCAGCCCCTGCTCGACGAGCGTGCTAAACAGCGCTGTGCTTTCAAATTTAGGAATATCAAACAAAAAGAAAAACTCGGTGTCCACGCCCGTGCCAATATAGCCGGTTAATGGTGCAATGATCATCACGGCATACAAAGCGTAGTGACCAAGATGGGCGGCCAGATGCTCGATGCGGGTGCCAGGTTCCGCTGTGGGTGCGGTATTTAGCCATCGCCAGATGAGTCTGAGTGCGACAATCACCGCAATTGAAACACCGAATGACAAATGGAGCTGCAATGCGGTCCAGTTTTCCGGGGTTTTGGCTTCAGTAAACCACTGACGATAATAAACGCTGACATAAGCCGCAAGAAATAACAGGGCTGTGCCCCAGTGTAGCCATTTTGCAATGGTGCCATAATCTCGTGGGGTATTTGTGATGCTCACGGGGTTGCTCCGGATAATGATTGGTTACTTCCCAGGATGGTAACAGCTCGTGATGTGAATGAATGCCGCAAAGATCCGGATAAAGTATTCTGTTTTGGAGAACACTGATGTTAATACTCTGATTTACATCACCTTTATTTAATAGGATGTGAGGTGTGCTGGTTACCGCACGTGAGGCTGGTTTTGATTTGCCCTGCTATACTGCAAGCGAATACAGTGTGAATCAGCCGGAGGTCCTTTGCTTACTTTAACCTTAGTCTCTCTGTCGGGGTGGTCCGATATTGTCGAGCGTATTGGCCAGCCTACAGCACATAAAGTATGGCGTGCGTTAGTGGTGTTACTGTCGCAAAATGGCCAACCCGGGTTGAAGCAGGACATATTCGAGCTGGGTGAGCTGTGGTTCGAAACCGAACAGTTTGATTCTCCCGCGCAGGCGGAAAGAGCACTGAGTCAACTTGTGGCGCAGCACCTGCTGCACGAGCTGGATTGTCAGCTGGTACATGAAGCCGAGATCCAGGTGAGCTCAGCGCAGGTGACAGAGCAAACCTCACAGGAACAAACTATTCGGGCTGGTGCGGCCTGTGCTCTGAACGAGCTTTACCCGGATAGCAAAGAAGACTTGTTGCGGGTGTTTGCCAACAAAAACTTGCTGCCTTACTGGCAGTCAATTCAGCTGGTGCAAAGCAACGGCATATTTGGATACGAAGCCTTGATCCGAGGTCCGAAGGCGTCACCCTTGCACCGTGCCGACAAGCTCTTTGGTGCTGCCATGGCGCAGGGGCGACAGTTTGATATGGAAAAGCTGGCACTGACTACCCACTTAGCAACGCATCAGGGTCAATGCGAGCGACAAAGCACGGTAAGGTTAACGGTTAATCTCTCACCCGCTTTACTATTTGACGCGGACGTGTCGGGCGCATTGCTCGATTATCCTTATGCGCACTTGCTCTGTATTGAGTTGACTGAACATCTGCCAGTCGATGACTGGGCCCCCATCAAAGCAAAGATGGCCGAATTGCGCCAGCTAGGTTACACCTTCTGGCTCGACGATGTTGGTTGCGGATTCTTTGAGCTGACTTTGATCAATGCAGTGAAACCCGATGTGGTGAAGCTGTGTATCACCATTATCAGTCGCCTGGATTATGGCGCTGAGATCATCGATGAGATAAGGCAAGTGGTTGATACGGTGCATCTATATGGTGGTAAGGTGCTGGCCGAAGGCATAGAAACGCAGCAGCAGCTAGCTATCGCCCGGGAGCTGGGGGTTGATTTTGCACAGGGATATTTGTTTGATAAGCCAAGGGAAGCCGGGCTGTAACCAGCTAAATCTGTGCTTCGACAAGATGGCTTTCAATCTTGAGCGCAATCAGTATACTGCGATTATTAAACCGGTGCAGATGATTGGAGTAGTAACATGCAGTGCCCAAGAACGTCACACCCACTTAAGCCAGTGAAAGTGGGTGGTATTAAAGTGTATATATCCGAGCACAGTGGTGGTGTCTTTTTTGACAACCAGGTGCTGTCTAATTTCACTAACCCCTCTGCATTGCGCTCAGAGGTGCTGGCAAAACACCTGCGCCAGTTTTCCGCTCCGCTTGGCGATGAAAGCGCCCGGATCAAGTGCCCGAAATGCCCTGATATCGTCATGATGCGTCGTTATTTTAGTCCGTTACGTGTGGTTGAAATTGATGAGTGCCCAGGCTGTGGTGGCATCTGGCTTGATACTGGTGAGCTGGATACATTGCATGAGAATCACCTGAGTGCAAAAGAGCGTGAGATGCTAAGGGTCAAAATGCTTGAAGCGCACCAGACCTTTCACGTTGACAGCCCAAAGCGTTATAAATTGTCTGAGCAGGATGGACGCAGCAATCTTGAAAAAGTGTTTGCCATTGCCGCAGACGTGATCAGTGATTAATGAGCAAGTGGTGCGCCCGCCCTGTCGTTTTGCACAAAAGTCGGTAGTGTTATCTCAGTGAATGAACCAGGATCACGGTTAGCTGAATAACAATACCGAGCCAAAAAAACACCGTGTAACCGGCATACCATGTTTGACGTAATGGCTGAAACTCCGGTTTATTTGGCAGGGGGTGTTCGGATGGACCAATATACATAGGAAACCCCAGTTGGTAGTTGTTCATCTGGGTCAGGTTGAACAATCCGAGTATAAGATTAAGCGTTACAAAGCTGAAAAATTGCTCTAAAGGGTGGCTGAAGTAGCTCAGCGCAGACACACTAAAGAGGTATGCCCAGTATCGAGTAAACGAATAATGCGCAGATATTACATTCATCACTCGGGCTGACGTTGTTTTTGTGACTCGAAGCATGCGAATTGACTCGGGCACTAACTGTTGATGTCTAGCAGCATACCGACGGCCACACCGATCGCTACACCAAGCGTTACGCCATTGACGATATTCTCAGAAGAGACGCCTATAGCAGTACCAACAGCCAATCCGGTGACCATACTGACGCCAATTTTGCTGGCTATCTTTTTACGATTTTGTTTATCTGTCTTCATGATTTCACTCCTTTAAAGTCACGTTAGACAGTGGCTAATTTAGCACCAAAAGACACCTTATGCTATTTATTTCAATAAATGTGGAATGAAAAAATAGCAACGCGACGTTATTGGGTTAGGTTGGATTGGCATGTTAACAGCTAAAAGAAAGCCACTGTAAACGGGGTTTACAGTGGCTGTGTAGGGCGCTTAACCGCGTTGGTGTGGCTGCGAGTAATCGATATTCGGGCCAACCGGCACAACCTGAGTCGGGTTGATCATGGTGTGGCTAAAATAGTAGTGGCGCTTGATATGGTAGAAATCCACCGTCTCGGCGACATTAGGCCATTGATATAGCTCGCGGATATAGCCGGCCAGATTTGGATAGTCTTCAATTTGCTTGAGGTTACATTTAAAGTGACCATGGTAAACACTGTCGAAACGGATCAGGGTGGTGAATAAACGCCAGTCTGCTTCTGTGAGGGTGTCACCAACCAGATAGCGTTGCTTGCTCAGTTTTTGTTCCAGCTGCTCAAGCGCCTCAAATAAGGCCTGTACCGCTTCTTCATAGGCTGCCTGCTCGGTGGCAAAGCCAGCTTTGTATACCCCATTATTGATTTTGTGGTAAACAAAATCGTTAATGTCGTCGATGTCCTGGCGCAGTGCTTCAGGGTAGTAGTCATCTGTGTTGCCTGTCAGCTCGTTAAAAGCTGAATTGAACATACGGATAATCTCGCTCGACTCATTACTGACGATGCGCTGAGTTTGTTTGTCCCATAGCACTGGCACTGTCACACGACCTGAATAGTCTGCTTTATTGCGTGTATACAGCTGGTGCATGTAGTCATGACCAAACAGAGTATCTCCGCTGCTGCCGGTTGCCTTGTCAAAGGTCCAGCCGTGCTCCAGCATATCAGGACTGACTACAGACACATCAATGTGTGCTTCAAGCTGTTTTAAGCGTCTAAAGATCAGTGTTCTGTGGGCCCACGGACATGCCAGCGACACATATAAATGGTAGCGGCCAGACTCGGCTTTAAAGCCACTGTCGCCCGATGGTCCGGCGCTGCCATCAGCCGTTATCCAGTTGCGCAATTGCGCGTTTTCGCGTTTAAACTTGCCCTGATTGCTCTTGGTATCGTACCAGACATCATGCCACTTACCTTCAATTAATCGTCCCATTGTATTGTCCTCTTAATTTGCTAAATGCTTTACTGTGCCGGGCATTAAATGCTACCGAATTTTCCGGCCTGATAATCACGTACTGCCTGTTGCAGCTCTGCCTGGGTGTTCATAACGAACGGACCCATGTGGGCAATTTTTTCACCAATAGGGTGGCCGGCCAGCACCAGCATCCCTGCACCTTCCGGACCGCTGCTCAGTTCAACCGGGTGTGTCGGGTCCAATTCCAGCTGATAAGTGGCACTGAATTGCGAGTCTGCCAGTGTGCCGGTATGAATATAGATAAGGACTTTGCCATAGCCCGACATATCCAGTGTAACCTGCTGGTTGGGTGGTAAAATCACATCCGCAATGGCACCATTGCCTGCTAAATCATTCAGTGGCGAGCGAACCGTTTGTGCACCCAGTTGCCAGCTACCCGCCAGTGCTTTGAGCTCGGCGCCAGAGTCGGTGGTAATTACAGGCGCCTTGTGTTCGGTTGTGTCCTGATAGCGGGGCGCACGCATTTTGTCTTTGGCTGGCATATTGAGCCAGATCTGGAAACCATGCATACCCTGCTTGGCGTCACTGAGTGGCATTTCAGAGTGAATGACGCCGCGCCCGGTGCTCATCCATTGCACATCACCCGCACGAATAGCCTTTTTATTGCCCATCTGGTCCTGATGTTCAAAGCCGCCCTTACGAATATAGGTAAAGGTTTCAATACCACGATGTGGGTGAGGCGGAAAGCCCGCCATATAGTCGTTGCTGTTGTCTGATTTCAGTTCATCGATCATCAAAAAGGGATCTAAACTCTTGCCATCAAAGCCCGCAATACGGCTGATGTTCACGCCCGCGCCATCCTGCGTAGCCTGTGCTTTATTGATACGAATAATCTGCATAAAAACCTCGTTGCCTGCGCCATCAGTTAAAGTTAGTCCAATGCGCTGTGTCTGCCTGATGTGATCACTTTAGCAATGGCTATGTGAGAATGAAATTTGCAAATATTGAAGGTTTCGTTCGATTTAATAGAATCTTTACCGTTAAGGAGTCGCTCAGTTTACCGATTAGATACTGGCGGCGTATAATTATAAGGTACACTTGGTCGCGACCAACAGTGACAGACCCAATTAAGGAAAGCATAATGAATAAAATCGGATTACTTGGTGCTTTGGTGAGTGTTGCTTTGCAGGCTCCCGTTTCTGCACAGACTTCTGAGTCCCACTGGCAATGCAATGAGCAAACACTGGAGTTTAATAATCGAGCCGAAGACAACTTACATGCCTATCTGAGTTTTTTGGCGCGCAACCCCAGCGCGTTACCGAGCAAATTAAACGCTCAGGACAGGCAAAAATGGCATGCTGCTATCGAGCAGTATCAGTTACATACAAGCCAGCCCAGGTTTCACCCTTTGTTTAGTGACTCTGTATTGAGTGAGTTGACGGAACACCTGTTTGATACCAACAGTGCGGTGACCGACTTACCTGTAAACGACCTGACGCGTGGCTATTTTGCGGTGATGAGCAGCTACCGAGACGAGATATGGCCACAACATCAGGCTCAGAACCAGGCCTGGACGGCGCAGAGCATTGCATTGCTCGATGAGTACGGCGAACAGGTTTGTTCACGGCTGAATGAAATATTTGGAACAGATGTGATTGTGGCGCAGCAGCATCGCGTTTTAACCGTTGCCCGACCGTTTACACACGCTGGTGCTTTTACCTCTGGCAGGAACTTGATTACGTTTATCAATACCTATCAGGCGGGTTTTAATGACTGGTTTGCGCTCGAAATGTTGTTTCATGAGGTGGCACACACCAGCTTCCCGGATTCTCCTTTGTATCAGGCGCTGGAAAGCCGGGCGAAACAACAGGGTAAGCAAGCTGCGTTTAAATCATTGTGGCATCCCATGTTATTTTATATTGTCGGTGAGGCAACCCGACAGGCGCTTGCCGCACAGGGGCATACCTTTGTGCCTTATGCGCACTGGAAGGGGTTATATAAAAATCGTCCGGAGCCGCTTGCCAAACTAACGCAATATTGGCAGCCCTATATGGCAGGTCAGGTATCGCAGCAGCAGGCCATCAATAATCTGATAGAGGCCCTGTAACGCACAAAATAATAATTCCTGCCTTGACCTGTGCAAGAAAGTGACTTTAACTTTGTGTGTCATTTGACCCGTGAGGGATAGCAAAGGGATTGCAAGGCGGTAGGCACCCGATGAAATTTTCGTTAAACTTGAAGGCAGAGCCGTTGCTCTTTTTTAGGTGTGATCACCTTTGAGTTGTTTGTGGCAAAGTTCCACGGCGCCCGGCTGAGCGCGTATGTCAGCCTGATTAAGAGTACAAACTATGTTAGAGCAAATGCTACTGAGCAACCTGAACAATAAGAATGAACTCAGCGATGAGTCTTTCGAGTATAAGAGCATTTTTTTGAGCTCAGTTGTTCCGGATCCCTCCAATGGTCGATTTTTACCGTCTATTTTCGTCAGTGATGAAGACGCTCGTCTGTTTGTGGCGCGTAAACTGAGTAAAGCACAGCTCACCAAGCTTTATCAGGGAGAAAACCACGTTCTGATCGGTAAATCGATCATCATTAACTGTTTGAAACGCGATACGGAAGACTGGAAACGGGCTTCGCAAACCATAGATTCCATCATTGAGCTGGGCAACAACATTTCTGTGTCTGAAATGATCCAGGTACCCACTTTATATCCCCTGGAGGATGGTCGCTTTCAAATCCTCACGGGACACCGCCGATTTTTCGCACTGGTATACGCCAAAGGGTATGGTGCGGCTGCGCAGTTTAAGGTCTACGATAATAAGCCCCTGCTGACTAAGGTTAAGCAGTTTCAGGAAAATGCCAGTCGTGAGGATCTGCCTCAGTATGGTAAGTTACAGGCGTTTTCTAATGCGATGACAGAGATTGAACAGCTGAATAAGGCACGCCTGCAGGCTGGCATGTCGCGACTCACGGTCAGGACCATAGTCCCCAAACTTGGCATTTCAATGGGCGCATACGATAACTACAACGTGCTATCACGTTATCCGGTGGTTATGTCAGCCTATGAAACCGGGTGCAGTTATTCTTTTGTCAAAATGAAGCGACTTATTTTGTCTGTGGAGTCGCAATATAAGGCGCAGCATGACAAGTCGACCTTAAATGCTGTGGATAAACGCGCTATCTCTGACCTCATTGTGCAGCAATTACAGGGGATCAAAAAGCGACCTGAGAAAAGTAAAGCCCCTTTTGTCACCACATCGTTTGGCTCGCCCGGTGCACTGCAAAAATTGCTGACACAGGATGTCACGCAGCTGGCATGCGGCGTCGACTGGTCCACACTTGACTGGCAGGATAAAAAAGCCGTGTCAACGGCGCTGGCACAGGTGATTGCCCATCTTGAACAAGAGTAATCACATCAACAAAACCTGACGTGCGTTACCCTCTTAGAATTGTATCAGTGTAAATAGTGACATAATGGCGGTATCTTGGGGCCGCCATGGCGCGCCCCTTTGTTGCGTTTTATACGATTTTTCTATTTCATTACAATGAATTTTGCTCATTAAGTAGACACCAGGATGCCGCCAAACATGCGCCTGCGGCTGGGTTTACTGCGATCAGTTTGGTGTTCATTTTGGGTAAGCCGTGTAGTCTTTGTCGGGGTTTAAGCTGGGAGTTATTTGTGATCAGGGCATTGATGCCAGTTTTGCATTTGTGCCAACAAACCGCACGAATTTGAGAATATGACAGCAAGAAGTCACTTTTTTATGGCTTTTTTATTGCGCCATCCATGAAAATAAAATCTATAAATTAATCAAGTCTGTAAACGTCATAAACACGGTGAGTCTGAACGGCTGGCTGCGCGCCCTGCAGCGCTTTTGCACCATTTTGAAACAATTAATTCCCTAAACCGTCATGTTATTGTCCCGATGTATGGGGTATAAATGTCCCCAATGAAGCACATTGACCAGGTTCGAAAAGCGTAAATAGTATCGGTCTGCATTGAGCTGTGAACTGGATATTGCGCCACAGAGAGGGCTTTGGCACAGGGTTGTTAATGTTGTTGTTTAAATGTTGCTTTGTTCTATACCTGTTTTAGGTAAGTTTTGCAGATCAAGTAAAAAGAAGTGAAAAACTCAATTAAGTCAATAAAAATAAAGGTTTATTGATTTGGTTTATGAAATTTATAATTTTGAGAAATAAAAGTGTAGAAAAAAGATGCAGATTACATAATAATGCGTTTGCGTGAAAATTTAACACTTTGCAATACTTTTTAACATGGACTGATAAGATGAAAAATGACGCACTGACAGAACTGGGCATCAATCTGAATATCCACAATATGAATTCAGAGGCTGTAGATGTACAGCTGCTCCATCACATCTTCAAGATAGCCTATGACTTTGGTTACCAAGACGGGCGTAGTGGTGTATACGTTTGCCCGGCTTCGTCACTGCGTTCATTAAGTGGCTGCGAGCTTGACGCATAAGTCAGGCTATGAATTTATACATATCTTAGTCCCGTTGACTGACATTGCGGCATGTTAGCGGGCTACAACAGCAACAATAAACCAAAGAGCCCTGCATTTGCATGCGGGGTTCTATGATGCCAATTCACTTAATTGTGTACGCTATTTTGTAGCGAAAAAGTGTCGCGACAATATGACAACCCGGGTATGAGCCTAGGTTCATCGAATGGGGCTTTGAATAAGTACAGTGTGCTGGACTTTTCATTCAATATGGCAAAAAGATTAAGACTGATTGGACTTATGTATCACTGGTGGTGATATCACAGGTTCCCTGCTTTAGGGATTCTGATGCCGGTGTTTTTTCTTTATATCAATATGATTGCAAAAGCGAAAATATGAAACAGTTCTTTTTACAGCTCAGCGAGAAAGGGATCAAACTTACTGTCGACGAACAGGGTAAGTTACTGGTCAGAGGTAAGCTCAAGGCTTTGACAGCAGACGAGAAAGACTTTCTAAAGAACAACAAACAACAGATCATCCAAGCGATTGGACAGCGTCAAAGTGGCGTTACTGAGTCGCCTATTGCGGTTGCCAAAGCTCAGCCTGGCGAGCCGCCGGTATTGTCTTTTTCTCAGCGCCGTTTGTGGTTTATTGACCAACTGAATCGCGGCTCCAGCGAGTACAATATGCCGATGGCTTTCGAGGTGTATGGATGCCTGGATGTAGCCAAGGTGGAGCAAGCACTGAATGTCATAGTGCAGCGCCATGAGGTGTTAAGAACGGTTTTTTATGAGTGTGATGGTGCGCCGTGTCTGCGCGTGTTAGACGATGCCAGATTGCATATCACAGTGTTAGATTTGAGTGACCAGGCAGACCCGCATCAAGCTGCCAGGGCTCATCTGGAGCGCGAAGCAAGCCGCCCCTTTGATCTCAGCCAGGATCTGATGATAAGAGCCAGCTATCTGCAATTAACGCATGATGATGCAGAACACTGTCAGGCGCTGTTGAGCTTTAATATGCATCATATTGCGTCGGATGGCTGGTCAATGGATGTATTGACCAAAGAGTTCTTTGCGATTTACCAGTCACTCGAACAAGGCACACCGAGCCCACTTGCTCCCCTTATCATTCAGTACAGCGACTTTGCACACTGGCAGCAGCGCAGCTTTGCACAAGCAGGGCTAAAAAAGCAGCTGGAATACTGGCAGCAACAGCTGCAACAGGTGCCGGCACTCCATCAGCTGCCATTAGATGCTAGCCGTCCAGCTGAAAAGCAGTATCGCGGTGAACTGGTCACCTCGCAACTGAGCAGCAAGGTCGCGACCAGGTTGCTTACCTTGGCCAAAGAATTACAACTGACGCCATTTATGCTGTTGCATGGGGCACTGGCGTTGGTACTGAGTCGTCATAGTAATAGTAAGGACATTGTCATTGGCAGCCCGGTGGCCAACCGTCAGGATCCATCGCTGGCACCGCTGATCGGATTTTTTGTCAATACCTTGGTGTTGCGAGTCAGCACAGCCCATGACACCTTGCGCGATTACCTGGCACACGTCAGAGCAGTCCATCTGGCGGCACAGAGCAATCAGGACGTGCCATTTGAGCAGCTGGTCGAAGTATTAAACGTACCACGCAATAACGCCTACAGTCCGTTATTTCAGATTTTACTGACAACAGACAACCAATTTAGTGCAGCCGCGGAGCAAGCGGAGCGTGTCCAGCTGGGTGAGGCGTCACTGCAGGCGATGCAGGATGTCAGCCTGACCACCAAATTTGACCTGGACATTCATATGTCACTGAATGAAGCTGGCGTCTCGATTGGCTGGACCTACGACGTCAGCTTGTTTGAACGAGTGCATATCAGTCAGTTGGATCAGCACCTGGGTAATGTGCTGAATGCAATGTCCGAGCTGGCTCATGCTGATAATGGGTCGACCAACCTGACCGCACTCTCTATGGTGAGTGAGCAAGAACAGCAGCAAGCGCTGACGTTAACAAGCGGCGCGCAGGTATCTTCTGAATGGCAGACCGTGCATCAGTTACTGGAATATCAGGCTCGGCATAACCCGAACGCCATTGCGCTGCAGGAGCACGGGACTGAGCTGACGTATGCAGAACTGAATGCCCGTGCCGACGCGCTGGCGATGCGCTTAATCACGGAATATGGTGTCACTGTGGGTCAACCTGTTGCGATTGTGGCACAGCGCAGCATTAGCACTGTGTGTGCGGTGGCCGCGCTGCTCAAAGCGGGCGCAACCTATGTACCTTTGGACCCCGAAGCCCCTGAAGAACGACTAAATTACATTATCGGCGAGCTGTCACTCTCGCTGGTGTTATCACAGAAACAAGACACCTTCGCTGGATTACCGTGTGTGCGACTGGACAACCCGGATTTATGGCAGCCAGTAACACAAGTGCACAGCCTGCCAGACATTGGCGGCGACCACAGTGCTTATATTCTCTATACTTCCGGCTCAACTGGTCGGCCAAAAGGCGTCAACCAGCGTCACAGCACTTTGGTGAATCTGAGTGTTCATCAGGCTGAGATTGACGGTATCACCCAGCCTTACCGGACTTTGCAATTTACCCCGCTGACGTTCGATGTTTCGGCTCAGGAACTGGCCACCAGCTGGCACACGGGCGCATGTCTGGTGTTGATGTCACAGCAGCAAAAAGACCAGTTGCAGGATCTGGCCAGCCTGGTTGCTGCGCAGGACATAGCGCGATTGTTTGTACCACCCGCTGTGTTTGATTTAATGGCTGAGCAGGTAAATCAAAATCCGGCCATTGATATGTCTGGGCTCAGACAGGTGTGTGTAGCCGGAGATGTGCTGAAACTCACTCCCAGTATTCGTCAGTTTATGGTGCAGCATCCATCCTGTGATTTATATAATCATTATGGCCCTACTGAAACTCACGTCGCCACAACGTGCCATGTCACACAATATGATCAGGAAGAAGCCAGTATAGGTCGTGCGATTGCCAATACCCAGTGTCTGATTTTGGATGCTGACTTAGTCCCGGTACCAACAGGCTGTGTGGGCGAATTGTATGTTGCAGGGCCAGGTGTTGCACTGGGCTACTACAACAATACTGAGCTGACTGACGAGCGTTTTATTGATGCCGCGCGTGTGCAGGCGTTACCTGCCAGCCAATCGCGACTTTATAAAACCGGCGATTTGGTCCGTGTCACACCGCAAGGTGACTTACAATATCTGGGCCGAAGCGATGAACAAATAAAAATTCGAGGATTCCGGATTGAACCTGGTGAGATAAGCGCCGTTCTGGAATCTTTTGATGAGGTTGAATCTGCATTGGTGCTGGCAATAGGTGAAGCAGCCAGCAAACAACTTGTTGCCTATGTTCGCCCTTGTATCACGTGTGAGACAAACGATGCACAGCAACACTTGACCACCACACTGTTGACGGCGCTCAGGTCCGTTTTGCCTGCTTACATGGTACCGACTGCTATCGCTTTAGTTGAGCAATGGCCACTCACCGCCAATGGTAAAATCGACCGACGTGCCTTGCCTGCGGTTAAAACAGATCTAGCTCTGAGTAAGGGCGAAGCGCTGCACACTCAGACAGAACAAACTCTGGCCGGGATTTGGGCGACCTTGCTTTCGTGTGAGGCTGAACAATTAACTCGTGAAGCAGACTTCTTTGCGCTCGGTGGTCATTCGTTGTTATCGGTACGGCTGGTATCCTTGATCCGCACTGAGTTTGAGGTCGAAATTGCCGTCAAACAGGTTTTCTCAGCCAGTACTTTGGCTGATCTGGCTGCGCTGATTGAGCAAAGCAGCAAAGTATCACGACCTGTGATCGAGGCGTTGCCGCGTGATACAGACAGCTTTGAATTATCTTATGCCCAGCAGCGACTGTGGTTTATCGATCAGTTCCAGGGCAGCTCTGCCCAGTACAATATGCCATTGGCTTTTGAAGTCGACGGCCCATTTGATTTGACTGTGGCGCAACAGGCACTGAGCGCGATCGTGGCCCGGCACGAAGTGCTAAGGACTGTGTATCAGGAAGGAGAGGCTGGGCCAGTGCAGGTCATCCTTACACCTCAACCTGTGATTATCCGTCATATTGAGCTACACCATATGGCGGGAACTGAGGCGCAACAACAGCTCGACCTGCTGCTGGCTGAAGACGCCCAGGCGCCATTTGACCTGGCCACAGATCTGATGCTGCGCGCCAGCTTCATCAGCCTCAACCCGACACGTGGCGTATTGCTGCTCAATATGCATCATATCGCCTCAGACGGTTGGTCACTGAACGTGTTCAGCCGCGAGTTTTTCTCTTTATATGCCGCACTGCGAAGCGGTCTGGACAACCCACTTACACCACTCAGTATTCAGTATGCCGATTTTGCCCAGTGGCAACGCAACTGGTTACAGGGAGATGTGCTGCAACAACAACTCGACTACTGGCAATCTCAGTTGAGTGATGCACCGGGCGTACACGGTATTCCACTGGATTATCCAAGGCCTGCTGAAAAAAGCTATGAAGGCGCTATGGTATCGGGTAAAGCCTCTGCACAGTTGGCTGCCCAGCTACGTGATATGGCCGCACATTACCAGATGACCCCGTTTATGTTGCTGCATGCGGTGCTGGCACTGACCATCAGCCGATACAGCAACAGTGTAGATGTGGTGATTGGTACGCCGGTGGCGAACCGACTTCAGGCTGAAGTGGAGCCGCTGATTGGCTTCTTTGTCAATATTCTAGCACTGCGGGTGAACACAGAGCAGCCATCGCTGGATGCGTATCTGCAACATGTCAGAGATGTGCATCTGGACGCGCAAAGTCATCAGGATCTACCGTTTGAGCAACTGGTGGATACATTACAGATCCCGCGGGGCGATGCCCATGCACCGCTGTGTCAGATCATGACGTCTTTTAATAGCGCGCAAACACCGTCCGGGTCTGAACAAAATGCGCTCGACGGGCTGACGCTCACGCCATTGATGCAGGCCGGTTGCGTGGCAAAATTCGACCTTGAAGTGGAGTTCTCACTGGGTGAGGCGGCACTTCAGGTTAACTGGATTTATGACACTTCGTTATTTTCACAGACCCATATCACGCACCTGAGTGAGCACCTGATGTTGTTGCTGGAGCGCCTCGTACAAACAGAGATGACCCACAGTTTGAACAACCCGCCCGGGCAGCTGAGTGTGCTGGCGAACGAACAAAGCCAGTATCTGGTTAATGCCCTCAATGATAACTATCATGAGTATGATCGGACCTTATGTATTCATCAGGCCTTTGAGCAGCAGGTTGAGCGCAACCCGGATCATATTGCACTTATCTTTGCTGATCAGCAGTTGAGTTATGCGCAGCTGAATAGCAAGGCTAACCAGCTTGCACACTATTTGCGAGAGCAGGGCACTATCACGTCGGATACCTTGATAGGGATAGCGCTGGATCGCTCGCTGGAAATGATCATCGCGACCCTGGCGGTGCTTAAAGCCGGTGGTGCTTATGTGCCACTGGATCCGGCCTATCCACCCGCACGATTGAGTTATATGCTCGAAGACGCCGGGATCAGGACCATCATCAGCAGTCAGGCCATCAGCGATGCTGTTTCTCTCACCGATTACGCGCTTATTCCGGTGGATGGCTTGCTCGATGATACCCATTTGGGGCCGTTCAGTCATTGCAGCGCAGAAAATCTGGATCATAAAGCGCTGGGGCTGCTGCCCACCAGTCTGGCCTATGAGATTTATACCTCAGGCTCGACGGGTCAGCCAAAAGGGGTGTTGCTGGAGCATCAGGGCATAGTCAATCTGGCGGACAACCAGCGCCGCGCCTTTGCCATTACGCCGCGCAGCAGGGTACTGCATTTCGCATCAATGAGCTTTGATGCGGGCACCTGGGAATATGCCATGGCACTGCTCAATGGCGCCACGCTGGTCATAGCCAGTAGCGAACAAAGACGCTCCCCAGATGACATTACTGCACTGCTTGCACAACAGCAGATCAGCCATGTGACTTTACCTCCGGCATTTTTGGCCATGATGCCACTCGACACCTCGCTGTCGCTGCAGGCATTAATAGTGGCAGGTGAAGCCTGTGAGCCGGAGCTGGTCAATCAGTGGTCGGCACATTATCCCTTCTTTAATGCTTATGGTCCTACGGAAGCGTCAGTATGTGCGTCTTATCAGCGCCTGTACCCGGGCACCCCGATCACTATAGGTAAACCACTGAACAATGTGAGCCTGTATGTCCTGGATAACCACATGGCGTTGGTGCCTCCTGGTGTGATTGGTGAGCTGCACATAGGTGGTGACGGGCTGGCACGTGGTTATCATCAGCGCCCTGAACTGAGTGCTGAGAAGTTTGTTGAAAACCCGTTTTATTATTATCCGGCACACCGTGACAGTACCCGTTTGTACAAAACGGGCGACCTGGCCAAAATTTTACCCGATGGCAGCATTGAGTTTGTCGGTCGCCTCGATGCTCAGGTCAAAATTCGCGGCTTCCGCATTGAGCTGAGCGAAGTGGAGGCACAGCTGAACCGCTGTGCGGTACTCGACTCTGCCGTGGTGCTGGTGAAACAGGCCAGCAATGGCACGGATATGCTCATTGCGTATATTCAACCGCGCGATGAAGCGCAGGACCAGGCCTCCGTGATACAGGACGTTGAGCAGCATTTACATGCTCAGTTGCCGGAATATATGGTGCCGAGCCGTTTTGTGGTGGTTGAGCAGTGGCCACTCACCCCGAATGGAAAAATAGATAAAAAAGCGTTGCCAGACGTGTCTGGTGTAGACAGTGAACAGCCTTATGTTGCACCCCAAACGGCGACCGAGCAGGCGCTGGCAGAAGTCTGGTCAGCCTTGTTAGGCATAGCGGCCAGCGAGATAAGCAGTCATGCACGCTTTTTTGAGCAAGGCGGCAACTCCATTTTGGTGACCCGGCTGGAAACCCAGATCCGTCACCGCTTCGCCGTTGAGTTTTCTATTAAAGAGCTGTTTGCACAGCCGCAGCTTAAGGAGCAGGCATTGCACATAGATTACCTGCTCAGTCGCCAGAGTGACCCGCTGGCAGAGGATGATGCTGAGCTGGAGGAAATGGACTGGTAACAGGACAAGGTTAGTCAGGCCACAGGCCTGAGATACAAGCACACGCAAAGACACAAAGTAAATAATCTGCCAGCCTGACGATTCAGGCTGGTTTTAAGTCGTAGAGGCTAAGCCGGTGTATGGGCGCGATTCAGGTATCTGAGTGGCTCTCTGGTTACGGGCGCAGCGCTTTTGCAGTTAAACACAGAGATGAGTTAGTCAGCCATTATGGAAAATATCAAACAGCTACTCGTTGAGCTCGAGCAGGCGGGGATCCGGTTATTTTTGCAGGATGGGGCATTAAAGTCCAAAGCCAAAAAAGGGGCCATCACGGTCGATATCGCAAAGCAGATCAAACAACATAAAAGTGCCATTATTGACGCGTTGGCTCAGTACACTGAAGCTTCAGTCGTGAGCCCGGTGGCGCGTCGTGAAGATCTCAGCAGTTACCCGCTATCATTTGCACAGCAGCGTCTGCATACACTGGATCAAATTCAGGGCGGCTCCAGTGAATACCACATGCCGATGGTGTTCAGACTCACAGGTCAGATTGATGTTGCGCTGATAGAGCGTGTGTTCCGCGAGATAGTGACACGTCATGACGTACTCAGAGCGGTGTTTCGCCAGTCTGAACAAGGCGTGCAGCAGTTATTGCTTGACCCGCAAGACTTTTGTGTGACGCAGGAGTCCGTGACGACACAGGATGACGCGGCCGGGATTGAACAGTTTATTAATGATGCGGCCGGACAGCCATTTAATCTGGCTCAGGACTTTATGTTACGGGTGCGCTTTTTAGCCTTGAATGCGGATGATGCCGGGGTGTTGTTTATCAACATGCACCATATCGCCACCGACGGCTGGTCCATGGACATACTGATCCGGGAATTCTTCGCGCTTTACCATGCTTATGGCTATGGCCAGCCAAACCCGCTTCCCGAATTAACCATTCAGTACGCCGATTATGCCCAGTGGCAGCGCGACTGGCTTCAGGGCGAGGTGCTGCAAACTCAGCTCAATTATTGGCAGCAACAGCTGGCTCAGTTGCCCCGGGTGCATGCGCTGCCTCTCGATTTCCCAAGGCCTGATGTCAAAGCTTATCAGGGAGAAGTAGTGTCACAGCCGCTCAGTGCCGAGCTGTGTCACAAGCTGGCAGCGCTTGCCCGGCGTTATGAACTGACCCCGTTTATGCTGATCCACGGTGCGCTGGCGCTGGTCTTGTCTCGTAACAGTAACCACCATGATATTGTGATTGGCACACCGGTGGCCAACCGTCGTCAGGTTGAGCTGGAATCTTTGATTGGCTTTTTTGTCAATACGCTGATCCTGAGAGTGGACACGCAGGACCAGCCACTAACGGATTATCTGGCACAATTAAGACAAGTACACCTGGATGCTCAGTCGCATCAGGATCTGCCATTCGAAAAACTGGTTGAGGTACTAAAAGTCCCTCGCAGTACCGCGCACAGTCCGCTGTTTCAGATCATGCTGACCACCAATTCAGACTATGGCGTGAGTGAACCCCATTCAGACACCACCGAGCTGGCGGGGTTATCTATTACCCCAATGACCGGCAGCGGTGCGACAACCAAGTTTGATCTGGATATCAATGCCTCAATGAGTGATGAAGGCGGCGTCATTGAATGGACGTATGATGTGACTCTGTTTAGCCGCGAACGCATTGAAACTCTGGCGAGGCATCTGGATAACACGCTGATGTTTCTGACGGAACTGGATACCGACGGGGCGGCCAATATTTCAGCTATTACTATGTTGACTGAGCCGGAGATTGAGCAGCTTAGTCAGTTTAATAATAACGCCATTGATTATCCGCAAGGGCTCTGTATTCATGAGCTGTTTGAGGCTCAGGCAGAGCAAAACCCCGAGCGCCGCGCCGTACAACATGGCGCGACGTCACTGAGCTATGGTGAACTCAATGCCCGGGCAAACCAGCTGGCGCATTATCTGAGATTTGAACACCATATCAGTCCGGATTGTCCGGTGGGCGTTTGCCTGGAGCGTGGCGTGGACATGGTCGTCGCAATGCTGGCGATTCTCAAGGCCGGTGGTGCCTATGTGCCGCTTGACCCGGCGTATCCGTCAGAGCGACTGGCTTATCTGATTGAAGATGCCAGCCTGAGTGTCGTCCTGACCCAGCAAAGTCTGACTAACACGGTGGCGCTGCCGGGTGCACAAGCAGTGATGCTGGACGATTTGGTTGCCCAAGGCAGTGCTTTCTCTCATTACTCCACCGCGAACATTGGCCGCAATGAAAGCGGTGTGACGGCGCAACATCTGGCTTATCTGATTTATACCTCAGGCTCTACCGGTAAACCCAAAGGGGTGATGATTGAGCACCGCAATACGGTGGCCATGTTGTACTGGGCCCGTGCCGCTTTTAACGATGAGGCGCTGCGCCGGGTGCTGGCTTCGACCTCGCTGAACTTTGACTTGTCTGTCTATGAAATCTTCCTGCCGCTGAGCTTTGGTTTTGAAGTCGTGGTGGTTAAAAATGCCCTGACGCTGGCGGATGAGCAGCTGGACATCAGTTTGATCAACACAGTACCGTCTGCGATGAAGGCACTATTGGATGTCGGTGCATTGCCCGACAGCCTGACGACCGTCAACCTGGCCGGAGAGCCGTTAACCGCGCAGCAAGTGAATCAGATTTTTGCGGCTTTGCCAGATGCTGAAGTGTGTAACTTGTATGGTCCATCGGAAGATACTACGTATTCAACCTGTGCGCGTTTTATCGGGCAATTAACGTCCGTCCCCGACATTGGTCACGTGATAGCGAACAGCCAGGCCTATGTGTTAGGCAGTGCGATGGAGCTACTACCAGTTGGGTGTGTTGGAGAGCTTTATCTGGGCGGTGCAGGCGTCGCGCGGGGTTATCTGAACCGACCCGATCTGACCGAGGAGCGCTTCATTGCCAACCCTTATTATCAGGCAGGCGAACACGATAACAGCCCACGCTTGTATCGCACAGGGGATTTAGTGCGTTATCGCCAGGACGGGCGACTGGAGTTTATTGGCCGCAGCGATGATCAGGTGAAGATCCGAGGTTTCCGTATTGAGCTGGGTGAGATTGAGCATCGCCTCAATCAGCTTGAAGACATTGCGCTGTCGCAGGTCTTGGCGCGCACGCTGGCTGATGGTCAGCAGCAACTGGTGGCCTATATACAGCCTTGTCTCACATGTGAGACAGCGCAGGATGAGACGCAGCAGGCAAACTGGATAGCCGACATTAAAACGCGTCTGGGGCAACAACTGCCAGCCCATATGGTGCCAGGTCTGTTTGTGGTGATGCCACAGTGGCCGCTGACACCAAATGGCAAAATTGATAAAAAAGCCCTGCCCGCGCCCGATGCACTGCAACAAAGCAGTGCCCAATACGTTGCGCCAGAAACAGAGCTGGCCTGCTTGCTGGCAGGTTTATGGGCTGAACTGCTGGGGCTGGAACAGGAGCAGATCAGTGCCACCGCCAATTTCTTTGAGCTGGGTGGGCATTCACTGTTGATTATGCAACTGCTGGCCAAACTCCAGCAGCACAATCTTAATAGCAGCGCGCAACAGCTATTCCAGGCTAAAGACCTGGCCGCGATGGCCGCCGTTATTGATGAGGCTGATGACGCGTTTGCCATCCCTGATAATCGCATCCCGGCGCACTGTGAGGCCATCACACCTGAGATGCTGACGCTGGTAACGCTGGAACAACCTGAAATAGAGGTCATTGCAGCGGCTGTGCCTGGCGGGATGCGCAATATTCAGGATATCTATCCATTAGCACCGCTTCAGGAAGGGGTGCTGTTTGTGCATACTCTCAATCCGGAGCATGACCCGTATGTCACCACTGCTAGTTTTGAGTTTGCCTCAGCAGACAAGCTGGCCGGGTTTGTGGCGCAGCTAAATTGGTTAGTGCAGCGTCATGATGTGCTGCGTACCGCAGTGTTCTGGCGAGGCCGGGAGCAGGCGATGCAGGTGGTGCTACGTGAAGCGACATTACCTGTGACTGAGCTGGCACTGAGTGGGGACGATCTCAAAGCACAGTTTGCCCGCTATGTGGCAAGCGGACCACATGGCTTTGACCTGGAATCAGCACCGCTGATCCAGCTAGTCACCAGCCCGCAAGACGAGCAGGGGCGCACCTATGCCATGCTCAAGTTCCATCATTTGATTACGGATCATGTTTCTTTAGAGATCCTGATGAATGAACTCGAAGCTGATGATGTGCAGACACTGCCCGCGCCTTTACCGTATCGAGAATTTATCGCCCGCTCTATGGCGCAAAGCGCGCTGCTGGATACGGCCGAGTTTTTTACTGAATTACTGGGCGACATCGACACCCCAACTCTGCCGTTTGAACTGGCTCAGGTGGCAGGCGATGGCAACGCGGTGGTTGAATATACTCAGTCTTTAAGTGCCGCACAATCTGAGCTGATCCGCACCTTAAGTAAGCGTCATCAGTGCAGCCCGGCGGCTGTGTTCCATCTCGCCTGGGCTCAGGTTTTAAGTGCCTGTTGTGGCCGCGACGAAGTGGTGTTTGGCACTGTGATGTCAGGCCGGATGAATGGTATGGCTGGCATCGAGCGGATGATGGGCATGCTTATCAACACCTTACCTATTCGCGTGTCTTTAGGTCATCAGGCTGCCCATGTGGCACTGAAACAAGTCAATGATGCGTTGCGGGCGCTGCTACCCTATGAGCAGGTTTCGCTGGCCGAAGCACAAAGTTACAGCGGGATTGACGGTAATACGCCTTTGTTCAGCGCGATTCTAAATTATCGTCATTCAGCGACTCATGCAGCTCCTGAACAAGCTCAGGAACAAGCCGACCCGGGCATTGCCTTGCTTAGCACCCGTGAGCGCACCAATTATCCGTTTGATTTGTCAGTGAATGACCTGGGTGAGGGAGACAGTTTCAGTCTCGATTATCAGATTGAGCAAAGTGTACCGGCAACGCGGATCGCTGCGCTGATGGAGACGGCGCTGAGTGCACTGCTCACGGCGCTGGATGAACACTCTGAGCAAGCCGTCGCAACCCTGGCTGTATTGAGCAAGCCTGAACTGACTATGCTGGATAGCTGGCAAAGTCATGATGCCGATTATCCGCGTAGTGCTTGTATTCATGACGTGTTTGAGCTGCATGCCAAAGCCACACCGGATAGTATTGCCGTGCAATTGGACAATGAGACGCTCAGTTATGCACAGCTAAACGCCAAAGCCAACCAGCTGGCGCGTTACCTGCGTGAAGCACATCAGGTGAGCGCAGGTACTCTGGTCGGATTGTGCATTGGCCGTTCGGTCGACATGTTAATTGCCAGCTTAGCCATACTCAAAGCGGGCGGTGCCTATGTTCCGCTGGACCCGAACTATCCGCAGTCGCGACTGGCGTATATGTTAGAGGACACGCAGCTGACGGTGATATTGACTGAGCAGGCACAGCAACAGACGCTGGCTTTCAGTCCGCTAAGCAAAGTTGTGCTGGATGATGCACACAGCGCCTGGTCAACTCTGGGCGATGGAGATTTGCCACGCGCTGTCGGGCTGACACCGCAATCGCTGGCATACGTGATTTATACTTCAGGCTCCACAGGCACACCAAAGGGGGTTATGACACCTCATCGTGCTGTTAACCGTCTGGTTCACGCGCCGAATTTTATGACGCTGAACGCAGACACTGTTTTTTTGCAAAGCGCCAATATTGCCTTTGATGCCGCGACGCTGGAGATCTGGGGGCCACTATTGAATGGTGGGCGTTGTGTCTTGTATCCGGATAGCCTGATCACTCTTGAGGGACTGAATGCTGTATTGAGTACGCAGGGGATCACAGCGTTGTGGTTGACCTCTGGTCTGTTTACAGAATGGAGTAAGGTCTGTGGTGAGCTAGATACTGACAGGCTTGCGTTACAAAGTGTGCTGGCCGGGGGCGATGTCCTGAACCCACAAGCGGTTAGTGCAGTGCAGCAGGCGTTGCCTGAGGTCACGGTGATTAATGGCTACGGGCCGACGGAAAATACCACCTTTACTTGCTGTTATCCAGTACCACGAGATAGCGATATCAGCGCCGGTGTGCCAATCGGCCAGGGTGTCCAGGGTGATAAATTACTGATTTTAACACCGCAAGGTCGCTGGGTGCCGCAAGGCGTGGTCGGTGAGCTGTGTGTGGGGGGAGATGGCCTGGCACTGGGTTATCTGAATCAGCCCGCGCTGAGTAAAGAGCGCTTTATTCACAATCCGTACGCTAACGAAACCGGACAACCCGAACTCCTGTATCGCACAGGTGATTTGGTGCGCTGTAATGATGATGGGCTGATCACCTATGCAGGTCGCCTGGATGATCAAATCAAAATCCGGGGTTTCAGGGTTGAGCTGGGTGAAATCGAACGTCAGCTGGAAGCACTGGATGATGTGACTCAGGCGCTGGTGACTATCAGAGCGCGCAGTGAAGGTGACAAACAACTGGTTGCGTATATTGAATTGAACGCTGGTTGTGAGCAGGTTGACCCTCGTGGCCAAACCCAGGCACTGGCAACGGCCTTGGCCGCTCAATTGCCCGCGTACATGATCCCTGCGGCGTTTGTGTTGGTGCAGGAGTGGCCATTAACCCGCAATGGTAAAATTGACAGACAGGCACTGCCAGAGCCTGATTTTAGCCTGATGCAGGCCGACTATGTTGCGCCCGCCAATGAGCTGGAAGATCAGTTGGTGGCCATCTGGTCTGAGTTACTGAACCTGCCTCCTGAGCAGATCAGCACGGGCGCTAACTTTTTCGAACTGGGTGGCCATTCATTATTGGTCATGAAGTTACTTCAGCAGCTGAATCAGCGACTTGAGATTGAGCTGCAAATTGCCGATTTATATCGCTGCGAAAACATTCAGCAAATAGCCGGGTTTATAGGCTCGGTGCAGGCCATCCACAATCAGGCCGAACCGCAGTGCGAAGACAACGATGAATTTGAGGATTTTGAGCTATGAGTGTTGAGTTGCTTTTTCAACAACTACAACAGGCGGGTGTTATTTTTCAATCTCAGGATGAAAAAATCACTCTGAAGCTGCCCAAGGAGATGGACAGCCAGCTGAAGCGCCAGCTGGCAGAGAACAAAGACGCACTCAAAGCGTTTTTACACCAGCTCTACGCCCGTAGCCATAAGCGCCCGGTGTTGACCAAAACGGCCGGTAACAGTGCGCCCTTGTCTTTTGCCCAGCAGCGCTTGTGGATGCTGAACGAACTACATGGTGGCAGCGCGCATTACAACATGCCACAGATCTATCAGGTTGAAGGCCAGCTGGAGCCGGTGCTGGTCGAACAGGCACTGGCGCGGATCGTTGAGCGTCATGAAGTGCTGCGTACGGTGTATCAGTCGCAACAGGGACAAGCTACTCAGGTTGTTCGCGATGATGTGGCCTTTACATTAACCTGTGTCGACTTAAGTGCTCATGACGAGCAGGCAGCGCAACAGGCGCTCGACTCCTTGATCCAGGACGACGCCCGGACGCCTTTTGATTTGAGCCAGGACCTGATGATCCGGGCAACCTGGGTAGACCTGGGGTTATCCGCAGATCAGACGCAGGCACAGGGTTACCTGTTGCTCAATATGCACCACATTGCGTCGGATGGCTGGTCGATGGCGGTGCTTAGCCAGGAGTTTTTTGCACTCTACGCCAGCCTGGCACAAGGCAAAAGCTGTCCTCTGCCAACTCTGACATTGCAATACAAAGACTACGCACAATGGCAGCGCGCCTGGCTAAATGATGAAGTGCTCGCCTGTGGGCTGGATTTCTGGCGCCGCACCTTGGCTGATACTCCTGCATTACATGGCTTGCCACTGAGCTACTCAAGACCTGCTCATAAGGGCTATCTGGGAGGCAAGCATGATGCCTCACTGGATGCGACCGTGGCCAGTGGGCTTGGTCAGCTTAGCGAGCAACATCAGCTTAGCCCATTTATGCTGATGCACGGAGCGCTGGCACTGACTCTGGCACGTTTTAGTGGCAGCTCAGATATTGTTATAGGCACGCCGGTTGCCAATCGCAGTGATGCACAGCTCAGGGAGTTAATTGGCTTTTTCGTAAACTCTCTGGTGCTCAGGGCAAGTACAGATCATGAGACACTGGCAGACTTTTTGGCGCATATTCGCAGCGTTAATCAGCAGGCACAGTCTCATCAGGACGTACCGTTTGATCAGGTGGTTGAGGCGCTGAACCTTGAGCGTGACAGTGCTCATACGCCTTTATTTCAGATAGTACTGACCACCAATTCAGACTATGGCGTTGCCGCCGAGCAAGCCTCCGGAGTGGCTCTGCCTAAGCTGAGTATGACGCCGCTGATGAGCGATGAACCCATTTGTAAGTTTGATATAGAGCTTAACCTGAGCATGGATGAGTCGGGTGTCACGATTAACTGGTTATACGACAAAGCCCTGTTCAGCCCTGAATTGATTGCACGGTTTAACGCGCAGTTGATAGCGATCATTGAACGCCTGGCTGATGCCGCTAGGCGTGCCGGCAATCCGTTGCTGAGTGAAATCAACGCACTGCACTCGGAGGAAGTGGCACAGCAAAAAGCGCTGATGGCACCAGGCGAGCTGGTTGAGGCGGCGCAACTAACCGTGACTGAGCTGTTTAGCCAAAGTGCAAACCGCGCAGCACAGCATGTGGCGCTGGTTTGTGGTGAGCAGCAGCTGAGTTATGCTGACCTCGATCTGGCTTCTAACCGACTGGCGCGCTATCTGGTCGCGCAAGGTCGCCAGCCACATATCGGATTATTGTTACCGCGCGGCATTGAAATGGTCGTGGCCATGCTGGCGGTGTTAAAAAGTGGCGCAACCTATGTGCCGCTGAACCCGGATTATCCGCAGTCCCGCATTGATCACATCATGGCTGATGCTAAGCTGCAACACGTGATCACCTGTGAAGCGCACCGTGATTTAGTCAGTGGCAGTTCGGTGCTGGCGCTGGAATTGACACCTGAGCTGACGATTGCCGGGTGTGATGAATTTGCGCGTTTTGGTTCAGCACCTGTTACAGCATCTCAGCCCGAGCCACAAAGCGCTGCTTATGTGATTTATACCTCAGGCTCGACGGGCTTGCCCAAAGGCGTTGTGGTGCCGCATCGGGCTATCAGCCGTCTGGTGATGTCGCCAAACTTTATGACATTGGATCAGGATACGGTCTTCTTACAAGCCGCAAACGTGGCCTTCGATGCGGCCACATTGGAGATCTGGGGCCCGTTGCTCAATGGCGGGCGTTGCGTGCTTTATCCAGAAGCGCACATCACACTGGAGACGCTGGATCAGGTCATTGAAACTCAGCAGGTCAATGCCATGTGGCTGACTGCCGGGCTATTCAGTGAGTGGAGCAAAACATGTGGTGACGCGCCTGAGCGCTTGCGTTCTTTGCGCACGGTGCTGGCCGGGGGCGATGTGCTGGAGCCTCAGGCGGTGGCCCGGGTGCAGCAAGCACTGCCTGATGTTCAAGTGGTCAATGGTTACGGACCGACGGAAAACACCACTTTTACCTGTTGCTATCCGGTACCTGCCGACTTTGACCCGACAACTGCCGTACCGATCGGCCGGGCACTACAGGGTGACAGTGTGATGGTGCTGAACGGCAATGAATTGGTGCCGCAGGGTTGTGTCGGGGAGCTGTGTGTCAGTGGTCCCGGACTGGCGCTGGGCTACTTGAATTTAGCAACGCTGAGCGAAGAGAAGTTTACCGCTAACCCGTTTTACGACGAGGCCCAGCCAGCTGCCTATCAGCGTCTTTATCGCACCGGTGATTTAGTGCGTATGCGTGGCGATGGCGTGGTTGAATACATTGGCCGTACAGACGATCAGGTTAAGATCCGGGGCTTTCGGGTTGAGCTGGGCGAAATCGAGCAGCACATCTCACAGCTTGATGAGGTCGCCAGTGCGTTGGTGGTTGTCAAAGGAGACACCCACAAGCGGCTGGTGGCTTATATCGAGTTGACAGCCGCTGCGCGCGAGGATGGCAGTGCTGACAGCAATCAGTTAAATCAGACTCTGACACGTATTTTACCAGGCTACATGGTCCCGGACGCGCTGATGCTGGTGACACACTGGCCATTGACTGGTAACGGTAAAATAGACCGCCGTGCGCTGCCTGAGCCCGACGTTATTGATGCGCAAGCTGCGTATACAGCGCCTGTCAGTGCCGCTGAGCAGGTTATGGTGGAAGTATGCGCTGAGTTGCTTGACCGAGATCCGGCGCAGCTCAGTACTTCGGCTAACTTCTTTGCGCTGGGTGGCCATTCGCTGTTGGTGATCCAGCTGATAGCGCAGCTCAAAGCGCGCGGTTATCAGGTTGACAGTCAGGCGTTATTTACCAGCAGTAGCCTGGCCGAGATGGCGGGCTTACTCGCAGCAGACACCGGGCAGGGGTTTGTGGTACCCGAGAACCCGATCAAGCCGGACTGCACGGAATTGACGCCTGAGTTACTGAACCTGATCACATTGGCGCAAGATGAGATAGATGAGATCACGGCACAGGTGCCGGGCGGGGCCGCTAACATCCAGGATATATATCCGCTTGCGCCGTTGCAGCAGGGGATCCTGGCAATGCATACCCTGAGCGATGGTCGCGACCCTTATGTGACGACCATGGCTTTTTCTTTCTCGCAGCCAGAATTATTAACACTACTGGAGGCACAGCTTAATACCCTGATTGCCCGTCACGACGTATTACGTACCGCGATTTTATGGCGCGGCCGCACAGAGCCGGCTCAGGTGGTACTGAGAGCTGCGCAAATTGCAGCGCAATGGCTGCCAGTTAAAGCCGGGCAGGACGTGCAAACGGTATTCGAGAACTACGTCGCACAGGGTGCACACCGCCTTGAGCTTGAATCAGCCCCTATGATGCAGTTGCAGGCCATGGAGGATAAGCAGACGCAGCAAATTTATGCGGTGCTTAAGGTGCACCACCTACTGATTGACCATGTATCGCTGGACATTCTGATGGCAGAGCTGGCCCAGATTGAAAGCGAGGGCGCTGCCAGCCTGTCTGCTGTTACGCCGTATCGTCACTTTATTGCCCGGGTGCTGCATGACCAACAGCATCACGACAGCCAGCAGTATTTCAACGCACAGCTGGGAGATTTTGACCAGCCGGCTTATCCGTTTGGACTCAGTGAGGTCAACGGGGATGGGGCCCACATTGATGAATTTAAACAGCGTATCCCGGCTGAGCTTGCACGCCGGATCAGGCACTATGCAAAAAGTCAGGCGATGAGCCCGGCGGCGTTATTTCATCTGGCCTGGGGCCGGGTGGTTGCTGCTTGCGCGGGTCAGCAAGATGTGGTGTTTGGCACTGTGTTATCGGGGCGGATGCAAGGTGGTCCTGAGATGGCACAGATGTTGGGTATGATGATTAATACTTTGCCGATCCGTGTGACACTGGATCAGCGCACCGCGCGGGAGGTCCTGCATAACGTGCATACTGCCCTTCAGGCGTTGCTGCCGCATGAGCAGGCACCGCTCTCTGAGGCCATGCAGGCTTCGGGCGTCGAAGGCAATATGCCGCTGTTCAGTGCAGTACTGAACTATCGTCATTCTCACGACATCAGTGCGCCAGACGAGCAGGCAGAGCTGAAATTGTTGGGTGTGAAAGAGCGCACTAACTACCCGTGTGTGATGTCGGTCGATGATCTTGGCAGCGACTTTTCTCTGACACTGCAAGTAGACAGCAGCGTTCAAGGCAAACGCATTAATGACTACCTGGTCACGGCACTGGGTCAGTTACTGGAGATGCTTGAATGTGACTCACCGCAGCCGGTTGCCACCCTGCCAGTATTGCCAGATGACGAGCAGCATCGTTATCTGAGTGAGTGGAATGATACAGAGCAAAACTATGCGCGCGGGGCGTGTGTGCATCAGCTATTCGAACAGCAGGTTGCAGCGACACCGGGCAACATCGCATTGCGCTTTGAAGCTCAGACCCTCACTTATACCGCGCTGAATAGCAAGGCCAATCAGCTGGCGCACTATTTGCGAGACACCCATGGCGTAGGGCCTGATTCACTGGTTGGCTTATGCGTGGAGCGCTCTTTTGAAATGGTGATTGGCATTTGGGGTATTCTTAAGGCCGGAGGGGCTTATGTCCCGCTGGATCCTGAGCTACCGGCGGCACGACTCAACTATCTGGTTGAAAATGCCAATGCGGATGTGGTGCTTAGCACCAGCGCGGTAGCCAATCGTGTCGTACTGGGTGAGGCTGAGGTTGTGGCACTGGATGGGTTTGATTTTGATGCCTATGACGAAAACAATATCCCGGCGAGTGACATCGGCCTTACCGCGCAGCATCTGGCCTATATGATCTATACCTCAGGCTCGACAGGTAAACCCAAAGGGGTGCTGCTGGAGCATCAGGCGTTGCATAACCGCATCGACTGGATGGACAAAGAATATGGCTGTGATACTTCAGACAAAATCCTGCAAAAAACGCCCTACAGCTTTGATGTCTCGGTCTGGGAGTTTGTCTGGCCGATGCTCAAAGGTGCCGAGCTGGTGATTGCCAAACCGGGTGGACACAAAGACCCCACTTATCTTAGCGAGCTGATCACTGCCACAGGCGTGACTAAGCTGCACTTTGTGCCTTCGATGTTAGGCGTGATGCTGGAGCACGGCGATCTGAGCCGTTGCACCTCAATACAGCAGGTGTTCTGTAGCGGTGAGGCATTGCAGATAAGCCATGTTGAACAATTTAAGGCGTGTTTGCCAACGGCACAGCTGCACAACCTGTACGGGCCAACGGAAGCAGCCATCGATGTCAGCTATTGGGATTGTGCGCAACCTCATGGCAGCAGCGTGCCTATTGGCAAGCCGATACAGAATATCCAGCTTCTGGTGCTCGATGAAGCGCTGAATTTGTTGCCTCAGGGAGCTTGCGGCGAGTTGCATATTGGCGGGGAAGGCCTGGCGCGTGGCTATCTGAATCGCCCCGAGCTGACCGAAGAACGTTTCATTACGAACCCATTTTTCGAAGCCAGTGCTGCGAACAGCAGCCCGCGCCTCTACAAAACCGGTGATTTAGTGCGCTACCGTGAGGACGGCAATATTGAATACATGGGCCGGATGGACCATCAGGTGAAGATCCGTGGCTTGCGTATTGAGCTGGGCGAAATTGAGTTTTATATCGGTGAGCACAGCGACGTAGACTCTGCGCTGGTCATGGCTTTGACGGATGAACATGGTAATCAGCGGCTGGTGGCGTATGTGAAGCCTTTAGGGGCGTGTGATGAGCAGGCATTAGTTGCAGCCATCAAAACACAACTCAGCGAAGCGCTGGCCGAGTACATGGTGCCCGACAGCTTTATGTTTGTCAGTCAGTGGCCGCAAACACCAAACGGGAAAATTGACCGCAAGGCCTTACCCGCGCCTGAATTGACGGGACTGACTGGTGGCTATGAAGCGCCACAGGGTGACACCGAAGTGATGCTCGCTCAGGTCTGGGCCGATGTACTCAAACTGCCAGCCGAGCAGATCAGCCGCGATGCTAATTTCTTTGCGCTGGGTGGCCATTCATTGCTGGTGATGAAGCTGGTGCAGAACATTGACCAAATCTTCAAAACCCACGGCATTGCCATCAATAAAGTGGTTGAG
The DNA here is from genome assembly GCF_000238295.3 of Pseudoalteromonas rubra. Lineage (NCBI taxonomy): Bacteria > Pseudomonadati > Pseudomonadota > Gammaproteobacteria > Alteromonadales > Pseudoalteromonadaceae > Pseudoalteromonas > Pseudoalteromonas rubra. Next base: position 307,753 of record NZ_AHCD03000044.1, read on the forward strand.
CGACCCATACTCAGCGCCATGGCGCAGCTAATCGAAGATCACAATGACCACGAATGGCAGGCTATTCGCCCTGTGTTATCACTGGACTTTGACCCGGCTGCAACGATTTATCTGGCACCCGGTGCGGGCATGACCAGTGGTGGTTATATGGATCTGGCGCGGGCATTACCTCAGGTTCAGATCATGAGTCTGGAGCCGGTGGGAATGAGCGAGCAGGACCCGGATATCGACAGCTGGGAGGCGCTCATTCATTGCTACGCCGATGCCATTATCAACGAGCGCACAGCACGTGGTGCCCAGAATGAGCCAGCGGTGCTGATGGGCCATAGTTCAGGCGGCGCAGTGGCCTTTGCAACGGCACTCAGACTGGAGTCATTAGGGTGTCAAACACAGCTGCTACTGTGTGAGTGTTTAGTGGCAACCGATGATCAGGCTCAGTTCGAAATCAGCGATGCTGAAAAGCAGGAACTTATGCTGTCGTATGCCAGAGAGTTGAAACCCGAAGTCAGCGAGGAGCAATTACTTTCCTGGCTGAGTCTGGCCATGACACAGCGGTTGTTCAATGTCTATTTCCAGCAGGTTGACTGGTCACGGCGCTACCAGCCCGAGACGAGCCTCAACGGCGCGGTCAGCATGATCAATACGCCTGAGCTGGGTGACGAATATTGGGCGCAAAAGCAGGCACAGTTGCAGGCACATGTAAGTACACAAATCACGACCATCAACACTCAGGGCAAACACGTCACTATGGTGAAAAGCCCTTATGTGAGTGGTCTGGCAGACAAACTCATGACGCTACTGGCATGAGCTAACAGCACCAAAAAACAGGGTCTTTGACCCAAACAGGCAGGCTGAGGCAACAGCGTCTCAGCCTGAGTAATACCCATTTTAGTTTTAAGTAACCATTACAAGGCTGTTTTATGTTATATCGGCTAGTTTTATCTCATAAGAAACTCCTCATCCTTGCCACTTTGTTGAGTGTGGTCAGTGCATTATCTGGCATTGGCATCATCTCACTGGTTAATGCTGAGATAGAAAATGTGTCTAATCCCGACTCGGATGTGATCCGGGGGCTGACCATCTTTTTCGCTGCGTTGGCGGGATTTTTAACCTTCAGCGTCATTTCTCAGTACATACTGACTAAGTTGTCTGTTCAAATCATGGTGAGTATTCGGGAGAATCTGGTACAGCGGGTTTTATCGACCAGTTATGAGCAGATTGAGCGCGTTGGCGGTCACCGTATTTTCGCGACTCTGACCAAAGACATTGAGTCACTCACCGCCACCCTGAGTGCCGTGCCACACGTCGCTTATAACCTGGCAACGGTACTGCTGTGTTTTGCTTATATGGCGTACCAGTCCTGGCAGCTGTTTTTGTTTGTGGGGGGCGTTTTGTTGCTGGCCATGGTGGTTGCTCAGCTGTTGATGGGCTTGGGGATACAACGTTTCCAGGCGGTGCGGGAACTCGATGACAGCTTATTTAAGAACTTTCGCGCGCTGATCGACGGCGGCAAAGAGCTGAATATCAACTTCAATCGTAAGCGCTTTTTTTATAAGGATGTGGTGACGCCAAACATTCAGGAAATTAAAAAGTCGACGATTTCGGCGCACATTGTCTTTATCATTCTGAGCAACTGGACCAATTTAATCTTGTTCCTGGCGCTGGGATCTGTGGTCTTTATGTCACAGTTATTTCTAAGTGGTATCGCCACGGCTGTGGTGGTGAGCTTTGTTCTGACGCTGGTGTATGTGATAGGGCCGCTGACGGTGTTGATCAACACCTATTCTGTGGTTGCCGAAGGCATAGTGTCGAGCCAGAAAATTGAAAAGTTACAGCTGTCTGAGGAGATCCTGACCGATCAGCTGGATAACACCTTGCACCCGGAGCATAACTGGCAAACCCTTGACATTGAAGCCATTGAATATGAATACCGCCGGGATGACAGCGACGACTATCACTTTTCAATCGGGCCAATCAGTACGCAGATCCAACGTGGTGAAATTGTCTTTCTGATCGGCGGTAATGGCTGTGGTAAATCAACCTTCGCTAAAGTGCTATGTGGTTTATATACGCCAACTCAGGGCAGCATTCGCCTTGATGGCCGCGATGCTGCCCATTCAATGGATTGGTACCGTTGTCACTTCAGCACTATTTTTTCTGATTTTTACCTGTTTGATCAGGTGATCGATGCCAACGGTATGCTGGCTGATGACGATAAAATTCGTCAGTACCTGAGCAAGCTTAAACTGGATCAGAAAGTGACGGTAGAAAAGGGCATTTTGTCGACGACTGAGCTATCTCAGGGTCAGAAAAAACGCCTGGGTCTGCTGTTGTCTTATATGGAAGATACGCCGCTGTATATCTTTGATGAATGGGCGGCCGATCAGGACCCTTACTTCAGAAACTTCTTCTATCGCGAATTGTTACCCGAGCTGAAATCGCTGGGTAAAACCGTGTTTGTGATTAGCCACGACGAGCATTACTTCTCACTGTCAGATCGGATCCTCAAATTTGAAGCCGGTCAGATGGAAGACGTAACGACGTCATTCTCAGCGACAGCGCCAGTGACCGAGCGCGAGCCAGCGGCCCTGGCTTAATCGTCTGACAGGCGGGCTTGTGGTCCGTCACGTTTCGTTGCCTCCGGGCGAGGCCGTAAGGCACAGCCTTACGGCCAGAGTATTATCAAGGTTCCCGCACACCGGGACCAGTGAGTATGGATAGACCAATCATGAGTAATAGACGTTATCCCCTGACATCATCCCAGCAACCGGTCTGGATGGAACAAGTATTCAAAAGTGAGTCCCCGCTGTATAACGTTGGGGGTCGGTTTGTGTTAACGGGGGCACTGGACCCGGTACGTTTTAAACATGCACTGGATCACGTCGTGGCACACACCGACGCCTATCGGATCAATTTGGTAATGGAAGACACACAGCCGTGGCAAATTATCAATGATGACCTGGAACTGGACTGGAAGTGTATAGACCTGAGTGACTACCCGGATGCGCACCAGCGTGCGGCTGACTACTGTCAAAATCAAATGTCTACGGCCTTTGATATCCATGGTCCCTGCTTATGGCGTATTCACTGGTTAAAAATCTCTGAGCAGGAAAGTGCCATGTGTATGGTGTTCCACCATTTGATAGTGGATGGCATAGCGGGCAGCTTATTCCTTGAATACCTTAGCGAAACCTATCTGGCAATGGATGGACAAGGTCGCTTTTTTAAAGAGGTCCCTGAACGTCCGTCATATAGCGAGTTTATTGAAAAAGATCTGGCCTACCGGCAGAGCAGCCGGTTCGAAAAAGATCAGGCTTTTTGGCTGGAGAAGTTTACAACCTTACCGGATCCTCTGCTGCTGAAGAAAACCAATCAGTTTGATGATCAGCCATTCGCCCGTCGTGAATACGAATTTACGCAGCAACAGTACAATCAGATAGGGGCCGTTGCCGCACGATATGGCTGCTCGGCCACGCACTTTTTCACGACTCTGATCGCTGTCTATTTTTCACAAATGAACGACAAGCGCGACTTGGTTCACATCGGTATGCCGGTGCACAACCGCAGCTCAGCCAAGCTGCGTCAGACTATCGGTATGATGGCCTCAGTGATCCCCGTTGGTGTGGCATTTTCTCGTACCGATAGCTTTGCTGATACCTTTAAGTCCGTGGCGGCTGAGCTTAAACGCAGCTACAAATATCAAAAGTACCCGCTGCACGAAATCATTCGCGATCTCAGACCGCTGAATGACGGCGAAGGCCAGCTGTTCGATATTCAGTTGTCTGTAGAAGAACACCCTTCGGATACCCAGTTCGGCGAAGTGTCTAGCCGTAAGGTGATACTGAACAGCGGATTTGGCTCATACCCTTTGTCTATTTATGTGCGCAGCCATGATAATATTAATAACGTTCATGTCGAGTTTAACTTTGATCGCAACTTCTTTAATGACGATGAAATAGATAGCCATGTCAGCCGCCTGACGACTATGATTGCAGACGTGGTATCGAATCCAACCATGCTGATCGGCGATTATACGCTGGCGAGTGAGCAGGAAATTGAGCAGCAGCTGTTTGATTGGAACGGCAACCAGACTGACTATGCATCCCAGCTCACTATTCAGCAAGTATTCGAGCAACAAGTTGCGGCGGCGCCTGAGCAGCCAGCCCTGGTGTTTGGAGAAATCTCACTGAGCTATCAGGCGCTGAATGAACGGGCCAATCAGCTGGCTCATTATCTGGTGCAACAAGGAGTGATGCCGGGCAGCTATTTGGGTGTCTGCATTAATCGCTCACTTGAGATGATGATAGCCATCCTTGCCACGTTGAAAGCGGGCGGGGTGTATGTGCCACTGGACCCCAACTATCCCGCAGACCGTCTTGCCTATATGATGGAAGACTCTGCGGTGAGCGTGATCCTCACCAATACCCGTTGCAGCGAATCGGTGGCATTTGCTGCTGATAAAGTGATCTTGCTGGATAATCTGGCTGTTGAACCAAAGGCCTGCGAATGGGCACAGTTTAGCGAGAGCAACCTCAGCCTAGAGATACAGCAACACAGCGATGAACTGGCCTACCTGATTTATACCTCGGGTTCGACGGGCAAGCCGAAAGGCGTGATGTGTACTCATCAGGGTATCGTCAATCTGGCGCAAAATCAGCAAGACAGATTCGCAATCACAGCACAAAGCCGGGTCTTACATTACGCCTCAATCAGTTTTGATGCGGGCACCTGGGACTGGGTAATGGCACTGCTAAACGGTGCGACTTTGGTGATCAGCAGCGATGAAGCGCGTCTGGAGCCGGCAAAGGTGGCCGATTTATTTGTCCAGCAGCAGATCACTCATGTGACTTTACCACCGGCATTTCTGGCGACTATGGAATGCCGCGATGACTATGCGCTGCAATGTCTGATTGTGGCGGGTGAAGCGTGCGAGCAGGAACTGATGGACTTATGGTCTGCGCGTTATGGTTTCTACAATGCGTATGGTCCGTCCGAGGCGTCGGTCTGTGCCACGGTGTGCCAGCTGTCGCCGGGCAATGCGATCCGCATCGGTAAGGCGCTCGACAATGTGTCTTTGTTTGTCCTGGATGAATATCAAAAGATGCTGCCAATTGGCTCTATTGGTGAGTTGTACATCGGTGGTGCCGGGCTGGCACAGGGCTATCTGAATCGTCCTGAGTTGAGCCAGGATAAGTTTGTCGCCAACCCTTATTATCAACAAAATCCACAGACGGGAGCGCGTTTGTATCGCAGTGGCGATCTGGTGCGTTACTTACCCAATGGTGAGCTGGAGTTTGTTGGCCGCGCCGACGATCAGGTAAAGGTGCGAGGTTTCCGTGTCGAGCTGGGTGAGATTGAGCATGGCCTGAATAAACTGCCGGCGGTACATTCTTGTGTGGTTCTGGCGAAGCGTCAGGGCGGCACCAATCAGCTGCTGGCCTGTGTGATCCCGGAGCAGCCAGTGACAGATTCGGATGAGGCTGAGTTTGTTTTTGCCCTGCAACGAGCGCTTGAGCAGGAGTTGCCTGCACACATGGTGCCAGGGCACTTCACGTTACTGACCCAGTGGCCACTGACGCCGAACGGCAAAATTGATAAGAAAGCCCTGCTGGCCAGCACAACCATTGCTTTGCAGGGAGAATATCTTGCACCGCAAACTGATACGGAAGTTGCGCTGGCTGCTTTGTGGTCTGAGTTACTCAAAGTGGAAGAGGTGAGCGCAACGGCCAACTTCTTCCAGCTTGGTGGCCATTCACTGTTGCTGATGCAGCTGGCCAGTCAGCTTCAGGGCCTGGGCTGGCAGGCACGAGTGCACGATTTATTCGCTACCGTGTCACTTCGGGAGATGGCAGAGCTGCTCGATAAACAAGGCAAACAGTCACAAACCTTTAGTGTGCCTGTTAATGGTATCCCGGCAGACTGTGCACGGGTGACGCCTGAGATGCTCAACCTGGTCGAGCTGAATCAGCAGGAAATTGATGAAATAGCGGCAAAGATCCCGGGAGAGCATCGCAATATTGCTGACATTTATCCTTTAGCGCCCCTGCAGGAAGGGGTGTTATTTGTGCATACTCTGAATACCCATGCTGACCCTTATGTCACGACTGCGGCGTTTGAGTTTCAGGGGGCTGCGCAGTTAGCGAATTTCCAGCAGGCACTGCAACAAATGGTTGCGACTCACGATGTGCTGCGCACGGCGGTGATGTGGCGTGAGCGCGAAACGGCGCTGCAAGTGGTGCTGCGTGAGGCACAGTTAAGTGTGTCACACTTGGTGTTTGATACTGAGCAACCAGTTAAAGCGGCTTTTGAAGCCTACGTGGCGGAGCATCCGCACACCTTAGATCTGGAAGCGGCGCCCTTGATCAAGCTGGCAATCACGGAGGTCGACGAACAGGGCAAGCACTATGCGCTGCTGACCTTCCACCACTTGACGACCGACCACGTATCGCTGGATATTTTAGTCTCTCAGTTACAGCAATTATGTGATGAGCCAGATAGTGCACTGCCTGCGCCTTTACCTTATCGCGCCTTTATTGCCCATACTCTGGAGCACAACCGCAATCTGGACGTTGCCGGATTCTTCTCGGCGCAACTGGGCGACATAGAAACCCCCACCTTACCTTTTGATCTGAGTGAAGTGACGGGCAGTGGTGAGACAATCCTTGATCACCATGACACATTATCGGCTGAGCTGAGTGAGGCTATTCGTGCCCTGGCGCGGCGTGAAAGACTGAGTCCGGCAGCGCTGTTCCATCTGGCCTGGGCACAGGTGATAGCGGCCTGTTGTGGCACGCAAGATGTGGTGTTTGGCAGTGTTATGTCAGGTCGGATGAATGGCATGGCGGGCATTGAGAGCATGATGGGGATGATGATCAACACCCTGCCATTGCGCGTGTCTTTGGATGATGCTCCGGTCCTGGCGCAACTTAAGCGGGTTGATCAAAGCCTCAAAGCATTGCTGCCCTATGAGCAGGTATCGCTGGCCGAAGCACAAAAGTACAGTGGTCTTGCCAGCGGCGCAACGCTGTTCAGCGCCATGCTAAACTACCGTCACTCTGCCACGCAGGATGATGTGACTGAGGTACTGCAGGACAATGCTGCGTGGACTTTGCTGAGTGCCAAAGAGCGTACTAACTATCCGTTCGGTTTGTCAGTAAATGACCTGGGACAAGGTTTCTCGCTTGAATATCAAATCGATCAGCAGGTCGATGTACAGCAGGTTGCAGCTTATCTGACTAACGCACTGACGCAGCTGGTGACTGCATTAGCAGAAACACCGGATCAGCCTGTGTCTTACAGTGTGTTGCCTGAGCAAGCGCAGCAACATCAGCTGGAGCAATGGCAGGCGAATGCGCCCTGGTATCGCAGCGACATGCAGATCCAACAGATGTTTGAAGCACAGGCGGCAGCGACGCCGGACGCCATTGCGCTGCAACTCAATGAGCAGACACTTAGCTATAGCGAGCTGAATGCGCAGGCAAACCAGCTGGCACATTACTTACGTGAGCAACATAGTGTGACTGATGGCACTTTAGTGGGCTTGTGTATCGGTCGCTCAGTTCACATGGTTGTCGCGACTTTGGCTATTCTCAAAGCTGGTGGTGCTTACCTGCCTCTGGAGCCAAATTACCCGCAAAACCGTCTCGAATATATGCTGGCAGACAGTGGCGCTCAGATAGTACTGACTGAATCGGCACTCTGTGAGCGACTTGCTTTCAGCAATGCTCATTTGTTGGCCGTAGATAATGATAGTGCCCGGTTTGCGCACTATGGGACGGACAATCCTGTGGCTGCGGGTACTCAGTCACCTGAGTCGCTTGCTTATATTATTTATACCTCAGGCTCTACGGGTAACCCTAAAGGGGTTATGACGCCACACCGTGCGGTGGTGCGTTTGGTGGATAATCCTGACTTTATACAGCTTGGTGATGAGACTGCTTTCTTACAGTGTGCCAACATCGCATTTGATGCTGCGACCATAGAAATATGGGGACCACTGCTCAATGGCGGTCGTTGTGTGCTGTTCCCCGACGAGTTTTTAACTGTGTCTCGTTTGGACGAGGTAATCTTCGAGCAACAGATCACGGATATGTTCCTGACTACCGGGCTGTTTGATGAATGGAGTCGCTCGCAAGTTGAGCAACCATCGTTAAGATGCGTGATCTCCGGTGGTGAGGCGGCCCGACTAAATGGCCTTAAACGCGCCATGGCGACCAACCCTCATTGTACTTTTGTAAATGGCTATGGACCGACTGAAAACACCACGTTCACTGCCTGTCACGCGTTTACCAGTGAAGATCTGGCGAGTGGCGTATTACCGATAGGAACCGGCATCTGTGGTGATCAGTGCTTTATTCTCTCGCAGCAACAGCAGCTTTTGCCCGTTGGTGCCGTAGGAGAGCTGTATGTCGGTGGTGCCGGGTTGGCATTGGGTTATCTGAATCGTTCAGATTTGACGACTGAGAAATTCATCCCAAATTCATTTTCCACTGAACCGGGCCAGCCTTCGCTGTTGTATCGAACTGGCGATTTGGTGCGATATGACGAGCAGGGCCGGATTGTGTATGTCGGAAGGGTGGATGACCAGATAAAGATCCGCGGTTTCCGCGTCGAGCTGGGTGAAATCGAGCACAAACTCAATGCGCTGGAACAGGTTGAGCAGGCGCTGGTCGTTGCCCGCAAAGACCTCAGTAATAATGCCATGATAGTGGCCTATGTTGAGCCTGCGGTTCAGGTGCCTGAAGGTCAGACGCTGAGCCACTGGTTAAGTGAAGCGCTGGGTGACAGTTTACCGGCATATATGGTCCCCGGCGCGTTTGTGGCAATGGCGCAGTGGCCTTTGAATGCGAATGGTAAAATTGATAAGCGTGCGCTGCCTGAGCCTGATATGTCCGCTGGACAGGGTCAGTACGAGGCGCCACAGGGCGATATTGAATGCCTGCTGAGTGAGATTTGGTCACAGCTACTCGGTATTGAAACGAGCAAAGTGAGTCGTACCGCGAACTTCTTTGAGCTGGGCGGCCACTCCTTGTTGGTGATGAAGATCCATGCCCGCCTTAAACAAGCCGGCTATACAGCAGAAGCGGCGGCTATCTTTAAAGCCCAGACGCTGGCCGAGATGGCTGCAACGGTGAGTACGCTTGACGCACAGCACAGCTGGCAAGTGCCCGAAAATGGGATACCGGCTGACACGACATCCATTACTCCAGAGATGCTACCTCTGATCAGCCTGAGCCAAAGCGATATCGATACCTTGTCTGAGCAGGTGCCGGGTGGCATGGCAAACATTCAGGATATTTATCCGTTGGCACCGTTACAGGAAGGCATTTTATTTGCGCACTCCTTACAGCAGGAGTTTGACCCGTACGTGATTTCTGCGGCACTGACCTTTGCAGATGAGGTTAAGTTTGGGACTTTCGTTGCGGCCCTGGAGCAGGTGGTTGCCCGTCATGATATTTTGCGCAGCGTGATCCTGTGGCGTGGCCGTGAACAGGCGGTGCAGGTGGTACAGCGCGAGGTGGGCAGCCTGGTTGAGTGGCTGGACTTTGGTGCTGAACAAGATGTGCTGGCTGCATTTAACGAGTTTGTTGAACATGGTAATCACAAAATCGATGTAGAGCAGGCACCGCTGGTACGCATGCAGGTTGTTCGGGATGAGATGAGTGGCAAAGTGCATGCTTTGTTTAAGCATCATCACCTGATCACTGACCATGTGTCGGTTGAATTGATCCTCGAAGAGCTGGCTATGTGTGTAGCGGGCGAGCAGGCTAGTTTGCCGCCTCAGGTACCGTATCGTGAGTTCGTTGCCAAATCACAACACATTGCCAACACCCTCGACAGCGCAGCATTTTTCTTGGCGCGCCTGGGAGATGTTGATACGCCAACTCTACCTTTTGGTCTGGCAGATACGTTGGGCGATGGGTCGAATTCGCAGGAACTCAGCTATGCGCTGGCACCAGAGCAGGGTGAACGTATTCGTCAGCTGTCGCGGCAGTTACAAATGGGTCCGGCAGTGTTGTTCCATGCTGCCTGGGCACAGGTGCTGAGTCACTGCTGTAATATGCAGGATGTGGTATTTGGCACTGTATTGTCCGGGCGTATGAGTGGTGAAGCCGGTGTAGAACGCATGCTGGGTATGCTGATCAATACCTTACCGGTGCGTGTCCAGCTGGCCAATCTAGATGCCAGAGCCTTGCTGACTCAGGTACATGATCAGCTGCAGGGGCTGATCCCTTACGAGCAGGTGGCACTGGCCGAGGCGCAGCGTCACTCGCAGGTTGATGCCAGTTCGCCTTTGTTCAGCACCACGCTGAATTTCCGCCATTCTGAAAACCTCGATGAGCAACAAAGCAGTCTTTACGACATTGCTGCAGTACGCGAACGCAGCAACTATCCGCTGGATCTGTCGGTCAATGACTTTGGTGATGAGTTTACCCTCGACTTCCAGGCTGATGCGCGCGTTCCCCTGGCGCTGGTGGCCGATCTGATGAATACCGCCATCGATAATTTATTACATCACGCAATGCGTGATTCCGAAGAATCACCGGCACAGTGGACGGCCTACTCTGCCGAGCAACGCCAGGCGTTACTGAGTGCACAGCAAGGACCGGCTGTGGCTTTACCACAAGCTTCGGTATATCAGCTGTTTGAGCAGCAGGCCGCTAAAACTATGGGTCGTGTTGCCGTCAGCTATGACGATGATTTCCTGACCTATCACCTGCTCAACGAACGTGCCAACCAGCTGGCCCATTATTTACGCGCCGAGCATCAGGTGGGCCCGGATACCCTGGTGGGTCTGTGTGTGGGCCGCTCGCTGGAGATGATGGTGGCGGTGCTGGCGATCCTCAAAGCAGGCGGTGCCTATGTGCCGCTGGACCCCGAATACCCGCAGGAACGTCTGGCGTACATGGTTGAAGACACCGGTTTGTCTGTGGTGCTGACTCAGCAAAAAGTTGCCGGGATCCTGAGCGACTTTAACGTCACGGCTGTGCTGCTGGATAACGCCAGCCAGTTTGCAAACTATCCAGTCAGCAACCCGGACGTTACCCTGAACCCTGATAATCTGGCCTATGTGATGTACACCTCTGGCTCAACCGGTAATCCTAAAGGCGTGATGATAAGCCATCATAACCTGATTAATTTTGCCGCTAACTGTGAACAGCGCTACGAAATCACCGAAGCTGACAATGTGTTGCAGTTCTCTACCATGAACTTCGATATTTTCGTCGAGGAATGGCTGGCGACGTTGACGCAGGGCGCTACTCTGGTGCTGCGCGACGAAGACGTGTCGCTGAGCCGCGAGGCCTTTATCGCCTTCTGCGACAGCCATGCCATCAGCGTGGCCAGCTTACCCACGGCGTTCTGGCATATGCTGGCGCTGAGCGAAGCGGAGCTTGAATCCCTGGCACTGCGACTGGTGATTGTCGGCGGTGAGGCGCTGGATAAACAATCGGTGGCCTCGCTTAAACCAGGCTTTGAGTTGCTTAATACCTATGGTCCGACCGAGACCACAGTCACGGCATCCGGCTATGCTATCAGTGGCGGGTACGATGACCCGCGGGCGGTGCCCATTGGCCGCGCCAATGTCAATACTGCGACCCTGGTACTCAGCGAGCAGCTGACATTATGCCCGCCGGGCGTAGTGGGCGAGCTGTATGTCAGTGGTCAGTGTCTGGCCAGTGGTTATCTGCATCAAAGCGAACTCACTGCTGAGCGCTTTATTGATAACCCGTATTGTGATCCGGCCAACCCGGCGCTGAGCGCGCGGTTATATAAAACCGGTGACTTAGTGCGTATCGGTGTAGACGGCGAAATCGAGTTTGTCGGACGCAGCGATGATCAGGTCAAGATCCGAGGTTTCCGGGTCGAGCTGGGTGAGATAGAAACCCAGCTGATGAGTTATGCAGAGGTGGAGTCTGCGGTGGTATTGGCCGAGGCCGGTAAGCAAGGTGGTAAGGTACTCCGCGCTTTTGTGAAGGCAGAGAGCGAGCAGACCAACGACTTAATTGATGCACTGCAACAACATTTGAGCGGCAACCTGCCGGATTACATGGTGCCGTCGGCCTATAGCTTTGTTAATCAGTGGCCGCTGACGGCCAATGGCAAGCTGGACAAGCGAGCATTGCTGGCTTTGCCGGCTAAAACGGTGGAGCAGCCTTATCAGGCACCTCAAACCGACGCCGAGAAAATGGTGGTCGACATCGTCGCGTCGCTGTTGTCGCTGGACGTCGATAAGGTGGGTGTCCATGCTAATTTCTTCGCGCTGGGCGGCCACTCATTGCTGATTATGCAGCTGGTCAGTCAGCTGCGGGCACGTCAGTATCAGGCTGATGTGCAGGCCCTGTTCAGGGCACACACGCTACAGGACATGGCGCGCCAGGTTCGGGCACTTGGGAGTGAGGAATCAAGTTGTGTGCCCGCCAATTTAATTCCGGCGGATTGCAGCAAAATCACCCCACAGATGGTGACGCTCACTGAGCTGGATGAGCAACAGCTTACGGATATTGCCCAGACTATTCCCGGTGGCATGGTCAATATTCAGGACATCTACCCGCTGGCACCGCTGCAAGAAGGCGTGCTGTTTGTACACACCATGAGTGAAGGGCAGGACCCGTATGTTACCAGCACCACGTTTGAGTTCGACAGCCGCGAGTCTCTTGAGCGCTTTAAGTGGGCACTGAATACGCTGATTGCCCGCCACGATGTGCTGCGCACCGCCATCCTGTGGCGCAACCGCACCACTGCACTTCAGGTGGTACAGCGTGAGGTAGCGCTGCCCGTGACTGAGCTGGACTTCAGCGGGGAAGCGGATGTCCGGGCCGCGTTCAGTGCACATGTGGCTGAACAGCCGCTGTGGATTGAGCTGGAAAATGCGCCGCTGCTGCAACTGAGCGTGTGCGAAGACGCCGCGCAGGGTAAGCATTATGCGCTGTTGTGTGAGCATCACCTGATCTCAGATCACGTGTCGCTGGAAATTCTGGTGCATGAGTTGACGGCGCTGCTGCACGGCAATGAAGCGAGCCTGGCTGAGCCGGTGCCCTACCGGGAATTTGTCGGTCGCACACTGGCACGCACAGCGAGTCTGGATACTGAGGCCTTTTTCACTCAGATGCTGGGTGAGGTCAGCGAACCAACATTGCCTTATGGTCTGACAGACGTACTAAACGACGGCTCGGGCATTGAGACCGTGCATGTCACGCTGGATGACGCACAGGCGCAGCGTATTCGCCGCCTGACTCGTCAGTATCACAGTAGCCCGGCGGCGCTGTTCCATCTGGTCTGGGCCAAAGTACTGGGGGTGTGTAGTGGTCAGTCGGAGGTGGTGTTCGGTACTGTCTTATCCGGCCGTATGAGCGACGATGGCCTGAGCAGCCAGCTGATGGGGATGATGATCAACACCCTGCCGCTGCGGGTGTCGCTGAGTGAGCAGGATGCGATGAGCCTGCTGGCACAGATTAATGATGACCTGCGTGCCTTGATGCCGTACGAGCAGGTGTCGCTGGCCGAGGCGCAGCGTTGCAGCGGCGTGAGTGGTCAGCTGCCCCTGTTCAGTGCGATGCTGAACTATCGTCACTCAGCGGTAGCGGAGTCACAGCTGGAGCAGGATGCCGGGTTTAACGTGCTGGCCACCGAGGAGCGGACCAACTATCCATTTAACTTGTCGGTAGATGACTTTGGCGATGGCTTTGGGTTTGAGCTTCAGGTAGATAAACGTGCCCCGGCGGCGCGCATTGCACAGTATCTGCAAGTGACCCTGACTCAGGTGTTGGATTTACTGGATAGCCAGAGCAGCACTGCGGTGCAGAGTTTGTGTGTGCTGGATGATGCGGAGCGCCAACAGCAGCTACATAACTGGAATGACACTGCGCTGGATTATCCGCGTGAGCTGTGTATTCACGAACTGTTTGAGCAGCAGGCAGCTACCACGCCGGAGCAGATTGCGCTGTGCTTTGGTGAGCAGACTCTGAGCTATGGTGAGCTCAATAGCAGAGCTAACCAATTGGCCCATTATCTGCGCGCGGAGCACAATATCGGACCGGATTCGTTAGTGGGCTTGTGTGTCGAGCGCTCGCTGGAAATGGTGATCGGGATTTGGGGTATTCTCAAAGCCGGTGGTGCCTATGTGCCGCTGGATCCCAACTACCCGCAATCGCGCCTGGCTTACCTGGTTGAGGATGCGCGTTTAGATGTGGTGCTAAGTCAACAGAATGTTGCAGAAGGGATAACACTGGGGTATGCTAACGTCGTTTTACTGGACACACCAGAGTCACATAATCACGACATATTTTCAGCTTATCCTGCGCACAATTTAACGCGGGCAGAAACCGGCGTGTCGGCTCAGAGTCTGGCTTACCTGATTTACACCTCAGGGTCGACCGGCAAGCCGAAGGGCGTGATGATTGAACATAGCAATACCGTGGCAATGTTGCAGTGGGCGAAACAAGCCTACAGCGACGCGGAACTGGGCAAAGTGCTGGCCTCGACGTCACTGAATTTTGACTTGTCGATTTACGAGTTGTTCTTGCCGCTGTGCTTTGGCTATCAGAGCGTGATTGTACAAAATGCCATGGCACTCGCTGAGCAGCAGTTAGACATCAGCATGATCAATACCGTGCCATCGGCGATGAAGGCATTGCTGGAAGTGGGCGCGGTACCTAACGGGGTGAAAGTCATTAACCTCGCAGGTGAGCCGCTGACTGCACAGCAGGTGAATCAGATTTTAGAGGCCTGTCCGGGTGTGGCGGTATGCAACTTATATGGTCCGTCGGAAGACACCACTTATTCAACCGCGGCACGTTTTACCACCGCATTGGATCAGGTGCCGGATATTGGCCGGGTCATCGCCAATAGCCAGGCGTATGTGCTGGGGAGTGCTCAGGAGCTGTTACCGACCGGCAGTGTGGGTGAGCTCTATCTGGGTGGTGCCGGTGTCGCACGGGGTTATTTAAATCGCCCTGAGCTGACGGCCGAGCGCTTTATTGATAACCCTTACTACGAAGCGGAGGGAGTCAATAACAGCAAGCGCTTGTACCGCACCGGCGATTTGGTGCGTTATCGCGAAGATGGTCACTTTGAATTTATTGGACGAATAGATGACCAGGTTAAGATCCGGGGTTTCAGGATTGAGCTGGGGGAAATAGAGCATCGCCTTAATACCCACCCGGATGTCGCGACATCCCTGGTGATGGCACGCGAACACAGCGATGGTGGACATTATCTGGTGGCCTACCTACAGCCTTGTCTCACATGTGAGACAAGAGAGGAAATCGATAATGTGACACGGCAACAAGCCTGGTTAAGCGACGTGAAAAGCGCGCTGGAAGGCGACTTACCGGCGCACATGATCCCAGGCCAGTTCGTGTTGATAGACGAGTGGCCGCTGACGCCAAACGGAAAAATAGATAAAAAAGCCCTGCCAGCACCGCAAGGTATGTTGGCAGGTCAGGAATACATTGCACCGCAAAGTGAGACAGAGCATGCCCTGGTGGCAATTTGGGCGGAACTACTCGACCTTAACAGCGAGCAGATCAGTACCAGTGCCAACTTCTTCGAGTTGGGCGGTCATTCGCTCTATCTGATCAAACTGGCGGGTGCAATTAAAACCCAGTTCGAAATCGAGCTGACATTACGGGAAATTTACGACGCTGCAGAATTAGCGGTCCTTTCGAAGGTAATTGAGAGCAAGCAGGCACAAAAATATCTCGAAGACAAAAAAGCCAATGAATCGGTAATGATGAGTGGAACACTATAATGATTGCACAATTAGTTAAATCGGCAGCAGATCAAGGGGTTTATCTGTATGCCAAAGAGGGCGCGCTACATTTTGACCTGACGGTGAGCGAATTTCCGGCCACGCTGAAACAGGACATCATCGCAAATAAGGCAGAGATCATTGCATTTCTGTCACATGCAGAAGGGACGTCTGGCAATGCGCAGGGGCCGCAACCCGGACAGTATCCGGATGGCTGTGTGCTCTCTTATACTCAGCAGCGTTTCTGGTTGCTGGAACAAATGCAATCCGGGCAGAGTCAGTACAACATGCCGGTTGCGCTGAATGTAGAAGGCGCACTGGAGCTGACTTTGGTTGAAAAGGTGCTGAGCACCATAGTGTCGCGTCATCAGATTTTGCGCACTGTCTATCGTGAACAGGACGATGAAGTACGCCAGCATGTTTTGCCTGAGTACGATTTTTCGCTGGGGTTTGTTGACCTCAGTGACAGTGAGGGCGAACAGCAGCAGGCGCAATTGTCTCAATGTCTGCTTGAAGAAGCACAACGCCCATTTGATCTGACTCAGCAGCTGTCCATCCGTGGACAGTACCTGAAGCTGCAGGGAACAGGTCATGATCAGCGCGGCGTACTATTGCTGACGCTGCATCACATTGCTTCTGATGGTTGGTCAATGGACGTGTTGATCAATGAGTTTGTGACCTTGTACCGGGCTTTTGCTGCCGATCAGGCCAACCCGTTGCCTGAGCTGGAGCTACAGTACGCTGACTTTGCCGTCTGGCAGAAAGACAGAATGCAGGGCGGTGAGTTTGAGAAACAGCTGACATTCTGGAAGCAGACACTGGAAGATGCGCCGCTGACACACAGCCTGCCAACCCAGCATCACCGCCCGGAAGTAAAACAGACCCAGGGGGCACATGTCACGGCCACGTTGCCTGCGTATGTGGCTCAGCAATTAGGCGAGGTGGCCAGACAGGCCCAGCTGAGTCCCTTTATGCTGATGCATGCAGTCCTGGGTGTGGTACTTAGCCGTCATAGCAATCAGTCAGATATTGTCATTGGCACGCCGGTGGCAAATCGTGCCGATGAGGCGCTCAGCCCGCTCATTGGGTGTTTCGTCAATACGCTGGCTTTGCGCCTGAATACCCGCCATGGCACATGGGAGGGCTATCTTAATCATGTTCGTCAGGTGCATATGAACGCGCAGGTGAATCAGGATGTGCCTTTTGAGCAGTTAATTGATGCACTGAACTTGCCACGCACTTCATCATACACACCTTTGGTGCAAGTCATGCTGACCACCAATGATAAGTTTACTGACGGCAACGATGAGTCGGCCCTGATGGCACTGCCTGACCTGAGCCTGTCGCCGCTGGAAGGCAGCCATCCGGCGATTAAATTTGATTTGGAAATTGCGCTGAATATCAGCGACAAGCAGATTGAGACTGTCTGGAACTATGATGTGGCTTTGTTTGATGCTGAATTTGTTGAGCAGCTCAGTGAGCACTTTAATAATGCCTTGATCGCGCTGGCGGATATGTCGCCGCAGGCGCGTCGTACCTTGCCATTAAATCGACTGTCTATTCTGGGCGACAAGCTGGAATCCTATTTGATCGACGGCCTGAATAACAATGCGGCGGATTATCCGGTCGATAAGTGCATTCATCAGGTGTTTGAAGAACAAGCGCTGCAAACCCCAGATCAGCTTGCCGTTAAGTTTGGCAACAAACAACTGACTTATCGTGAACTGAATGAGCGTGCCAACCAGCTGGCACACTTCCTGATCCGTGAATATCAGGTAACGCCGGATACCTTTATCGGCTTATGTGTTGAGCGCTCGCTGGAAATGATCATCGGGACACTGGCTATTCTTAAAGCCGGTGCAGCCTATGTGCCGTTGGATCCGGCTTACCCGCGTCAGCGCGTAACTTACATGATGGAAAACTCCGGCGTTAAAATTATCCTCTCTACACATTTTATTATTGAGCAGCTGGACTTAACCGATTACCACAGTATCTGCATTGATGGCCTGGGTAATGAGCAAGTGGTGCAGACATTTGTTGATTATGCTACCCACAATCCAGGTGAGCTGGTAGCAGGCCTGACATCTTCGAACCTGGCCTATGCCATTTACACCTCGGGTTCAACCGGCAAGCCAAAGGGCGTGTTGCTTGAACACAAAGGGATAGTGAATATCGCGTTTAACCACCGCCATTACCTGAAAGTGGACGGACAAAGCAAAGTACTGCACTTTGCATCTATGAGTTTTGATGCTGGCACCTGGGAGTACGTAATGGCACTGCTGAGCGGCGCTACGTTGGTGATTGCCGACAGTGTTCAGCGTCTGTCTCCGGAGAGCATAGGTCAGCTGTTGCACAGCGAAGCCATTACCCATGTGTTATTGCCACCGGCTTTCCTGGCCATGATGGAGTTTCGTAATGATTTGGCGCTTAAAGCGCTGGCAGTCGGTGGTGAGGCCTGCGATCAGGAAGTGGTTGAACAGTGGGGCGGCGCGTATCGGATGGTCAACGCCTACGGCCCGACTGAGATCTCTATCTGTGCGACCTGGGCAGAGTTACGCCCCGGACAGAAAGTCACCATAGGTAAACCATTGAAAAACACCAGTGCCTTTGTTCTGGACAGTAATCAGGCCTTGCTATCACCGGGCGTAGTAGGTGAGCTCTACATCAGTGGTGTGGGACTGGCACGTGGTTACCACCAGTTAGCGGAGCAAACTGCAGAGCGATTTGTCTCTAACCCTTATTTCGATGGGCACAATAAATGTGTAACCGAAACCTTGTATAAAACAGGTGACCTGGTTCGCTATCTGCCGGATGGCGAACTGGAATATCTGGGTCGGATCGACCAGCAGGTGAAGATCCGCGGCTTCAGGATTGAGATCAGTGAAATTGAAGGCTTGCTGAGCGAGTGTCTTGATGTCGATGCGGTAGTGGTGACTGTTGCGACCAGTGCAACGGGTGCCAAACACTTAGTGGCCTATGTTCAGTTGAACAACAAAAATGCCAAAAATAGTGTCTCTGGTCATGAAAATATTAATGATGATAAAGCGGTTATCCAGCGCATCAAGACTGAACTGGCCGATAAACTGCCAGACTATATGGTACCCGGAATGTTTGTGCCGGTATCTCAATGGCCACTGACCAGTAACGGTAAAATTGATAAGCGTGCACTGCCGGAGCCAGATTTAGCGGCTGTTGAAGGTGAATATATTGCGCCTGAAACACACAGCGAACAACGCCTGGTTACCATCTGGGCGCAATTACTGCATTTGCAGGAAAGTGAAATAAGCACCTCAGCCAACTTCTTTGCGCTGGGTGGTCACTCTCTGCTGGTCAGTAAACTGGTCAGAGCGATCACATCGGACCCGGAATTACAGCTACAACAGATAGACATGCAGGACATTTTTACGGCGCAGTCACTGGCCCAGCTGGCCCAGCACATCGATCTGCTGCGAATGCAACAGCTCAATGCACAGGCGGCAGACAGTATCTGCGATCAGGATTTAGTTGAGGATGGTGAGATTTAATGAATGTACATCAGGCTTTCGAGTTAGCGATATCACAGGGCGTTCATCTGTATGTCGAGCAGGGCAAACTCAAGTTTAAAGCAGCAAAAGGCAGTATGACTGATGAGCTGAGAAGCGCACTCAAGGAAAACAAAACTCAGCTTATTGAGCTGTTGAGCCAGCAGGCGATAAAAGCAGAGGCGTTAACCCAATCAACAGGCAGTATTCCTGCCCTGGGGTTAACACAAAGCGTTTTATCTTTCTCACAGACGCGATTGTGGTTTTTAGAGCAACTACGAGGGCCTTCGGCCGAGTACAATATCCCGCTTGCACTGGATGTGCAGGGTCGTGTGGATTTGGCGGCCGTAGAAGATGCATTCAACGATATTTTGGTGCGCCATACTATTTTGCGCTCCGGATACTATGATTCTGAGGACGGACCAAGGCAGACTGTCCGTGAAGATGCGGCGCTTAATATTCGCCGCATAGACCTGTGTGACAGTGACGATCTGGCGGCAGACGTGGCTGCACACATTGAGCGCGATACCCTGACACCATTTGATCTGACGGCTGATGTGTTGTTCAGAGTGACCTATTTGTGTACGCATAAACACAGTGATGGCACACAACAGGGCGTACTACTACTGAATATGCATCATATAGTGTCAGATGGCTGGTCTATGGAAATACTGACCAGTGAGTTTGTTCAGGCCTATCAGGCAAGAGTCACCGGGCAGGTTGCGGACCTGTCGCCATTGCCATTGCAGTATAACGATTATGCACACTGGCAGCGTGAGCACCTGACTAAAGAGGCGCTTGCCGAGCAGCTCACCTATTGGCAACAAACGCTGGCTGATGCCCCGGCTGTCCACGGTATTACCCCGGACTTTGAGCGTCCTGCAACCAAGCAACTGCATGGTGCACTGGTACGCAGCGAGTTATCAGCGAGTCAGGCGCAGGCTTTACAAAATTTAGCCCGCCAGCAGCAATTGACCCCCTTTATGCTGATCCACAGCGCACTGGCTTATGTGCTGTCACGTCATAGCAACAGCCATGATATTGTGATTGGTACGCCCATCGCCAACCGCGGCCACGCAGAATTAGAAGGCTTGATTGGCTACTTCGCCAATACGCTGGTGCTGTGGCTGAATACTGATCAGCCCAGCCTGACAGACTACTTTGCCCATGTAAAATCTGTACACCTTGGCGCTCAGGCCAATCAGGATGTGCCCTTTGAGCAGCTGGTCGAAAAGCTCAATGTACCTCGCAGCGGCGCTCATGCACCGCTGTTTCAGATCATGCTGACCACCAACACGGATTATGGTGTCAGGGAGCAACAACTGGCGCTGGATGGTCTGCAAATCGCGCAGCGTCCGGCCAGCAGTGTTACCACTAAGTTTGATTTAGAAATTGAAGTGGCATTGAACGAGCAGGGCGTGGCGATAGAGATCACTTACGATACCGCTTTGTTTAGTGCGCAGCGTGTCAGCGCTATTGCTAACCACTTAAATACTGTACTTTCGCAACTGGCAGCATTGACCCCAGCTGAGTTATCAGCCAAGCCTAATACGTTGAAATTGCTGTCCGACACTGAGCGACAACAACAACTGCTGGACTGGAACGACACGGCGCTGGATTACTCACACGAGCGCTGTGTGCATGAACTGTTTGAGCAGCAAGCTAAAGCTACGCCAGATGCCATCGCGTTGCGCTTTGACGGGCGTACCATGAGTTATGACACACTCAACACTAAGGCCAACCAATTAGCCCACTATCTGCGCACAGAGCATGCGATTGGCCCGGACGCATTAGTTGGCTTATGCACAGAGCGGTCATTTGAAATGGTGATTGGTATCTGGGGCATTCTCAAGGCCGGCGGCGCTTATGTGCCACTGGACCCGGAATTGCCATCAGGTCGGTTGAACTATTTGGTGGAGGATGCGAGCGCCAGAGTCGTGCTGAGCACACAAGGGATCATTGAACAAGTATCGCTGGGCGATGCGGCGGTCATTGCGCTGGACAGCTTCGACTTCGACGCCTATCCAGGCTCGAATATTCCGGTTAGCGACATTGGCCTGTCGGCACAGAACCTGGCGTACACCATTTATACCTCGGGCTCGACGGGTAAACCCAAAGGCGTGTTACTCGAACATCAAGCGTTGCATAACCGCATCGACTGGATGGACAATGAGTACGGATGTCAGCCGCAGGATAAAATCTTACAAAAAACCCCCTACAGCTTTGATGTCTCGGTATGGGAGTTTGTCTGGCCCATGCTTAAAGGCGCCGAGCTGGTGATTGCCAAGCCGGGTGGACATAAAGATCCGGCTTACCTCAATGAGCTGATTGTCGCAACCGGTGTGACCAAACTGCACTTTGTGCCTTCTATGCTGGGCGTGATGCTGGAACATGGTGACCTGGCCACATGCGGTTCAATTGAACAGGTATTTTGTAGTGGTGAAGCCTTACAAATCAGTCATGTCGAGCAGTTTAAGGCACTGTTACCCACCGTGCAGTTGCATAATCTCTACGGTCCGACAGAAGCGGCCATCGACGTCAGCTACTGGGATTGCGCGATGCCCCACGGCAGCAGCATCCCTATTGGTAAACCTATCCAGAATATTCAGTTATACATACTGGACGATGCGCTTGATTTGTTGCCACAGGGCGCGTGCGGTGAGTTGCACATTGGCGGTGAGGGTTTGGCAAGAGGTTACCATAATCGCACTGAACTCACTGAAGAGCGCTTTATTGACAACCCGTTTTATCCGCAAAGTGCCAGAAAACGCCTGTATAAAACCGGCGATCTGGTGCGTTTTCGTGAAGATGGCAACATCGAATACATGGGTCGCCTGGACCATCAGGTCAAGATCCGGGGTCAGCGGATTGAGCTGGGTGAAATCGAATACCACATTGGCGAGCATGAACAGGTCGATTCTACGCTGGTGATGGCACTGAGTGATGATAAAGGTAACCAGCGACTGGTGGCTTATGTTAAGCCCAGCAGTGAGTTGACGGATGAAGCACAGCAAACCCTGATCGCCTCGGTGCAAAATCAGCTGAGCGAGTCGCTGGCCGATTACATGGTGCCATCGAGTTTCGTGGTACTTAACGAATGGCCACAAACGCCAAACGGCAAAATTGACCGTAAAGCACTGCCGGTACCGCAAAGCTTGGGCTATGAAGTTGAATACCTGGCTCCGGTTACCGAGCAGGAGCTAGCCCTGGCAGCGCTATGTGCTGAGCTGTTAAATCTTGAACCAGGCGAAGTCAGCATGGCGGCTAACTTCTTCGAATTAGGCGGTCACTCTCTGATGGTGATGGAGCTGGTCAGCCGGTTGAAAAAGCAAGGCCTGAGCACGTCCGTGCAGGCACTGTTTAACGCCCGAGTGCTGGGTGAAATGGCTAAAACCATCACAGACGCCACCCATCACAGCGAGCCTGAGTTACCGCAAAATGGTATTCCTGCACAATGTACCCAGATAACGCCAGATATGGTGACGCTGACCGCTTTGACTCAGAGCGAGCTGGATACGTTGAGTGAGCGTGTTCCGGGGGGGACCGCTAATATTGCAGATATCTATCCGCTGGCACCTTTGCAGGAAAGCATATTCCTGGTTCACAGTGCGACGGAAAAATCCGACCCCTATGTCACCACCATCACGCTGGAGTTTGACAGCGAAGCTCAGATCGACCGTTTCGTTGCGCGCTTTAATCAGATCATTGCACGTTACGACGTGCTGCGCACTATGGTGGCCTGGCGCGAGTGTCAAGCCCCTTTACAAGTGGTACTGCGTCATTGTGAGCTGTTACCAACCTGGTTGTCCTTCTCTGGTCAGACGGACGCCCGGGCAAAACTCGATGCCTATGTTGCCGAGGGCATACATCGTATGGACCTGGAGCTGGCACCTTTAGTGCAGCTGGAATTGGCTCATGATCCGGCCACGGATACTTACTGCGGGGTGCTCAAAGAGCATCACATTTTGCTCGATCATATCTCTGTTGAAATGATCATGGGTGAGCTGGCCATGGATGAGCAAACTTTCGTACAACTGCCTGATGCCTTGCCTTATCGACAGTTTATTGCCCAGACGCTACATAATGCGGAGCAACTGGATTGTCGTAAATACTTTACCGATCAGCTGGGTGATATTGAGACACCGTGCTATCCGTTTGGGCTGGACAGTACCCGCGCTGATGATTTGCACTGCAATGAGTTACACCGTGAACTGAGCCAGCAACAATCTTCGCAGATCCGCACCCAGATGCAGCAACGCGGTATGAGTCCGGCGGCATTTTTCCATTTGGCCTGGGCGATGGTAGTGTCGGCCTGTAGCCAGAGCCGGGATGTAGTATTTGGTACTGTGTTGTCTGGCAGAATGAGTGGTCAGCAGGGCATTGAGCAGATGATGGGGATGATGATCAATACCCTGCCCCTGCGTGTTAATCTGGGAGATGAAGCGGCGGATACTTTATTGCAGCAGGTCGATCAGGCCCTGCTCGGGTTGATGCCGTATGAACAGGCGTCGCTAACCGAAGCGCAGGCATGCAGTGGTGTCAGTGCACAAACGCCTTTATTCAGCGCCATTTTCAATTATCGTCATTCCCGCCTGGTAGAAGCGCCAGCGCAAGGGGGCGCACAGGCCATCGCTGCTAAAGAGCGTACTAACTATCCATTTAATTTATGTGTGGATGACTGGGGCAAGGCGTTTTCTTTCAACCTGCAAGTTGATCGCTCAGTCGACGTAAACGCAATAGGCGAATATGTAACGTGCGCCATTGAACAGTTGCTGCGTGCGTTGCATGACGAGTCTGACACTCCGGTGGCAAAACTCAGTGTCCTGAACGAGGCGCAACAAGATGCGCTGATGCGCGCGAATGTATCACAAGCCATCGACACAGACACAACAAGCAGCATTCAGGCTCGGTTTGAGCGTCAGGTTGCCAAATTTGGCGAGCGCACCGCGCTGGTGTACCAGCAAGAGTCGTTGACTTATCACGAATTGAACGCGCGGGCCAATGCGCTGGCACACTATCTTATTGAAACGCACGATATCCGCCCGGACACACTGATAGGCCTCTGCGTGGGTCGCGGGGTCAACATGATTGTGGGCATACTGGCTATTCTCAAAGCCGGTGGTGCGTATGTTCCGCTTGATCCTAACTATCCGCAGGAGCGCCTCGACTTTATCTGTCAGGATGCGGGTGTGGCACTGGTGCTGGGCGAAGATCAGGTGGCCGATGCGCTGGCACTTCAAGATACGCCCATTATCGACCTGAATAAGCTGGTATTAGCGAGTTACAGCACGGATAACGTGCAGTTAACGACGCATACATCGGACAATCTGGCCTATGTGATTTACACCTCGGGCTCCACGGGTAAACCAAAAGGGGTGCTGCAAACGCACCGCAATGTGGGTCGCCTGTTTGATGTGACTCAGCCCGATTTTAACTTTAATGAAGACGATTGCTGGTGTGTGTTCCACTCCTTTGCTTTTGACTTCAGTGTTTGGGAGATCTGGGGCGCCCTGCTGTTTGGTGGCAAGCTGCTGATGCCAAGCCTGGATGAAGTCAAGGACAGTCAATTGTTTGTGGCTTTATGTCAGCGCAACGCCCTGACTGTTCTCAACCAGACGCCGAGTGCTTTTAAACAACTCACCGAATATCTGGTGACGGCACAACAGGCCTTACCTGCGTTGCGCAGCATCGTATTTGGCGGTGAAGGGCTGACGCCAAGTCATGTTAGCCAGTGGTGGACGCACTTTGCACAGCAGCCGACTGAGCTCATTAACATGTATGGGATCACAGAAACCACGGTGCATGTGACCTATAAACGTATAGCACCCAATGCGCCGATCAACATTGGCAGACCGCTGCGCGACCAGCATATCGTGCTGCTCGATGATGCGCTTAAGCTGGTACCTGATGGCTGCGCGGGCGAAATCTATGTCGGTGGTGCAGGTCTCGCCCTGGGCTACCTTAGCCGCGAAGCACTCAGTGCTGAGCGATTTATTGACAACCCATTCGACACCCAGCGTTACCCCTGGCTTGGGGAGCGTTTGTATCGTGCGGGCGATTTGGCCCGTTATGACGAAAACGGCGAGCTACATTATCTGGGTCGTCAGGACGATCAGGTTAAAATTCGCGGTCACCGTATTGAGCTGGGCGAAGTGGAAAATCGCATTGCTGAGCTGGCCATGGTGGACTCTGCTTTAGTGCAGGCTATGCCACTGGCGGATGACACGTTGCAACTGGTCGCCTATGTAAAAGGCGCAGAAGCCAGTACCGATGAGACCTGGCTGAGCCAATTAAAAGCAGCGCTCGGTGAGCAATTACCTGCCTATATGTTACCAGGCGCCATTGTTACCGTGACTCAGTGGCCACTGACAGCCAATGGTAAAGTCGACAGACGTGCGCTGCCAGCGCCGGACGCCGGACTGGGTGAGCAAACGTACGTTGCGCCGCGCAATGACACTGAATACACCCTGGTTGGGATCTGGGCTGATTTACTCAAACTGGAGCATGGTCAGGTCAGCGTAGAAGCCAACTTCTTCGAGCTGGGCGGACATTCTCTGTTGCTGATGAAACTACTGGCCGGGATCCGAACTCAGCTGGAATGCGAGCTGAGTGTTAAGGATATCTTTGCTGCAACGACCATTGCACAGCAGGCTGAACGTGTTGCACAGCAAACTGATGTTGTGGTGCAACCACCTATTGTGCCGCAGCCGCGTGAAGACAATTCACACCTGCCACTGTCGTTTGCTCAACAACGTTTGTGGTTTATCGACAAGCTCAATGGCAGCAGTGCTGAGTACAACATGCCGGTGGCCTTTGATGTGGATGGCGTATTAGATCTGGATGCCGCCCAGGCTGCGTTGAATAGCCTGGTGGCGCGCCATGAAGCGTTGCGCACGGTCTATCTGGAGCAGGACGCCGAGCCGGTTCAGCTGATCCGTAGTCACGGCGAGCTGACGCTGACTTTGCAGGATTTAAGTGAGCTGAGCGAACACGCCAAAACAGATCGGCTTAACCAGCTGCTGAGCGAAGACGCGCTGACGCCGTTTAAACTGGACAGCGATTTGATGCTACGCGCTCAGTATGTCTTGCTCAATTATGCCGATCATAACCAACCTCAGCGTGGCGTACTGGCTTTTAATATGCACCATATTGCTTCGGACGGGTGGTCGGTGGAGTTGCTGTCTAACGAGTTTATGGCACTCTACGAAGCGGCCGTCTCTGGCACTGAGGCTGCATTGCCACCGTTGGCTATCCAATATGCCGACTATGCAATCTGGCAACGCGACTGGCTGAATAACGCGCAAGGCGGCGCCAAAGCACTGGAAACGCAACTCAATTACTGGCGCGAAACCCTGAGCGATGCACCGGCCGTGCATGGCCTGCAACTGGATAAGCCGCGCCCGGAAGAAAAGGCGTTCAGTGCCAAAGGCTTCACCAGTTTGTTGCCGGGCACGCTGAGTCAGGGAATTAAGAGCTTTGCAGAAGCAGCCCGGATCACACCATTTATGCTGGTGCACAGCGCACTGGCTTATGTGTTGTCGCGCCACAGTAATCAGCACGATATTGTGATTGGCACACCGGTGGCGAATCGTGCGCAACCAGAAGCGGCTGGCCTCATCGGCTATTTTGCCAATACGCTGGTGCTGAGAGTCAGCACTCGTCATCATAATTTGGGCGATTACCTTGAGCACGTCAAAGAGGCCCATATTGGTGCCCAGTCACATCAGGATGTGCCGTTTGAACAGCTGGTAGATGCCTTACAAATTCCACGCTCTACAGCCTATAGCCCGGTGTTTCAGATCATGCTGACCACCAATTCGGAATTTGCGCTGGCAGACAGGCCAGGGCAGGCGCTGGCAGGGCTGGAGTTCACCCCGAGGCTGCCGGAGGCCTGTACCACCAAGTTTGATATCGAAATTAACATTGATCTGGATGATGCCGGACTGACTGTTAACTGGTTGTACGATACAGGCCTGTTTAACGAGCAGCACATTGTGGCGCTGGATAAACACCTCCAGGGCGTGCTCAGATATCTGGCGCGTCTTACGCAGGCGCAGCTGGCCAATCCGCTGGATACGCTGCCACTGTTGTCTGAGCAGGAGCGTTATGAGCAGTTGCAACAGTGGAATGACACGGCCCGGGATTATACCCGTGAGGTGTGTGTTCATGAGCTGTTTGAGCAGCAAGTTGCCCGCGCACCTCAGGCTACGGCGCTGCGTTTTGGCACACAGACAATGAGCTATGAAACGCTCAACAGCAAAGCCAATCAGCTGGCCCACTATCTACGAAGCGAACATGGCGTGGGTGCGGATTCACTGGTTGGGCTGTGTGTGGAACGCTCATTTGAAATGGTCATCGGGATCTGGGGTATTCTCAAAGCCGGCGGTGCGTATGTGCCGCTGGACCCAGAGCTGCCCAGTGCCAGATTGGCATATCTGGTGGAAGATGCCCGAGCCAGTGTCGTGCTGAGTACCCAGGAGGTCGCTGCGCGTGTCGCGCTGGGTGCAGCGCAGGTTGTTGAGCTCGATGGCTTTGACTACGGTGCCCACAGTGATAAGAACATCGCGGTAGGCGATATGGGTCTCAGTGCAACTAATCTGGCTTATACCATTTACACTTCAGGCTCCACTGGCATGCCAAAAGGCGTATTGCTTGAACATCAGGCGCTGCATAACCGCATCGACTGGATGGATAAAGAGTATGGCTGTGGACCTCACGACAAGATATTACAAAAAACGCCTTACAGCTTTGATGTGTCGGTGTGGGAGTTTGTCTGGCCCATGCTCAAAGGGGCTGAGTTGGTAATTGCCAAGCCGGGGGGTCACAAAGACCCGGATTACCTGAGTGACCTGATCGTCGAAACAGGCATCACTAAGCTGCACTTTGTACCCTCTATGCTGGGCGTGATGCTGGAGCATGGTGACTTGAGCCGTTGTACTTCAATTAAACAGGTATTCTGTAGTGGTGAAGCATTGCAGATCAGCCATGTCGAGCAGTTCCGGTCCGTGTTACCTTCCGCGCAGCTGCACAATCTTTATGGTCCAACTGAAGCAGCCATCGACGTCAGCTACTGGGATTGTTCACAGCCTTATGGCAGCAGTGTTCCCATTGGTAAGCCAATTCAGAATATCCAGCTCTACGTACTGGATGACGCACTCAATCTGTTACCACAGGGCGCATGCGGCGAATTACACATCGGCGGAGATGGTCTGGCGCGTGGCTATCACAATCGTGCAGATCTGACCGAAGAGCGCTTTATTGCTAACCCATTTTATGATGACAGCGAAGCGGGTAGCAGCCAGCGCCTCTACAAAACGGGCGATCTGGTGCGTTATCGCAATGACGGCGTCATCGAGTACATGGGTCGTATTGACCATCAGGTGAAGATCCGCGGGTTGCGTATCGAACTGGGCGAAATTGAGTATCACATCGGTGAGCACAGTGAAGTGGACTCCGCCTTGGTGATGGCGCTTGATGATACGCAAGGCAATCAGCACTTAGTGGCCTATGTGAAGCCGCATACACTGGGCGATGAAGCGTCTCAACAGGTATTGATCGATGCTATCAAGTCACAACTCGGTGACGCCCTGGTTGAGTATATGATCCCAACCAGCTTTGTATTGCTGGATGAGTGGCCACAAACTCCGAACGGCAAAATTGACCGCAAAGTGCTGCCTGCCCCGGAGCATGCCGGATTGGCTGGCGAGTACATTGCGCCACAAACCGACACGGAGCTGGCTTTGGTGACCATCTGGTCTCAGGTGCTGGGTCTGGATGAAGGACACATCAGTACCCAGGCGAGTTTCTTCTCTCTGGGCGGTCAGTCTCTGCTGGTGATTAAGTTGATGAAAGACATCGAAAGCCGGTTTGACTGCACTCTGACTATCAAACAGTTATTTAAGTACACCTCGGTGGCTGAGCAAGCCGTGCAGCTCGATGAGCTGCTGGCCGCTAAAGCACTAAAAGCTAAGTTAGAACAATCAGATAATGTAGAAAGGATTGTGTTTTAATGAAACCGCAACAGTTAGTAAGTCTGCTTCAGGACAAGTTGATTTTGGTGAGTGCCTCTGATGGGGCGCTCGTAGTCGAAGCTGAAAAGGGCGCAGTCACCGCAGAGATAGCGCAGCTGATCAGAGATAATAAAACACAATTGCTGGCTTATTTGAGTGACAGCGAAGCACAACCTAAGCGCGAGGCCGTTACGCCGCGCGCTGAACAATATCAGACCTTAGCACCGTTGTCGTTTTCACAGCGCCGGTTATGGTTTATCGACCAGCTGCAACAGGGGTCGGCACAATATAATATGCCAGCCCTGATGACGGTCACGGGGGAGCTGGATCTGGCGGTGGCTGAACGTGCCTGTCAGGCCATTATCCGCCGTCATGAAATACTGCGCACTGTGGTGGTTGATGGTGAAAACGGAGCCCGGCAGCATATTCGTGACGAGGTGACGTTTGCTATCGCCCAGAGCGATTTGACCACACTGGAGGCAAGTGCACGTTCGGCGCAGCTCGAAGCCCTGATTGAGGAGGAGCTGAATACCCCGTTTGATCTGACGCAGGACGTGATGATGCGGGCACGTTATATTTTGCTTGCGGATCCGGGTAGCGCGCAGCAAGACGGGATGTTGCTGTTCAATATGCATCATATTGCGTCTGATGGCTGGTCAATTGAATTGCTCAGTCAGGAGTTTCTGACTTTATATCGGGCGTTTGCACAAGGGGCAGAGAACCCCTTACCTGAGCTGGCGATTCAGTACGCTGATTATGCGCTGTGGCAGCAAACCTGGTTGCAGGAAAACGTACTGGAATCTCAATTATCATACTGGCAGGAAACATTAGCCGACGCGCCCTCGGTCCATAGCCTGCCGCTGAAACAAGCGCGCCCGGAAGAAAAGCAAAGTGCTGCCGGGTGTCAGAGTTTCTGTCTTAACAGTACGCTAAGCCAGC
Source organism: Pseudoalteromonas rubra (assembly GCF_000238295.3). Taxonomy (NCBI): domain Bacteria; kingdom Pseudomonadati; phylum Pseudomonadota; class Gammaproteobacteria; order Alteromonadales; family Pseudoalteromonadaceae; genus Pseudoalteromonas; species Pseudoalteromonas rubra. The sequence continues at coordinate 337,974 of NZ_AHCD03000044.1, forward strand.
AGCTCACGACCGTGGCGCAGCGTAATGAGATGTCGCCTTTTATGCTGGTACACAGTGCGTTGAGCTGGGTGCTGGCACAACACAGTAATCAGCAGGATATTCTGATCGGCACACCGGTTGCCAACCGATTGCAAAGCGAACTGGAGCCGCTGATCGGCTTTTTCGTCAATAATCTGGTACTCAGAACTCAAACGCAACACGCTACGCTCGGTGACTATTTTGCTCACGTGCGTGAAGTGCATCGGGACGCGCAGGACAATCAGGATGTGCCTTTTGAGCAGTTAGTCGAGCGTTTGAATGTCGAGCGCAGCCTGTCGCACGATCCACTGTTTCAGATCATGTTGTCCATGGACAGTGACTTTGGAGTAAGCGATCAGTCTGATGTTGGACTGGATGGACTGCGTTTTGGACAGTACGAGCGCGAGATTGTGTCACTGAAGTACGACATAGATATCGACATTACCCCACAGGACGGAGGCTACGTACTGCGCTGGACTTATGATCTGGCGTTGTTTGATGCCGACTATATTGCAACTTTGAATCGCCATCTGATCCGGGCAATTCATCTGTTCAGTAATAGCCTTGCCAGCACGGCGTTGGCTCAATTGAGTTTGATGGACACACAAGAGCAACAGGCCTATCTGACAGATTTATGTGGGCCGAGCGTGGCTTTGTCTGCGGTGCCGGTGCACCAGCTCATTGAAACACGCGCCGCACAATGTGACGCGCGCATTGCCGTCAAGAACCATGAGGGCACACTGAGTTATCAGCAGTTGAATGAACGTGCCAACCAGCTGGCCCATTATTTACGCGCCGAGCATCAGGTGGGCCCGGATACCCTGGTGGGTCTGTGTGTGGGCCGTTCGCTGGAGATGATGGTGGCGGTGCTGGCGATCCTCAAAGCAGGCGGTGCCTATGTGCCGCTGGACCCGGAATACCCGCAGGAACGTTTAGCGTATATGGTCGAAGACACCGGTTTGTCTGTGGTGCTGACTCAGCAAAAAGCCGCCGGGATCCTGAACGACTTTAACGTCACGGCTGTGCTGCTGGATAACGCCAGCCAGTTTGCAAACTACCCGGTCAGCAACCCGGACGTTACCCTGAACCCTGATAGCCTGGCCTATGTGATGTACACCTCGGGCTCAACCGGTAATCCTAAGGGCGTGATGATAAGTCATCATAACCTGATCAACTTTGCCGCGAACTGTGAGCAGCGCTACGAAATCACCGAAGCCGACAATGTGTTGCAGTTCTCTACCATGAACTTCGATATTTTCGTCGAGGAATGGCTGGCGACGTTGACTCAGGGCGCTACTCTGGTGCTGCGCGACGAAGACGTATCGCTGAGCCGCGAGGCCTTTATCGCCTTCTGCGACAGCCATGCCATCAGCGTGGCCAGCTTACCCACGGCGTTCTGGCATATGCTGGCGCTGAGCGAAGCGGAGCTTGAATCCCTGGCACTGCGACTGGTGATTGTCGGCGGTGAGGCGCTGGATAAACAATCGGTGGCTTCCCTTAAACCAGGCTTTGTGTTGCTTAATACCTATGGTCCGACCGAGACCACAGTCACGGCATCCGGCTATGCTATCAGTGGCGGGTACGATGACCCGCGGGCGGTGCCCATTGGCCGCGCCAATGTGAATACTGCGACCCTGGTACTCAGCGAGCAGCTGACGTTATGCCCGCCGGGCGTAGTGGGCGAGCTGTATGTCAGTGGTCAGTGTCTGGCCAGTGGTTATCTGCATCAAAGCGAACTCACTGCTGAGCGCTTTATTGATAACCCGTATTGTGATCCGGCCAACCCGGCGCTGAGCGCGCGGTTATATAAAACCGGTGACTTAGTGCGTATCGGTGTAGACGGCGAAATCGAGTTTGTCGGACGCAGCGATGATCAGGTCAAGATCCGAGGTTTCCGGGTCGAGCTGGGTGAGATAGAAACCCAGCTGATGAGTTATGCAGAGGTGGAGTCTGCGGTGGTATTGGCCGAGGCCGGTAAGCAAGGTGGTAAGGTACTCCGCGCTTTTGTGAAGGCAGAGAGCGAGCAGACCAACGACTTAATTGATGCACTGCAACAACATTTGAGCGGCAACCTGCCGGATTACATGGTGCCGTCGGCCTATAGCTTTGTTAATCAGTGGCCGCTGACGGCCAATGGCAAGCTGGACAAGCGAGCATTGCTGGCTTTGCCGGCTAAAACGGTGGAGCAGCCTTATCAGGCACCTCAAACCGACGCCGAGAAAATGGTGGTCGACATCGTCGCGTCGCTGTTGTCGCTGGACGTCGATAAGGTGGGTGTCCATGCTAATTTCTTCGCGCTGGGCGGCCACTCATTGCTGATTATGCAGCTGGTCAGTCAGCTGCGGGCACGTCAGTATCAGGCTGATGTGCAGGCCTTGTTCAGGGCACACACGCTACAGGACATGGCACGCCAGGTTTGGGCACTTGGGAGTGAGGAATCAAGTTGTGTGCCCGCCAATTTAATTCCGGCGGATTGCAGCAAAATCACCCCACAGATGGTGACGCTCACTGAGCTGGATGAGCAACAGCTTACGGATATTGCCCAGACTATTCCCGGTGGCATGGTCAATATTCAGGACATCTACCCGCTGGCACCGCTGCAAGAAGGCGTGCTGTTTGTACACACCATGAGTGAAGGGCAGGACCCGTATGTTACCAGCACCACGTTTGAGTTCGACAGCCGCGAGTCTCTTGAGCGCTTTAAGTGGGCACTGAATACGCTGATTGCCCGCCACGATGTGCTGCGCACCGCCATCCTGTGGCGCAACCGCACCACTGCACTTCAGGTGGTACAGCGTGAGGTAGCGCTGCCCGTGACTGAGCTGGACTTCAGCGGGGAAGCGGATGTCCGGGCCGCGTTCAGTGCACATGTGGCTGAACAGCCGCTGTGGATTGAGCTGGAAAATGCGCCGCTGCTGCAACTGAGCGTGTGCGAAGACGCCGCGCAGGGTAAGCATTATGCGCTGTTGTGTGAGCATCACCTGATCTCAGATCACGTGTCGCTGGAAATTCTGGTGCATGAGTTGACGGCGCTGCTGCACGGCAATGAAGCGAGCCTGGCTGAGCCGGTGCCCTACCGGGAATTTGTCGGTCGCACACTGGCACGCACAGCGAGTCTGGATACTGAGGCCTTTTTCACTCAGATGCTGGGTGAGGTCAGCGAACCAACATTGCCTTATGGTCTGACAGACGTACTAAACGACGGCTCGGGCATTGAGACCGTGCATGTCACGCTGGATGACGCACAGGCGCAGCGCATTCGCCGCCTGACCCGTCAGTATCACAGCAGCCCGGCGGCACTGTTCCATCTGGTCTGGGCCAAAGTACTGGGGGTGTGTAGTGGTCAGTCGGAGGTGGTGTTCGGTACTGTCTTATCCGGCCGTATGAGCGACGATGGCCTGAGCAGCCAGCTGATGGGGATGATGATCAACACCCTGCCGCTGCGGGTGTCGCTGAGTGAGCAGGATGCGATGAGCCTGCTGGCACAGATTAATGATGACCTGCGTGCCTTGATGCCGTACGAGCAGGTGTCGCTGGCCGAGGCGCAGCGTTGCAGCGGCGTGAGTGGTCAGCTGCCCCTGTTCAGTGCGATGCTGAACTACCGCCATTCGGCGACAGAGGAGTCGCAGCTGGAGCAGGATGCCGGATTTAGAGTCATCAGTAGTGAAGAGCGCACCAACTATCCGTTCAACCTCTCGGTGGATGATTTCGGCGATGGCTTTGGGTTTGAGCTGCAGGTAGATAAACGTGCCCCGGCGGCGCGCATTGCACAGTATCTGCAAGTGACCCTGACTCAGGTGCTGGATTTACTGGATAGCCAGAGCAGCACTGCGGTACAGAGTCTGTGTGTGCTGGATGAGGCGGAGCGCCAGCAGCAGCTACATAACTGGAATGACACTGCGCTGGATTATCCGCGTGAGCTGTGTATTCACGAACTGTTTGAGCAGCAGGCAGCTACCACGCCGGAGCAGATTGCGCTGTGCTTTGGTGAGCAGACTCTGAGCTATGGTGAGCTCAATAGCAGAGCTAACCAATTGGCCCATTATCTGCGCGCGGAGCACAATATCGGACCGGATTCGTTAGTGGGCTTGTGTGTCGAGCGCTCACTGGAAATGGTGATCGGGATTTGGGGTATCCTCAAAGCCGGTGGCGCTTATGTGCCGCTGGACCCCGAGTTGCCTCCGGCACGCCTGGCTTACCTGGTTGAAGATGCCAATGCGGCTGTGGTACTCAGCACAGCTGTGGTTGCCGGGCGAGTGAGCCTTGGTGAAGCAAGCGTTACGCGACTGGATGAGTTCGATTTTAGCGCTTATCCGGATACCAATATTGCAGTGAGTGACATTGGTCTGAATGCTCGCAATCTTGCCTATACCATTTACACGTCAGGCTCCACCGGGCTGCCTAAAGGCGTGCTGGTTGAGCATCAGGCGCTGCATAACCGCATCGACTGGATGGACAACGAATACGGTTGTGGCCCGGACGACAGAATTTTGCAAAAGACCCCTTACAGTTTCGATGTATCTGTATGGGAATTCGTCTGGCCTATGCTCAAAGGCGCGGAGCTGGTGATTGCCAAACCTGGTGGTCATAAAGAACCGGAATATCTAAGCGAGCTGATCGTGGCCGCGGGGATCACCAAACTACACTTTGTTCCCTCTATGCTGGGTGTGATGCTGGAGCATGGCGATCTTGCTCGTTGTACGTCTATTAATCAGGTGTTCTGTAGTGGTGAAGCGCTGCAGATCAGCCATGTTGAACAGTTCAGAGCGAGTTTACCTTCGGCACAACTGCACAACTTATATGGTCCGACCGAAGCGGCCATTGATGTCAGCTACTGGGATTGCAGCCAGCCACATGGCAGCAGCGTGCCGATTGGGAAACCAATCCAGAATATCCAGCTGGTGATCCTGGATGAGGCCCTTAACCTGCTACCACAAGGTGCCTGTGGTGAGCTGCACATCGGCGGTGAAGGTCTGGCGCGCGGCTATCATAACCGCCCCGAGCTGACTGCCGAGCGGTTTATTGATAATCCGTTTGAGGATACATTGCCAAGCTCGCGACTCTATAAAACCGGCGATCTGGTGCGCTTTCGTGATGATGGCGCCATAGAATATATGGGTCGGATGGACCATCAGGTAAAAATTCGCGGATTGCGCATTGAGCTGGGTGAAATTGAATATCATATCGGCGAGCATCACGAAGTTGATTCGGCACTGGTGATGGCGTTGTCAGATACGCAGGGCAACCAGCGTTTGGTTGCCTACGTTAAACCGCTTACTGAGCAGGTGCAAGCGGCGCAACAGACGCTGATAGCGTCGATTGTTGAGACACTGGGTCTGTCATTAGCTGAGTACATGATCCCAACCAGTTTCGTGTTGATTGACGAATGGCCACAAACCCCTAACGGTAAGATTGACCGCAAGGCGCTGCCAGCGCCTGAACACGCGGATTTAAGTAGCGATTATGTGGCACCACAGGGCGATACCGAGCGTACGCTGGCGGCAATCTGGGCTGATGTCCTGAACCTGCCGGTAGAGCAAATTAGCCGTGATGCTAACTTTTTTGCTCTGGGTGGCCACTCTTTATTGGTCATGCAGCTACTGTCCCGGGTTAAACAGCTGGGTTATCAGTGCCAGGCGCAGGCCTTGTTTAAGGCGGGTAGCCTGAGTGTGATGGCAGCGCATCTGGACGCACAACCCCAGGTTGAATTTGAATTCAGCGTGCCTCAAAACCTGATCCCCGAGCAGGCGAGCACCATTACCCCGGATATGTTGCCTTTGATTGAACTGACACAGGACAGCATAGACAGCCTGATTGCGCAGGTGCCCGGTGGCGCTGCAAACGTGCAGGATATGTATCCACTGGCACCGCTGCAAGAAGGGGTGCTGTTTGTGCACACGCTGAACCAGCAGCACGACCCTTATGTCAGTACCATGGCGTTTGAACTGGCGGATGATTCGCAACTGGCACAACTCAAAGCTGAGCTGAACTTTGTGATCCAGCGCCATGATGTGCTGCGTACCGCGATTTTCTGGCGTGGTCGTGCGCAGGCAGTGCAAGTTGTACTGCGTGAGGCACAACTGCCCGTCTCTGAGTTAGCGTTCGAGCGCGCAAAGATAAAAGCGCAGTTTGAAGACTATGTGGCCAATGCCGCGCATGGCTTTGAGCTGGAGTCTGCACCGTTGATCCAACTGATGGTGTCACCACAGGACGAGCAGGGCAGAATTTATGCATTGCTGAAGTTCCATCACCTGATCACCGATCATGTCTCTTTGGAAATATTGCTCTCAGAGCTGGGTGCACAAAACAAGGCTGAATTACCCGCACCACTGCCTTATCGTGACTTTATCGCCCGTTCAATGGCACAAAGCACTAAGCTGGATACGGCGGCGTTTTTCACCGAGCAGCTCGGCGACATTGATACCCCAACTTTGCCATTTGGTTTGTCCCAGGTGACCGGAGACGGCAATGCGGTAGCGGAATATAGCACGACGCTTGATATGGCGTTGTCGCAGCAGATCCGGGCATTATCGAGACACCTGCAATGCAGCCCGGCTGCGCTATTCCACCTTGCCTGGGCACAGGTATTGAGCACCAGCACAGGCCGTGATGAGGTGGTATTTGGTACTGTGATGTCAGGGCGCATGAATGGTATGCCTGGTATAGAAAACATGATGGGCATGTTGATCAATACTTTGCCGCTGCGCGTTTCGCTGGGACAGCAAAGTGCTCAGGATGCCCTGAGAGAAGTTAACGACGCACTGCAGGCATTGCTGCCTTACGAGCAGGTGTCGCTGGCAGAAGCGCAAAGCCACAGTGCCATCAGCGGTAATACGCCGCTGTTCAGTGCGATCCTCAACTACCGTCATACCGGGCATGATGCCGCACAGGAGCAGGCTGCGTCTCACCGTGATGAGGGGGCCCCGAGTTTGCTTAGTACCCGTGAGCGTACCAATTACCCATTTGATCTGTCTGTTAACGATCTGGGCGAGCAGGCCAGCTTTACGCTGGACTTCCAGATTGAGCAAACTGTTGAGGCGACGCGCATTGCTGACTGGATGGAAACAGCACTGCATGGGTTGGTGAATGCACTGCAAGATAATAGCAATCAGCCCGTGTCGACGCTGACGGTCTTACCGCCTGCTGAGATAGCGCTGCAAGATACGTGGCAGAGTGAGCGAGCTAACTATCCGCGGCTGTCTTGTATTCATGAGTTGTTTGAGTTGCAGGCTGCGGCAACACCTAATGAGGTGGCAGTGCAGCTGAATGACCAGATGCTTAGTTATGGTGAGTTGAATGCGCGTGCTAACCAGCTGGCGCTGTATCTGCGAGAAACACATCAGATTGGTGCAGGTGCGTTAGTCGGTTTGTGTCTGGGCCGCTCTGTGGAGATGCTGGTTGCAACCCTGGCGATTCTGAAAGCCGGTGGCGCTTATGTCCCGCTGGATCCAACTTATCCGGAATCTCGCCTGGCCTATATGCTTGAAGATACTCAGCTAACTGTGGTCCTGACTGAGCAGGCGCAGCATGAAGTACTGGCTTTCAGCTCGGTGGCAAAAATCACGTTAGACACCATAGATGCGCCCTGGTCTGCGCTGAGTGTATTAGATTTGCCCAGGGCTGAAGGGCTAACGGCGCAGTCGATTGCTTATGTGATTTACACGTCAGGCTCTACGGGCACGCCCAAGGGCGTGATGACACCGCACCGGGCAGTCAATCGTCTGGTGTACGACCCTAACTTTATGGCCCTGAACAACCAGACCGTGTTCCTGCAAAGCGCCAATATCGCCTTTGATGCAGCCACCCTGGAAATTTGGGGGCCACTGCTGAATGGTGGGCGCTGTGTATTGTACCCCGAGACTTATCTGTCACTGGATGGGATCAACAAGGTGTTGAGCTCGCAGGGGATTACTGCAATGTGGCTGACCTCGGGTTTATTCACGGAATGGAGCAAGGTGTGTGGCGAATTAGAGGCTGACACGTTGGCATTACAAACGGTGCTGGCCGGGGGCGATGTGCTTAATCCACAAGCTGTCACCGCTGTGCAGGCATGCCTGCCTCAGGTCACCGTGATTAATGGGTATGGTCCCACCGAAAATACCACCTTTACCTGTTGCTATCCGGTCCCGGCTGATCAGGATATCAGTGCCGGTGTGCCCATTGGTCGAGGTGTGCAGGGGGATCATATTTTGGTCCTGAGCCCGCAAGGGCGTCAATTGCCTCAAGGTGTGGTGGGGGAGCTCTGTGTGGGGGGAGATGGTCTGGCATTGGGTTATCTGAATCAGCCTCAGCTGAGTAAAGAACGGTTTATTACAAACCCCTATTTTTCTGAGCCGGGGCAAGCAGCTGAGTTGTATCGAACCGGTGATTTGGTGCGCTTTAAGCCCGATGGTTTAGTGGAATATGTGGGCCGTATTGACGACCAGATTAAGATCCGGGGTTTCCGGGTAGAGCTGGGCGAAATCGAGGCTGCACTGAATGCGGATGAGCGGGTTGCACAGTCTCTGGTTATGGTGAATAAAGCGCGAGGCCTGATAGTTGCTTATGTTGAGCCACACTCTCAGCAGCAGACTGACGACTTAACCGAGCAGCTCATGGCCAGTCTGTCTGCCAGTTTACCGCCTTATATGGTGCCTTCGGCCTGGCAATTAATTACGGCCTGGCCGCTGACTGCCAATGGCAAAATAGACAGAAAAGCACTGCCAGACATTGCGCTAACTGCCATGACTGATGAGTATGTCGCACCGCAAACCGCGCTGGAGCAACAACTGGTGGACGTGGTGGCACGCTTGCTGGAGGTGGAGTCCGATTCCATTAGTATGTCAGCGAATTTCTTCGACCTGGGCGGGCACTCTTTATTGATGATGCGACTACTTAGTGAGATTAAAGCGCACTGGCAGATTGAGTTGAGTGTGGCTGAGGTCTTTGAATGCCAGTACCTTGGCGAGGTTGCTGAGCTGATCCACGGCGAAGTAGCTTTACGCTCGGCCTTTGATGATAGCGATATTGATGAGGACGAAGAGGTGCTGGAGATCTGAGCCCTTTAAGGCAACCCGGGGATAGTCTCCGGGTTGCTTGCATCTTTATGGTTTTGTGAATTTTTTGTGTTTTAAGTTGCGGTTAATTTTCACTCTATTATCAGGCGTAGCGGTTTTTTG